>JARGPA010000014.1:78832-94730 GCA_029213305.1 Phycisphaerales bacterium
GGGCTTGGGAAAATTGCGAACAAAGCAGTCGAATCTGCTATGAAATCTGGGCAACTCCCTGCGGATCCTGATACCAACACAGAATCTTGATCAATGGGTCGGAAGATCCAATCTCCACAGGCTACACTCTGGCGATGTCATCCGTAGTTGATAATGAGTCTCATTTGCAGAATTCTGCGACCCAAACCCCGCCTCAGGCGAGGAAAGTCGTACTGGATCTCTATGAAGAGACTCAATCTGATCAAAAACAGAGCGGGTGTCAATCCAACGAGGATTGTAGTTGTAATGAATGCAGCTCTAACTCTACCTCATTGTTCGGGGCCGCGGCGTGTGTGATGGTGGGGGCAAGCGCTCACGCATCTGAGAAATCCGCACGCAAACGATTGGGTGCACAATCTTTACACTGGGGTGTGTTGTTCGTTGGTGCGTTGATTTCATTACCGATTGTGATGCCGACACTTTCTCAATCCTCTCAGGATTGGATCGTTCAGAACTTGCTTATTTCACCTGGGAACTGGAAACTCATTGCATTGAGTGTCTTTGCGACAGGATTGTTTGCGATGGGATTTGTATCTCGTCTCGGACGCGAACGAGTGTTGGGTGGGTGTGCAATGCTCAAACGACTCGGTCCTGCAGCGGTCCTTGGAGTCGCATGGTCTACGGTGCCTTCGTTTGCAGGAGTGATGCTTGTACTGAACATGGAACCTATCCGTCTCGCACTGATCGGTGACGGCGTGAGCGCTGTCCACATTGCAAGTGGAATGTCGATCTATCTTGTCGGGTTTGTTTTACTCGCGGGGTTTGGGTGTCTCCCAACTGTGTCTCAAGCAATTCTCGCTGGATATGCGTTTGGAGTACCAGTTGGACTTGGACTTGCGCTTGCAGGGTTTGGTGGCGCATCACTCGTCGGGTACTCAGTTGTGTCGAAGGTTGCTCGTTCAAGAGTAGAACAAGAGCTTGTCAACAAACCGAAAGCAAAGCTCCTTCGTGACGCGCTACTGCATGCGAGTCCCAAGCAAGCTTTACTCATCGTAACTCTTGTGCGAGTCTCTCCGAGTTCACCCTTTGCGCTGACAAACCTTTTGCTCGCGTCCTTGGGGGTCCCTCGTAAGATATTTTTTATGGGAACTGTGATCGGGATGCTCCCACGTACACTCGCAGCGGTACTCATCGGACAACAGTTCACAGGATGGAACGGCGGGATCGATAAACCACAATGGCTCATCATCGCGGGGATCATCGCGATCATCGTTCTGGTTATTGTGATCTCTAAAGTGGCCGCGAACGCGTTGTTGCGAGTGGCAAGATCCACAGACCACGAGTCAGCGCCAACTGTATTCGCGTCGTAAGAGTTTGGGTGTCAAGATCAGATTGGATCTTTGATCAACTGAACCAAACTGATCATAAACAACATCAATGTAAAGTTATGCAAGAAGTGAGCAGTCATCGGTGCGATGAGCGATCCTCTCCATTCACGCATGAACGCGAACATGAATCCGAGTGCGATGAGCGGAGCAACTAATAGCGGGCCGTAATCGTGCATGAATGCGAATAGGAACGCACTTGCTAATGCCGCAAATACCCAATGCATATATCCGCGGAGATGTCGGAAAAGTGCGCCACGGAAAATTGCTTCTTCTACAACTGGCGCCCAGGTCGTCGCGAGGATAAAGAGCATTGCGATCGTGAAAAAGTTTCCGTTTGCGATGATCTCGAATACTGGGTTGGAAACTGGTTCTGGGAGTTCTTCGACTCCGCCGCTGTTTCCGCTCATAGCTCCGCTTATAAAGAGCAGGATGACTGTGATGACAACACCTAAGATGTAGATTGGTAGGGACGCGATATACGCAATGATTCCACAACCAATTTCTTTAAGCACACCTTCCCCGGAGTGCCAACCGATTGCTTTTCTCCAATCCGAGAAAAGCATCCCTCGAATTGCACCCCAAAGCACAGTGAGCAAGAGCAACCACTGTGCGAGAAGGGAAAACTGTGCAAGTTGAGCAACCTGTGGGTTTGACGAGTTTGAGATATAAAAAGATCCAACCGAAATCAGTAGAAATCCTGCAATAAACAAGGCGTAGGTTTCTAGGAATGCGCTCCCACCAGGTGTAGGGACATGATTCCGGAGTTTCATCTTTCCCGTTGAGTATTGGATAACACCCAAGATGAGTAACACGAACCCTGCAAGTGGAAACACCAAGATTCCGAGTATGAGGACTATGCCGAGAACTGCGAGGAGTCCGAATCCGTTAATGTACGGTGCTCGTTGTTTGTCAGAGTTGTCAAGGCCGTGCGTGAGAGCAACTTTACCAATGAGTCCGTATCGAGCAGCAAGCTGGTCTCTTTGATTCTCTTCGAGTTGATCAATCCCAACAGTGTAAATGGTTTCAAGTGCGTTGAGTTCTGCAACAATCAAATCGTCAGGGATAACAGGATTGAGCGGGTCGATTGCTTTTCCGTTGATTTCATTCTGGAGTGCTTGGGCTCGATCAAGAGCAGATTGGGCCCCTTCGAACTCCCCTGCGAGCATGATAATACGGACGCGATCTTCGTAGCTGTAGAGCACGCCCGGGGTTTCGATGTTGTGCATGACAGGCTGAGTATGAAACACTTCATATCCCCGAAGGAACAGTCGGCCTGCAATATCAACTTGGCTAAAGCTACCAGGAGCAGGAGTGTCAGAGCTCAGTTCGGTTACTGGGGGTGCTTTTCCAAGCAAAGATTTGTATTTGATTTCTTCGCCCGTGTTCTGCCAAAGGACGACACAGAGGACAAGAAGGACTGTGAGAATGATCGCGATCAATCGAGATGATGAGGTGCCCGGATCTTTTGAATCAATCGGATTCCCCTGTTTCGTCTTTGGAGCGTGGTACTCGTGCTTCATTGCTTCTGCGAGAGGGGACCAGGTCGCGCCTTGGTGTGATTGGTTTTCGTTTGGGGTGTCGTTCATATGTTGGTTTCGCGATGGTTTCGAGGGTTTCAGGGTATAAATTGCTCGAAAGATATGATTGTCTGACGCCTTCATCGGTCGATTTGAGCAAGTGTCCTGACCTTGTTTATTGGGAATCGACGGGTTTCGTTGCTCGATTCTTCATGCCTGCGGATTGTATGGGTTGACTGTGACCCTTGAGGTGTCTAATTTACCTTCCCCACACGATTTGTGTAGGGATTGAAATGACAAACATGCAGTTCTGGATCAATGTCCATTGTAAAGAACTGTCCGCCCTGCCCGGTAGGCAGCGTATCGAGCACGCTTTAGCTGTTGCTTGTGTTGACGACGATTCTAATCGTAGTTGATACTTGGGAGAGCACAAGAATCGTGTGAAGTTTGGAGATTAGATCATGGGATCAACAAAGAAACGAGTTCATCTTCGCCGACAAACATTTGTCGCAAAGAGAGGCGAAGTCTCAAAGCAATGGCGCATTATCGACGCGGCTGATCAACCACTCGGCCGTATGGCAACAGAGATTGCAACAGTCCTCATGGGCAAGCATCGTCCTGAGTACACACCACACGTAGATTGTGGCGATTTTGTAATCGTTACAAATGCATCAAGTGTTGGACTTTCAGGTCGCAAAGCAGATCAGAAACTCCGCCTGACTTACTCTGGTTACCCAGGTGGTCAAAGCGCTGAAACATTCGGAAACCTTCGTGAGCGCAAACCTGAGCTATTGATCGAAGAAGCTGTTCGTCGAATGCTTCCCAAGAGCCGTTTGGGTCGCCAGATGCTTAAGAAGCTCAAGGTTTACCCAGGCAGCGAGCACCCACACGCAGGTGTGAACGCGATTGATCTGTACTAAACAAAGATAAACACTCTACCCAAAGCACGCCGACAAGTGATCGAGCGTGTGGATGCGGGTAGCTCAAGAAAGGTTACATACTTATGGCAGGTTACGAAACCACCATCACCAATCCTGATCTTGCTGGCGAATCTGTTGCTGGCGCTGCAGAAGTTCAGCAAGCAACACGCGTTCTTCCAGATCCTAAACCCGCCGACAAGCACGGCTGGTGGTGGGGAACGGGACGACGCAAAGCAGCAGTTGCACGCGTTCGTATCCGTCCTGCAAAGGACAGCGGTAACGGCGATTTTAAGATTCAAATCAGCCGCAAAAAGTTCAAAAGCATCGAAGAGTACTTCTCAGAAATGCAAGATCAGGCAGATGCACTTGCTCCGACTAAGCTGACTGATACAGAAGGAAAGCTCGATATCTACATCCGTACGCACGGCGGCGGATACATGGGACAAGCTCAAGCAATCCGTCTCGGCGTCTCGCGTGCACTCGTTGCGTATGACCCGAACTTTGAACCTGCACTTCGTGAAGCAGGATTCTTGACTCGTGACGCTCGTAAGGTTGAACGCAAGAAGTATGGCCAGCCTGGTGCTCGTGCCCGCTTCCAGTTCTCGAAGCGTTAATCAGCCTACGATTTTTCAAGGCGATTTACCCAGTTTTATCAACCGGCTCGGAGAATTCCGAGCCGGTTTTTCCATTCATTAGGAAAATAGGTTACAGTCAGCCGTGCATTTTCTAACATCAACAATTCCAACATGGGTACGACATCGAGCTGGACGATTAACGATCGCAGCCTTGGCGCTCTGTATCGTTGTGGGAGCATTGTTGATCTTTGTGATTTCGGGATTGAACAACACCCCGAAATGGTGGAGCAAAAGCGATGTGATTGTTCAAGGGGATTCGATCGCGATTGAAACTGCAGAGCAACTAGAAAACGCGTTGAGTACACAACTCACTCTACAGAGAGATCAATCTCAGCCGCGATGGGCCGTCGCGATCACAGAACAACAAGCAAACTCCTGGTTAGCAATTCGTTTAATCGAAACTGTCGAGACTCATCTTGGGGATGGCGCTTGGCCGAGCAATGTTGATCGTGTTCGGATTGGTTTGAACAAGGACCAGATGCTTGTTGGCGCTCGCGTAAAGCATACATCTGGTTCAATGATTTTGTGGTCAAGTGTGAATCTGATTGTTGACGATCAAGGTGATCTCTATGCAGAGTTTAAGAAAGTACAGATAGGGTCAACAGCAGTTCCTAAATGGGTTGTTGATCGATTGACGAAAGAGTATCAGTTCTCAAACCAATCATTGAAAATTGGAACCGGGTCTATCGATCTGGGAGATGGACGAGAAACACAACTTATTGGGGCGCAAGTACGCGGGGATCAGCTAGAGCTTGTGCTTGAAACACGAATTATTGATTAAACGAAACAGGTTTACTGATCTTTCGTGTTGTTGTATCGATAAGTTTTCTTGCAGTTGGTGTTTGGATTGATCGGATCGTGTCAGCATTCATCTCAAAGCGATGTTTGAACTCTGGATCTCTTTTCATGACATGATCAATTGATTGAACAATTGATGCAGCACTTGTTTTCAGGTTTCTTGATCGAACCAATGTTGCAATGAGAGCAGCGCCTAAAACAAGCGGCCCTTGCGCAGGAGCGGGTACCCAAGGGGAAATCGATTCGGCAGCAATCGTGATTGGATCACTAGGATTCGATGCTTCATTAATAACGAGATCTGCTTGAGCAATTGCAGCGTGTATTGCTTGAATCTTTGTTTGAGCAAGATCAATCGCAGAATCCAGAATATCAGAATGAGTAGATCCGTCGAGGGCTGTCGTACGCATAGTTTCAAGTTCGTTTAAATGAATCTGTAAATCATCCTGGATAGTTTGAGCGTCCTGTTTCCATGCAGAAGTTTGTGCGATTGCTCCTTGGAGATCGGCGCACCCCGATTGAGATAGGAAGATTGTTATTACTGTTGTAAATACAAGCGCGCGAAATGTTTGTTTTTGAATATTCATTGAGTTCTCCTCGCGTGTAATCCCATGCTAAAAACGCCACGCGTACGCGATCAGCAATAGGGTGTTTCTAATTGCGGGGAGACACTCTGTACTTACAGAACATCAAGCAGGGTAATCATACATGCTTTAGCTCATGTGTTTATTGAAAAACGTTCGATCACTTAATCTTTGCGCACAAGGAGTATTAGTCGATGAAAACGAGTTCAGGTGCTTTGTTTTAAGATCGCGAGAGCAGCTTGATGCGCGAGTGCGTGTCCAGATTTGACACCATGGATCTTTGCTTGGATTGGTCTTCCAACGAGCGCGAGATCGCCGATCAAATCGAGTAGTTTGTGATACGCACATTCGTTCTTGATTCTGAGCGAGTTATCGATTGGTCCATCATGATCGATAACAAGCATATCCTTTGGGCCTAGGTGCGTGAATAGACCTGCGTTGTGCATTGCGTCTGCTTCTTCTTTCATGCAGAATGTTCTGGCGGGCGCAATTTCATTAACATACTGATCTTGATTCCCGTTCCATTCTACAGTTGTTGGCGGATATGGAAATGATTCATAAGCAGAGTAATCTAGAGTGTAAGAGTAGTTTGTTTGTTGAGCGGGTTCGATCGTGATTGTGCTGTTGCCGTCTTGCACACAGATAGATTTGTGAATAACAATTGGATCAATCGTTGATCCGATTTCTGTTGACCCAACTGAATGGATTGCTTGTACAAAGGGTAATGAAGATCCATCCAAGATCGGGATTTCAATTGTCGAATGGTTTTGGGTTGAGTTTGATCGCAATTCGATTATCGCATCTGTGATTCCAAGGCCGACGAACGCAGAGAGGATGTGTTCTACAGTTGCAACTGTGCATTGTGAATCGCCGACACTTGTGCAGCGGGGTTTGAGTTGAGCAAAGATAGGATGGACAGGTTGGTTTGATAAAGTCACGATGGTCGCAGGGACGCAATGCGATAGATATTTAAATACGATCCCGTCGTTTACAGAATCAGCAGGGGAGATCATGATCGTTGTAGGATTTGAGGTAAAGAGGCCTACACCTGATATCTCTACTGGATTCTTTATCGTTAATCTCGGTTTTAGACTCATAAGTGATTCGCGAATTACGAAGTGGTGTATGTGTCATCGAGTTTCTTGAGTGTTTTATCAACACGACGACAGAATTTAGCAAGGTTTCGTTGGGCAGCGACATTCGCAAGCGCGGTTCTTGAAGGCATTGCGGGGACACCAAGAACGGTTTCGCCATCTTGAATCTCATCAAGAACCATAGCGCCTCCAGCAATTTTCACATCTTTTCCCACACGAGCTTGGTCATTGAGAACGACAGCGCCACCAATAAGGGATCGATCACCAATTGTTGCAGATCCACCCAGGGTGGTTCTCCCACAGAGGAGTACATCGTCACCAACGATACAGTTGTGCGCGATATGGACTTGGTTATCAAGCTTGGTTCTGTTTCCGATTTTGGTTGCGCCAAACTTTGCTCGATCAATCGTTGAGCAAGCGCCGATTTCGACATCATCGCCAATTTCAACGGAACCAATTTGAGGCACCTTTGTTACAGGACGAGTGTCTGTCGGCGTAAGAAATCCAAATCCGTCCGATCCGATCACACTGTTTGCGAAGATTAGTCCTCGTTGTCCGATCGTGCATCGATCCCCGATGACAACTCCGGGATGGATGAATGTGTCTGATCCTACACTAGAGTTTTTACCAATATATACATTGGCAATCAATACAACCGATGGGCCAACAGTTGCATCTTTACAAATTACGCATCCAGGCCCGACGCTTGCAGTTGGATCAACTCTAGCACCGGGATCAATCTGTGCACTGGGATGTACCCCAATTGGTGGCGACTCAATACCTGGATCAAGCACCCTGAGGATTTGCACTATAGCAAGATCTGCATCAGGGACGAAGATCAATGCTCGTTGATCAGGGTTATGGTTAGGGACATCAACACCCTTAGTTACAAGGGCGGCCTGACAACCAGAGTTTTCCCAATGCTTTGCAAAGGATTGAGCACGGATAAAAGTAAGTGAACCTGAAGAACCCTCTTCAATCGGGGCAAGGTGTGTGAGCACGATGTCCGGATTACCGAATAGTTCGCCTTCAACCATGTGAGCAAGCTCTTGAGCTCGAATAGAAACTTGAGCTTGTTTGTCATCGGATAGATTTTGAGAAGGGCTGGTCATCACCGCTCCGGTTGATTTATGATTGGCGCACGGATCTTCATTATTGTTCATCATTGGATGAATCGAGTTAAGGAGCTGTAAACTCGTTGTTCATCAGTGTGACGACTTGTGCAGTAATATCAACGGAGTTGTGATGATAAATCACACTTCTAGAAACGATCGATCGGTAAACATCTGCGAATGACGCATCTTCGGGGACAGGGAAAAGTGAGTCGTCGAAGAGCACGATGTCATATCCTTCGCGATCAGCAATGTTCGAAATCGCGGTCACAACATTGTCGTACATTTCGCGAGTGACATTACCACGATCGATTGACAGAATTTGGTTGAGCGCTTCATTGCGAGCTTTCACGACAGCTTGCATTTCCATTGCTTGACGAACCTTGTCTTTATATTCGTCAGTCCCTCTTTTGAGGGTTTCCAAATCCGCTTGAACCGTTCGGAGTTGTTCAGCAACTTCATCAAGTTGAGCTTGACGAGTTTTGGTCCGAGCTTCGAGTTCGGCTTCGCGAACCTTGCGTTCTTCGAGTTGGTCGATAATTTCAGGGATATCGACGGTGGCCACCGCCGTTGGTTGCGCAGGTGGGCGTGAAGCAGAATTTGCTCCGGCTTGCCATGTAAACGCGGCGAGCAGGACTCCCAATACGGGAACCATTGGGTGGATTGATCGTGATTGATTCGAGAACATGCGTATAACCTCCGTGCGTTTCGATATTCGTCCTTAATGGTATACCGAATAAAGACCTCTTGGTTGACAAAGAAGCCTTGAAAGTGTGATAGATAACTATTCTGAATGGGAAAAGGGCAATTGAGAACAGCGAACTGGTTTAATTGAACGGCAAGTCGATTGTGAAAGTGAACAAGCGTTCATCATCAGTGTCCTCACTCAAGATCGGGAATCCAAAGTCAAACGCAAGTGGCGCCGGACTCAGAGCAGGAACATAGAAACGAATTCCAAATCCGACAGACACTCGATACTCATCGAACCCTGGTTCGAAAGTCACAGTACCCGAATCAATAAACCCAACAAGAGAGAAGATGTCTTCATAAATTGGTTGTTCAATCTCAGCACCTAGGAAGATTTGCCAGTTGCCGCCAACCGGGTCTTCGGAAGGTAATCCATTATCGTTGCGGATACCTTTGGGTGAAACAGTTCTGAAGTTGAAACCTCTGAAGTTTTGACCACCCATGTAGAACCGTTCATAGGTTGGGGTGTCGCCTCGATCTTGTGGAATGTATCCAACTCGGCCTCGCAAGTTGAGCACAGTCGCTCGTCCGAGGTAGTCCTCGCGGATTGGGATAAAGGTAGAGTGAGAGAGTTCAAATTTTGTAAACTCAAAGTCTCCAGCCACTTGTTCGAGTGAGATACTTGTTCTCGATCCCTTTGTTGGTCTCGTGAAAGAATCGAGTGTTGTTCGCTGCAATCCTGCTTTGAGTCCGACTAATAGATTCGCATCTTCAACGGCGAAGATATCCATCGGGCGCGACGCTTCGATATTTGAAAGGCTAACTTCTTCTGCTCTCAAAGTGAGGTTGCCATTCCAACGAGTACCAAAGCGTCGTCCGAGTCCGAATCGAGCGCCTGCACGTTGTTCGTCGAACTCATCAAAGTCGCGTTTGCGATAGAACAAGTTCGCGGAACCGGAGTACTTTGTTTCGAACAAATATGGTTCAGTTAAACCGATCGAATAGGTTTGAACTCGGTTACCTGGGAGAAGTTCAATTTGGAATGTTTGGCCACCACCTCTGAATGCTCGTCCTGCAAAGAACTCGCCCGGAGAGTCAGGTGTGTCTCGAACATCAAAGTTGCGCTGAACGAGTGCGATTCGACCGATTACTCCGGAATCAGAAGATACAGCACCGCCGATATCGAATGAACCGGTGTTTGTTTCTTCAATTTCAATGAGCACATCGCGATAGTTTGATTCATCTGTTGGACGAAGACTGATCCGTGTGTCTGGATTTGAATCAGAATCAGAGTTTGTCTTCGGATGTGCTTTAGGCTTTGTTTTCTTAGCTCGAGGTAAGAACTCGTCATCCCAAACTTCAGCAAAGAACTCAACTCCAGGTTGCTGTGGAGTGACTTTGGCGCCTGTTCGATCGTTAAAAAGGTTGAGTCGTCGTAATCGAGTTTGCGTGCGTTCCATAGCAGTCGTATCGAGCGGTCGAGTAGGTCGAAGTTCGACATGTCGACGAATGACTTCTTGACGTGTGAGATCGTTGCCTTGGATGATGACTTCGCCGGTACGGTATCGTTTGCCCTCGTTGATCACTACTACAAGGTCAACCAGTGGTTCAGTCGGATCTCGCTTTTCAACACGGAATACATTACGAATATTGGTGTCCGCAGCGTCGGTATACCCCATCTGTCCATACGCGGACTGGATCGACTTGATCGATTTGTCAAGTTCACGAACAGAGTAGACATCGCCGGACTTAATGCTCATGAGTCCTGCGATTTGTGCTTCGTTGAAGACCGCGTTTTCGCCGGGTTCTGACTCGATACTGATCTTAACTGAACGAAGTGTATAGAGGGGACCTTCTTCGATGAGGTATGTGATGATCGCTTCTCGGCCGTTGGGTGCAGGTTGGATCAATCGATCAGCTCGGATATCTAGATACCCGCGATCTCTATAGAACTGGATCAGGTTTGCGATGTCTGCATCGAGTTTGTCGTCGTCGAGTTGTCCTTTACGAAAGAACGAAGCAATCTTCGTTTCTAGTTCTCGACGAAGTTGTTTACTCGAAAATGATTCTTGTCCTGAGAATCGGATCGCGGTCACTTTGAGTCGTTCGCCTTCAAGAATTCGAAACAATACCAACCCGGTATCTGCAAGCTCTTCTTCGTCAACAGCGACTCGTGCGTAGTAGTACCCTTTTTGTCGATAAACATCTTCGATCCGTCTCGCAGAACGATCAATTTGGAATCGATCGATTGGGGTTCCAGTGACAACATCAACAACAGCCGCAAGCTCAGCATCATTGAGTTGTTCGTTGCCTGCGACTTGTACATCACTGACGAGTTGGCGCTCTAGGACTTCAAAGACGATCTCGACAGTTCCGTCGTTGTTGATTCCAGAGTAGACTTCAACTCTGGAGAAGGACCCAAGTCTATTGAGTCTGCGGATGTCGCCTCTGATGACATCTGCATCGAATACAGTGCCTGAGAGTGATCGGATGTTGTTGATTGCTTCTTGTCGAGCTTCGACGCTCAATGTCGTTTCAACGCCGTCAATGAAAACAGGACGGATGATGACTTGTGAGATGACCCTGTTCTCGTAGATTTCAATTTCGTTTGAGGGATCGAGTACGGGTCGATCAATAGTTGTTTCTACAGGAGTTTCGTTTGGTGATGCAGATTGAGCGAGTGTCGCTTGGGAGAACAGGCTGCAAGTACCAACGACACTCATGAGTGCGATTGCTTTACTCATCGAGTTCTTTGTTCTGATCGAGTTGTTCGTGATATTTAGCAACATAATCCTCTTGGCATGGACGATACACGCCTCGACGGGGCAACACAAACGAATGGGAGTCTGAGACGATGAGTTTTTGAAATCCAATCAAGAACTCTAAATCTATACTTCTGTTGCAGCATAGAGTATTTGTCCGATGCACGGATGCATCTTGTGTTTGCGAGGGACGAATTTTGAAAGAACACGATCAAGCTTTGGACATTGTAGCTCAGCGTACCGGCGGGTATTCACATTGGGGACGGGTTCGTCGTGGAGTTTTGTTTAGTATTGGGAGCGGATGTTTCATCCTTGGAATGGTGTTGATCGCGACGCTTGTTCGTCCTGATACGCTTCAAAAGCTTGGGACGCTTGAGCTTGCAGTAATCGTTGGATTTATCACATTACCTGCATTGACTCTCGTCTCGATTCGAAACGATCGAAAAACGGTAAGATCGTTTACTTCAAGCAGTTATCCAGAAGTTGTTTGTGTTGAGTCTGTCGCGCCAGATCAGATAACACGAGTTGCTCATGTTGCACATGATCGGGGTTCACGAGCGACACTTCATGTTCGGCCGAGTGAATCGGTAACTCAAGATATGGGTCAAACAGATTTAGTTGAACAGGTTTAATAATCGCACAAGCATAAATCGACAAACTCTTGTTTGTAAAAGAGTTAAGTGTATTAAGTTGTTGTGATCGCTCAATTAACTCAGATTGACAGGCATTACGACATAAAGGAAATCATTCCCAGCTTTGAACAAGCCTGGCTTGTTTGGAGCTTTGAGTTCGATCATGATCTCTGGATCGTGAATCACTTTGAGTGCATCGATAATAAAACTAGGGTTGAACCCGATTTCGATGTCGTTTCCATCGTATGAAGCAAGATCAACAGTGATGTTTGCTTCACCCATTTCTGGAGCTCGGCTTGAAAGCTCGAGTGAGTTTTTTTCGCCTGTAAATGCGAGACGAACGCCTCTGGATTCTTCGTTTGTGAGCAAAGCTGCTCGTTTTACAGCAGATGCAAGCGTGTCTCGATTGAATATTACTTTGATATCTAGATCACGAGGGATGACATCTTCATATGGAGGGAAGGTGCCTTCAACGAGGTTCGTTGTGAGTACTGCTCGTGAGTCTGAAGGTTCATCACCAAATGCGAATACCGCTTGATTGTCTGTGATTGCGATGTGAACAGGTTCATCCTGGTCAGCAGCAAGCTTCTGAATCATCGAAAGCGCTTTTGATGGAATGATGCATTGTGTTCCTTCGCCGTCTCCAGAGATGGTGACGGCGGACTTTGCGAGTCTTCGGCCATCGGTCGCAACCATTTCGAGTTTCTTGCCGTCGCGTACCATGAGTACGCCGTTGATTGCGTATCGGGAGTTTTCGCGTGCAGCAGCAAAGAGTGTTCGTGAGATCAAGGAATCGATCACTCCAGCGCCAGTTGCGAAGAGTGATTTCGCAGCAGGGGCAGCGGTTGAACCTTCTGCGATTGATTTGTAATCTGCAAGTGCAGGGAAATCAGCAGGATCAAATCCATGTAGAGAGAAGAGTGCGTCTTCGCCTCGGATCTTGGTTGTTTCACCCGTTGTTTCAAGAGTGAGTGTGGATTCGTTGTCTTCTGCAGAAATGATCTGACGAAGTTTGTCTGCAGGGATGAGCGCTGAACCCTCTTCAGTCACATCAACCCGTCCGATACGCACTGTTAATGCGATTTCTGCGTCTGTACCCGAGAGCGTGAGTTCTGCTCCGGCATTCGACTTTGATGCACTCAGTTTAATGCATGTCAGTTGAGGGCGAGGCGATCTCGATGCGACTACGCCTGAGACTTGATTGACCGCTTCGAGTAATGCAGCTCGTTCACAGATGACTTTCATCGCGCAACTCCACAATCTACCCGATGTTCGGGCAGTTGGTTAGGTGTATATTCCGAGCAATATCTTAGGCGATCCCACCCCCGTTTGAGCAGTATTGGACACGATATCATGCGTATGGAATGACTCCGAGACAACTCACAGAGACTCAGTGAGTTGAGATGTAGTGTTGATTCTGAATTTGTTCTGGTTGGGAGGCAAATCTGAGGTGCAATTCTGGGGCCAAATCGGAAATTGCTACGGATTCAGGGGGATCGTTCATGCAAGAGAGATTGGTCGGAGCTAATATTGACCCAGAACAACTCGAATGTACGCACGCCGTGCTCTGGGACCCCATATTCCTCGTGTCGAGGCGTTCAGGGGTCAACAGATGCCACGGCGTTTGTCGTTTATAGATTACCAGCAACTACGCTGAGATAAGGAATACAGATATGTCATACGAAGCTGCAGTACATGCACAGGCAATTGAACTTGATCGATTGAGTCTTGAGATGACAGCCGCCTCTGGGAGTGGACACCCCACGAGCGCTATGAGCATTGGTCACATTGTGACTACGCTGATGTTCTCTTCGATGCGCTGGAGCCCGGATTACCCGAACTATCCAACATCGGATCGATTTGTGCTTTCTGAAGGACACGCAGTCCCTGCGGTATACGCCGCGATGGCCACACTTGGTGTCGTCGTTGGTAAGGAAGACGATCGTCGCAAGTTGACAATTGAAGACTTGTCCACGCTTCGCGATTGGCATTCTGTTCTTGACGGCCATCCAAACCCAATGGAAGGCGTTGATTTCTTTGATGCAGCGACTGGTTCACTCGGGCAAGGATTGAGTGTTGCTGCTGGTGTTGCTAAAGCTGCTCGGATCGACGGGCTTGATCGTCGAGTGTATTGCTTGGTCGGCGACGGCGAAGCACGTGAAGGACAGATTGCAGAAGCATTGGATTTCATTGTTGATCACCAGTTGACCAATGTGTGTACGATTTTTAACTGCAATGAGTACGGACAAGCAGATCGTGTATCAGGACAACAAAGCCCTGAAGTGCTCACACACAAACTACAAGCGTTCGGGTTCGAAGTGATCGACATTGATGGCCACTCGCCAAACCAAATTAAAGCAGCGTTTGACAAGTTTATTGAAAACTCAGACAACGACAAAGCAAAGCCTGTCGCAGTTGTTGCAAGAACAATCAAGGGTTGGGGCGCACCTTCAATGCAGGGCGGCGGATGGCACGGGAAACCTGCAACAGATGAAGCACTTCAAAAAGCAATCGCAGAACTAAGCGAGCGTCGTGTTGAGCTCACAAGCTCACTGAGCGGTTCAGATGAGTTTAC
This sequence comes from Phycisphaerales bacterium, assembly GCA_029213305.1. Classification (GTDB taxonomy): domain Bacteria; phylum Planctomycetota; class Phycisphaerae; order Phycisphaerales; family UBA1924; genus UBA1924. Next base: position 93,513 of record JARGPA010000014.1, read on the forward strand.
AATTTCGCCTCCAACGGAAGCGCCTGCGAAAACAGTGCAAGACGCAGAGTTACCACCGTTGAGTGCTGCGATGGATTCAATGGACATGGGACACGTTCTCCAGTCCGGCAAGTTTGCAACTCGCAAAGCGTACGGCGTCGCATTGCGTGCACTTGGCGCAATCAACAGTGATGTTGTTGTTCTTGATGCAGATGTGTCAAACTCAACTTTCGCAGAAACATTCCACAAGGACGCGTCTCTTGCGTCTCGATTTGTTGAATGTAAAATCGCAGAACAGAATATGGTTTCAGTTGGTGCAGGCATGAGCGCCGCAGGAAAGATGCCTTTCTGTTCGACATTCGCAAAGTTTATGAATCGCGCATATGACCAGATTGAAATGGCAATGAACTCAGGAGCAGGCGTGAAGCTTGTTGGATCGCACGCAGGGATTACTCTCGCGTCGGACGGTCCATCCCAGATGTCATTACCTGACATTGCGTGGTTTAGAGCATTTTCAACAATGACGGATCATCATGGAAACCCGGGTTGCTACATCTTACAGCCTGCAGATGCGTACGCGGCGTACGCGCTTACCGGCGTTATGGCTGAGTATGAGTCAATGTGTTACATGCGTACGATTCGCGCAGACACAGAGCTTCTTTACTCTGATGATCATGTCTTCAATCTCGGTGGGTTTGAAACACTTGCACAAGGGCGCGACATTGTTCTTGCGGCTTCGGGCATTATGGTGCACGAAGGTAACAAAGCTGTTGAGATTCTTGATAAGGCGGGCGTAAGCGCGACATTGCTTGACATGTACTCAATCCCGTTCGACACCGATAAACTTCTTGACATTGTCGGCGAGAACGGCGGATTCGTGATCAGCCTCGAAGACAACTACGGCGGCGGGCTCGGTTCTGCGATCGCGGATGCTCTTATGGAATCAGGAGACGGGTTTGAGCTCGCTCAGATGTATGTATCACGGATTCCAAAGAGTGCTCGCACTCCAGAAGAAATGCTCGAAATGTGCGGCTTGACTGCTCAAGACATCGCGAATCGCGTGATGGATCTATTGGGCGTCGCAGTTTGATCAGTTCGAATTAATCGATATTCAAACCAAAATCCCCCGTCGATTGATGGGGGATTTTTTGGTAAGCATCGGTAAAGCACTATTTAGAGCAGACAGAAAAAACCGGGCTCATTGAGCCCGGTTGTGTGATTTGGAATGAGATGTTGTGT
>JARGPA010000033.1:0-6219 GCA_029213305.1 Phycisphaerales bacterium
GTTAGGTTATGAAAACCCCTCGCCATGCAAACAAACACACGGCGAGGGTATAGAGCGAATCAAAAGAATGATTCGTAATCAGAAATCCCCGTCTTGAACATACGGATAACTCCATAGAATCGATTGCATCAATACACTCTTGACCCAAGCTGCGTGCATCTTGTCGACTTCTTCGCTGGTGTGATCGCCGCGTTCTAAGAATGGCTTGAGAGTTGTTGTCACTGGGATCGTGAGTGCACTCAGATGACGAAAGTTGATATGATCAATCGCATTTGCATGATCTGTTTTGTTCTTTCCAATCCGATGATGTCTGCGTCCAATCTCAAACTGATAATCGAGCCAATCTTGGTCATAATCTGCTTGGGCAGTATCGAGCACCCATCTCTCGAAACGAGCACGGACGCGACCAAGGTATTCCATATCAGGTTCGCTCGCAGCGTTTGAAAAGTACTTGAGTAAGTGCGGGTTTGAACCGACGAAACCGTACCACACGCCGACAAGTTCTTCGACATTGGGTTCGAGCACTTTGTAACTCATGCGAAGATATTTAATGTCCTCGTCACTCATCAACAAAGATAGCTTTAGCTCTTCGAGTTCTGCGAGTGTGATAGGTGCGCGTTCAACACTCCTTGACCCGTGGGTGTACCCTGCGATTCCAGGTTCGATTGTCTCGTTCATTGCTTGCATACTTGAGCAGGCGCCCAAGCACGCAATGGTGCTGATAGAGAGTGTTATCATTTTTCTGTTTAACATGTTTAACTCCTTATGTGTGGGAAATCCACGATGTCAATATCATCTGCGTAGAGTCGATTGCTATTTCAGATATGAATACATGTGCGATACGCACAAAGTGGATACCATTACGCATGAGTCAGAATCAGTCCCAAGAGTCAAAAATAATTTCTACGAATGTGGATGATGTACGCACTGGGTACGAGCTTACTGAGTCGTTTCATCGCATTACCGATGTGCTCAAATGTAAGTGGACGATTGCAATTGTCAATGAAATGAGTACAGGTGCAAATCGTCCCTCTGCGATGCAGAGAGGGTTACCAGGGCTGACATCAAAAGTACTCACAGACAGACTTAAGAAACTTGAATCATTCGGCCTAGTCGAGCGACAAGTCTTTGCAGAAGTGCCTCCAAGAGTTGAGTACACCTTGACAGAACGCGGCGAAGAACTGATGGCCGTGTTATCGAAAGTTGTAGATTTTATTGATCGATGGGAGCAATAAACTTTGACAGCTCTCTCACCACATCTTCAATCTCGTCTCGATCGTGAACTCGACGAAGGAGAATCAGTCCGTTGGGTTGCGCAGCCGATCGCTCGCGTGCTCAAGCGTGATTTGTTTGAACAGGTTCGCGCACTCGTCTACCTCTTCGGAGCATTTACAGTTATGCTCCTTGCGTTTTCAATCGCGGAGCAACTCTTTGATATCACAGAAGAAGATTCTCTTGTAACTCTTTATGCACTCACAGTGGCCTGTTTCTTTTTTTCGTTCGCGCCATACATCGGAGTTGTAATTGCATCAAAGCGAATCGCACAAAACACGATCTACGCCGTGACGCAAAAGCGTGCAATCATTCTTGTAGTTCATCGGAATCAGTCGATTTCCGAAAGAGATTATCGCGGCGATGAGCTTATACATCTTGCACGCAAAGAGTATCCAGACGGCACAGGCTCGATCACATTCGAGAGCGCACGAGGTGCAGGAACTTCGGTTCAAACAACATCGCGACACCGTTTCTATGGAGTCGAAAAAGTGCTCGAAGTTGAACGAATGCTAAGAGATCAGTTTGGTGATTCTTGATCTCTCTGTTTCAGCAAGCGCGGAATTGATTGATTCAAGCAGGTCAGATTGGACTACAATCATTCATGGCCGAATCCAAACCAATCATCAGATTCTGCGTTAACAACCCCAGGAATCTCTCAGAACGAAATGATCTGATTGCACAGGATTTTAAATGTGTTGGATGTTTGGGAAACTGTGATGTTTGTTTCGAAACCCGTTATCTAGAAATTAACGGCCGATTCATCACAGGCAACTCTTACGAGCAGATCCTCCAACAGGCAAAAGATCATTCAGAAAGAAAAACGCCCCGTGAAGATCACGAGGCGTCTTAAGTTTGTATGAGTTCGTTTCGCGACTATTAGCGACGACGACGAACGCTGCGTACACCCATGCACATGCCCAAGAGGCCTGCACCTGCGAGAGCTGAAGTCGGAAGTGGAACAACATAGAGTTGGTCCTGCTCGCCGTCTGCAACTACTGCACGAAGACGATTCTTCATGATGGTGTAAGTTGTGTTGTTGAGTGATTGTGCACTGAGCAAGCTAAGAGCGTTTGAAACATCCGAGCTACTTGAGCTTGCGGTTGATTCGTAGAGTGCTGCCCAGATCATTGCTTGGATAGCGCTCATCTGTGCAACAGTTGAACCGGACTGAGCTTGCAAGCTTGTGTCGATCCATCCCAAATCGATTGCTTTTGCAATGATTGTGACGACTGCATCAGCTTTGAGTTGGCCGTAGTTATCACTTGCGCTATCAGGAGCGTCCGAACGTGGAGCTTCTGAAAGGTCAACGATCTCGTAAGTCGACGTACCGTTGTTCGCGTACTCAGCAATTTCAACACAGAAAGTGTTGAAAGTCTGACCAGCACGAGGGCCGCTGTGGATTGAGTGAGTCAAGTGACCCGCGTAGTAGGAGCTGTTGAATGCAGTTCCGCCGCTGAGCGAGATCACATTCAATCCGGTATTCCCGGTGTAGCTCAAATCAACAGTGTTCGCAGTAGTCATTGTACTTGCAGTTCCAAGTGCAACGATCGCCGCTGATTTCAAACAAATATTCATTCTGGGATTCCTCTCAAATCTTCGATTTCCAACGATTGCGTGATCGAACGAATCACGCGCCCCCTGTTGAGCAACCAGTTTAGGCCCTATCCCCTACTGGTCAACGATTTACCGCCCAGATAAGGGGGGGCAAATCAGTAATTAGTCAAAAAACAACTTATCGGACCATTGATGGCCGAGAGCCATGTAAGTGATTGTAATCAATTTAAGATGATTATAAAAAAACGCCCATAGAATAGGGCGAATCAGAAATCAAGATTGTCGACTAGATCTTACTTATGACGACGCATGTAACGAACGCCTGCAAGGCCTGAAAGAAGTCCAAGACCTGCGATTGCAGCGGTCGGCAAAGGAACAATATTGAGATTGTCCTCTGGTTTAGTGACCGCATCCAAGCCGCTGATCTGTTGAGTTCGGAACTGATTTCCGATGAGATCGCTGTTGGATGGAAGTTGAATTGTTCCAGATGCTTGTGAAGCGATTGATCCCCAGCCCATATCTGAGTTGAGAACAAATATCATCTGCTCGCGAAGATCAGCGGTTTCAATTTGCATTGGAACAATGAACCGGCTGTTCGTTTTGGAATCTTGCTCGATTAGATCGATAAAGAATCCGGTTTGCTGTATATCAGCACTTGCCACAGACGCCGAAATCGGCAATGCAGCCAAAACAACGGCAATTCCGCTGATTCGATGTGTTTTAATCTTTGTAATCATGGCCCTCACCATTTCCCTCTTTATTTCAACTCATTAAGAGCTGTAATGCGATCAGTACTGAAAGCATCGTCCATACATCTAAATTATCCGATTATGACGAATAGTCAATCTTTTTTGGTTATTCAACTTCAAATTCAACAGATTCTTAGTGGCGATAATTCAAGAGGTTATGTCAATTATTGAATCTCAGATGATCCAAAACATCGAAAAAACGGGCCAATTGGCCCGTCCGATAAAACAAAGCACCCCAGATTACTCCGGGGTGCTCAGGAACTCGATGTTTGGATGATCAAATCAGATCATTTACTTACGACGGCGTAAGGTACGAATACCTGCGATTCCGCCGAGAAGACCAAGACTTGCGAATGCCGCAGGTGGAAGTGGCACTACATAGAGCATGTCTTGTTGACCTTCAGCAACGATCGCGCGAAGACCCTGGATTCGGAGTGAGCTGTCGAATGTCTGATCGTTGGTTAGGACTTCGTAGTAGTTCTCAAGTGAGTTGTATGTACGACGATGGTCGACATCGATATCGCTTCCAAACGCCTCCCAAACAGCTGCTTGGATCGCACCCATCTTCGCGAGGTAATCTGTTTGGTTTGCATCAGCTTGTAGTTTGTTATCGATCCATCCAAGTGCTGCAGCGTTTGCAACAACCGCATTGATCTTGTTTGCGATTTCTCGCCCGTAAGGTACACCAGGCATTGGTGCGTCTGCGATATCTACGATTTGGTAAGTAGCGCCGCTTGTGTTTGCTCGCTCTTTGAAATCGATACAGAAGGTACCGAATGTTTCGCCTGCACGAGCACCGCCAGTGAACTCATGCATCATTTGTCCAGCGTAGTAAGTTCCGCCTTCAACGCGAAGGTGCGATGCGTCACGGCCTCCTGCGATTCCTGTATAACGAACATCAACGGTTTCTGCGATTGCTGCACCTGAAACTGCTGAACACACGATTGCGATTGCGATTGACTTTTTCATATTTGATCTCCTGTTTCTCTAGTTCAAGTTCTGTCGTCAACTCGTTTTCGTGATGCTGACGACTACTGAAAAGTACACCCAAACGCTTGAAAACCAAGGGGATACGCCTTCTCATGAGATTTTGAAATCCAACTGTATGGAATAAGAGAATCAGAACGAGTGATAACTCTCTAGAGAGCATTTGAATGGAGTTATCCGGACATCAATAACGTTTCGACCCTTTGAAAGGCACGCACATGCATCCAATGAATTGGTTCAAGACTTCTCTTCTCGTTTCAACAGGGATTGCGCTGCTCGCTTGTTCAACAGTTGCAAAGATTGAACCGGAGACGGATCCACAATCGAAACCGTTCAAGAGTATTCAAAGGCCAGGCTCAGTAGACATTGAGTCCGAATACGATCTCGCTGGATTAGTCATCTCTAAAGACCAGATCCATACATTGCTTCCTCGCGATGCAATTCCGTCACTCACGGATCCAGAACTCGTAGAGCTTTCTCAAGCTGATTGGTTACAGGACGACGATCGAATTATCGATGTGACTATAAAGGATGAGTCTGTAGCAGTGCCTCTCAAGATCCTCAACTTCCACGAAGTATCCAACATGACTGTTGGAGGCGACCCGGTCGCCGCAACCTATTGCCCACTGTGTGACTCAGTGACACTCGTCCGACGGACTGTCATGATCAAACCCAGTGACCCGCTTGCAGATGCGTATGAAGAGGTTCTCGACTTTGGAGTATCGGGCGCACTCTACAACTCAAATGTACTGATGTACGATCGGAACCATATGGGACTCTGGTCGCAGCTCGGATTTAAAGCAGTCTCAGGTCCTCTCGTTGGAACTCAACTTGATATGTTGCCCGTGAAGATTGTACCTTGGAAGCAGTTTAAATCGGATCATCCAACAGGCAAAGTTGTGAGCAACGAAACAGGGCACGATCGTCCTTATGACGGCAATCCATATCAGAGTTACTTTGATGATCAAGACTACATCATGGTCCCGCTACACGAGTTTGGGAACGAGTTACCTAAGAAAACGCTCGGGCTCGGAGTTGTTGCTGGAGATGAATCGTTCTTTGTTCCTTCAGACAAAATTAATGAACGCTTTGTTCTAGAAACTCAGCTTGGAAAGGTCATCGCGATCTCTACAAAAGCGGGAGTGCAGGTTGTGAGTGCGCCTAGCAAAGTGCAGACGGTTCAGTCGTTCTATTACTCGTTTAGCGCATTTCATCCTGGAACTCAGGTTGTTACCCTATCGGTAGAGTAAGTATAAAAAAACACCGACCCGATTCCCGGGCCGGCATTCTGTGTGGTTTGCTCAATAAGAAGTATTTACTTCTTATGCAGCGCGACGACGGGTTGTCGTCTTGCGTGCAGTCGTCTTGCGGCCGATGCGTCCAGCTACTGTTTTCTTTGCAGTGGTCTTGCGAGCTGGGCTCTTCTTAGCAACTGTCTTGCGAGCCGTAGTCTTGCGTGCTGCTGGCTTGCGAGTTGCAGTCTTCTTCGCCGCTGGCTTACGAGCTACTGTTTTCTTTGCAGTGGTCTTGCGTGCTGGGCTCTTCTTAGCAACTGTCTTGCGAGCAGTTGTCTTGCGTGCTGCTGGCTTGCGAGTTGCAGTCTTCTTCGCCGCTGGCTTACGAGCTACGGTCTTCTTTGCAGTGGTCTTGCGAG
>JARGPA010000033.1:6319-11212 GCA_029213305.1 Phycisphaerales bacterium
CTTGCGAGTTGTCGTCTTCTTCGCCGCTGGCTTACGAGCTACGGTCTTCTTTGCAGTGGTCTTGCGAGCTGGGCTCTTCTTAGCAACTGTCTTGCGAGTTGTAGTCTTCTTTGCGGTTGTCTTCTTCGCAGCTGGTTTACGAGTTGTTGTTTTCTTCGCGGTTGTTTTCTTCGCAGCTGGTTTACGAGTTGTGCTCTTCCTACCTGTAGTTTTCTTTGCCGCGGTTTTCTTAGCTGTAGTTTTGCGAGTTGTGGTGCGTTTTGCCGTTTTTTTCGCAGGGTGTTTCTTTGTACGAGTAGCCATGAGAGTTCTCCGTGTGCCCATGTGATTACCGGGCGGTGTATTGTGTTGGGCCTCATTCAACTTGAACAGGCCGAGTATTGAGTGCCGCCAACCTTTGGCAACACACGGTGCGCACATGACAATTGTGCGCGTTTAATCGTGATCGACTCGGCGCGGGTTGGATATAAAGAATGGAAAGAAGAAAACAGTTCAATTTGCGCAAGAATCGTTATGAGTGTGACATTTGCGCAAAGTTCGCGCCAATTACGATTCTAATTCGTTTCTCAGAATATGAACGATGTATACAAGCGCTGTTATTTTTGCAACGCTTCAGTTCTTTTCAGTGCTTCTTTGAGCCACTTCGCTTCTTCTTCTGGTTGGTTCGTAATACTCATGAGCTCTGCAACGCGCGACGCGAGTACTGGGTTCGTTGAATCCGCAATCGCAACATTGGTAATCTGTGTTACCGCTTCATCGGTTCGGCCTACTGAATACAACATTGATCCGTAATCGTGCCCGATGATGTATAGATCAGGGTTCTCTGCCCATACCTGAGCGGCGACTTCCATTCCTGCTTGGAGTAACTCAGGATCACTGAGTCCAGAACCTGCACGAACCATACCTTGTGCAATGTACAACGCCTCAAAGGGTTCTTCTGATCGAGCAGCAGCATCAATCAGTAGTTCTCGTGCTCGTTGGACATTGCCTGGACGAGCAATTACACCCGCGGCGCGAGCTTGAACCATCGGACGATCAATACCACGGAGTGTGAGCGCGTGCTCCGCTCTGTCGAGTCCAAGATTTTCTTCGCCCATTGCATTCGCTATCTCGCCCGCGGCGAGCCAAGTCTGAGCAGTCGCGCTCGGGTCATCAATTGCTTGTTGTGCTAAATCGAGCGCAAGATCACGCATTCTCCATCGCATTGCTCCTTGAGCAATAGTTGCGATCAACCCCGCAGGTTCTTCTTGTTCTTTTGCAAGCTCGATTGCTTTCGCAAGCAACTCTGAGGTTTGCTCCATATCTCCATAGAACCCGACATACTCTGATTTCGCGAGCCAGAACGCGTAGTCATCATCGAACTGGTCGATGTCCCAATACGCGTTTGCTTTGTCGACTTCTTGAGTTGAATACGCTGCGCGAGAAAGCTCGGTTCTAATTTTGTGAAGCTCAGGATGTGCATCAAGAGCGATTTGGTAAATTTCGAGTAAACGAATACGAGAACGAGTTTGGATATCTCCGGGAGTATCGTCTTCTGTTGCATTCATCTCAATCACTTTGGAAGAGAGTTGCCCTGCTTGAAGAACGAGAGGCGTAGTTGGGTGACCCTCTTGAATCACACGAAGCAACTCCTCAAGAGATTGCTCAAATTGACCAAGCACGCCGTGGAAATATGACAAACGGAGCCGATGTTCAGGATTGAGTTTCCAACCTGTGCCTCCATCTTTAAACGAGTCCGCTTCACGATAAACATTGATCGCGGTTTGTGCTTGTTCCCTGAGCTTTGGAGAAGGTTGGAACTCTTGACGCATGAGGATACTTGTCGGCACATCTGACGAGGCAAAGAGCACATCGCCGCGCCAGCGCATTGCGTGTGCGTGTCCGGCCCAATAACTTCCAACAACAAAGAACAAACCACTTAGCATTACAAAAAATCCTGCAGCCTTGATCTTGCCTTTCGATTTGAGTTGCATGCCGTAGATTCGTGCGTTGTTCTCACGGAACATCTTCATACACATCATAACGATCATGACCCCGATCGATGCGAGTCCGCCAGCCATCAACATCGGTACCGCGTCAAGCATCCCACGTGTAGCAAAGAAGAACCATATGAATAACAATGACGCGAAAATCTCTTCTCCGAGTGTCATGTCATATCGCCGTGATTTCTTTGCTTGCGATTTCTTGTACGTTTCAATCGATCGAGGTTTTGCTCCGAGAGCTGGTTTACCTATACCAAGTGACAGCGCGTCGTTGGGACAAGCACTAATACAATCAAGCGTTTTCATACATCCTGCATCGACGACCATTCCGAAATCACGAACTTCATCAGAAACACGAACATTCGAAGTACACACACTTGTGCAATATCCACATTGATGACAATCATCGTTTACACGGATACGAACTGGCGCAACTTTGTCGAGTGGTTTGAAAAACGCGGCATAAGGACAGCCGTAGGTACAGAATCCCTTTGCCCCCAAGAAGTACACTGCAGCAAACCCACAGATAAAGAGGAAAGGGACCGCGATAAACCAAGGCGGCATTGTTGCCCAAAAATCATCTACGATGAGCCCTGTGGACCACTGATGGACTGGTTCAACTGGTTTGAGCCATGTCGGCCAATCAATCGAAGCTTTCTCTAATATAGGGACCATCGCGAGTCGCTTGAAGCTCGGCCAAACAAACATGTACATCCCCAAGAAGAATGGGAAGTAGACCAATAAGCGTGATCGGAACGGCTTTGGACGAATTCCAATACTGGTCATCATCCAGGCGCAAAGATCTTGGAGCGCGACGACATGACAGAGCCAACCACAGAAAAATCGTCCGAGTAAGATGGTCGCAATGATCGCGACAAGGAAGAAAATAGCGCCTGCATTCACAACCCCAACTTCGAGTGTCTCCATCGATTCACTCGGTTCGATGGGAGCAATCGTCATCCCGACTATAAGCCATTGGATTAAATGAGCAATCATGAGCAGGTTCACAGTTATCAGAACTGCGGCCCGCCAACGAGCGATCTTTGTGCGTCCCATCATGGGTGCGCCTGTACGACTTCCAGAATGTTTCGAATCTAACACAGGAAGGGAGACTGTTTGCCCGATTTCTGGGTGTGTAGAATCCTTTTCATTCCCGCTATTGCAATGATTGGTCATACCCTCACTGTATCACGAACCAGACGAGCGACCCACCATTTCAATCCAAGCACGGCGAATTTCAGTTTCGTATATCGTGACCTAGACCCAGACACACTCTATGAGCGACCGAAAACCCCATCCTGATAAACAAACCCTCGATTCAACACCTGTGGGATGGAAACCATCATCATGGACACGATGTCAGATGGATAAACCATTCACTTATCCGGACCTTAAAGAGCTCGAAGCAGCTCGAACTCGTCTCGCTCAACTTCCACCTTTGGTTACATCAGGTGAGATCGAGAAACTTCGCGATGAGATCGCACTCGCTCAGATTGGAAAACGATTCATCCTACAAGGCGGGGATTGCGCCGAAATGCTCGCAGAATGCTCTTCTGCACCGATCGCAAACAAGCTCAAGATCTTATTGCAGATGTCGCTTGTGATGATTCATGGACTTCGAATGCCTGTAACCAGGGTTGGCCGTTTCGCAGGGCAATATGCGAAACCTCGATCGTCGCCTACAGAAACGAAAGATGTTGAAGGTCAACCTTGCACACTCCCAAGTTACTTTGGAGATCTTGTCAATCAGATTGACTTCAACGAGCAATCGCGAACCCCAGATCCGTTCTTGATGGTTGAAGGGTACAAACACGCAGCGCTTACACTCAACTTCATTCGTTCATTGCTTGAAGGCGGGTTTGCAGATTTACATCATCCTGAATACTGGGATTTGTCGTTTTTCAACAACGCTTCTGTTTCGGATCAACGACGAGCGCAGTATGAACAAATGTCTCGCACACTCGCAGATGGGTTGTCCTTTATGGAAAACCTTGGAGAACAACGAGTCGAAGATTCTTCGCGTGTCGATTTTTACACATCGCACGAAGGATTAAACCTGTTCTACGAACAAGCGCAAACGCGTCAAGTTCCTCGTCGTCAGGGTTATTACGACTTGACGACTCATCTTCCATGGATCGGAGAACGAAATCGACAACTTGACGGCCCACACATCGAGTTCTTCAAAGGGATTGTCAATCCAGTTGGAGTCAAGGTTGGTCCAACAATGCAACCAGACGAGTTGATTGAGCTGATCGACGCGCTCAATCCTTCGAATATCCCAGGAAAACTCGTGTTAATCGCGCGCATGGGCGCAGGGAAAGTTGCAGATCATCTTCCGCCGTTGCTCGATCGTGTGAAAACAGAAGGGCGAACAGTGCTCTGGATGGTTGATCCAATGCACGGCAACGGCACAACAACATCATCAGGTATCAAGACTCGGATCTTCGACGATATCTTGAAAGAACTCGAAGCAACCGTTGATGCGCACGACGAGGCCGACACGATCTTGGGAGGTGTCCACTTCGAACTTACCGGGGAAGATGTTACCGAATGTCTCGGTGGCGGATCAGGTATCACCGAGGCGGACCTGAGCAAGAACTATGTGTCGCTTTGCGATCCAAGATTGAACTACCAACAATCTCTCGAACTCGCGTTCCTGCTCACAAGTAAGCTAGGTCAGTCATAGCCTTGTTTAAGATGTAAATGAATTTCAACTCGAAGAGTTCTAGATTGGATTTCTCTGGTTGACCACAATGAATTTTCTAGGGCTTCTTAATCTCAACAACTCTTGCTAATCGTTCATACATCATCTCAAGCGCTGATGGAATTACCCGGATCCCCCCCACAGTTGATATAAAGTTGGTATCCCCGTTCCAGCGCGGCATCACATGCACATGCAAATGACTCGGAA
>JARGPA010000034.1 GCA_029213305.1 Phycisphaerales bacterium
TCCACTCTTCACATGAACTTCCCGTTGCGGGAACGGAATCTCGATTCCGTGTTTCCTGAACTCTTCATCAATCTTAAAACGAATATCACTCTCAAAGCTCTTCGCCTCAAGCACATTCTTGGGATGAATGCGACAGTGAATCTCAAAGTCCAAAGATGAATCACCAAAGTTAACGAACATCACTTTGTTCTCTGCAGATTTCGAAACAGTCGGATGATCTTTGATGACGCTTTCAAGTATCTCGCGAACCTTCGATGTGTCGGATCCATACGCAGCGCCGACACTGATAATGCTTTTTACCGTCGATGTAGGCATGTTCCAGTTCGTCACTGAGTTCTCAAGGATGATCGAGTTCGGAACAATAAAAGTTGAACCCAAGTAAGACTCAAGCTTTGTTGCACGAGCGCCGATTGCTGCGATGACACCCTGCTCGCCGTTGATCGTGACTAAATCTCCGATCCGGATCGGACGCTCGATAAGCAAGATCAATCCAGAGATAAAGTTGTTGATGACATTCTGTGATCCAAAACCGAATCCAAGTGCGATCGCACCGCCGAAGAATGCGAGCGCCGTCAATGGAACTCCAGCAATCTGCAACGAGAGCAAAATCGCAATCATAAGCATCATGTAGTAGATGATCGATTGAATCGCATTTGACGCAGACTGATTCACCTTCATACGGGGGAGAATCCGTTTGCCAACGCGAACGGAAACCCATCGAGCAAGGGCAAGCCCAAGAATCAGAACCAACAAAGCAATCACAATCTGTGATACTGAAATCGGATGCTCATTGAGCTGAAAGAGTTCGGTTCGCCAAACAGTGGATACAACATCCATGATCCCGTCCGCCGATTCAAATGCTGAACCGTCGATGAGACTACTGATAGTTTCTTTTGATTCTGTGTCTTGAAGCATGACCGATTGTATCCAGTTGAGTATTCAGCCGTGAATCGATAGACGATATGTATAGCACGGAGTTGAAGAATTATCCGAGCCTCTTTGTAATAAAGGACAGCAAGGTGCGTTTAATAGGTAGGGTCAGAATCGCACCTTGCAGGAGGCGCGAGTCTCGAATAGAAAAGGGTAGAAAATGAACTATCGCACACTCATTCAAATCGCAAGTATTGCTTCAATCTCGTTCGCAGGGAATACCTTTGCACAAGTGCAAGACGCCGCGCCAACAGGACCTTGCGGCTCAACATGTCAAACAGAATGCATCGGATCAGGACCTGGAGCAGGTGCATCCAACTGCTTCGAAGTAATCGGAGACCAACCAGTTATTCAACTCAGCGAAGCTGCAACCAATGAGCTTATCAAAATGCGCATCGAAGAGAAACTCGCACGAGATGTGTACGCCGCACTTGGAGATATATGGAACGCAGATGTTTTCAGAATCACAAATGCAGAATCTCGTCACATGTTCGCAATGGAGCAAATGCTCAAACGATTCAATATCGATGATCCAATCCTTGATCAAACCCCAGGGGTATTCCCACAACAAGCATTCACAGATCTCTACGAAAAACTTATCGAGTCAGGATCAAAGTCACTGATGGATGCTCTCAAAGTTGGAGCAAAAATCGAAGAACTCGATTTGTTCGACCTCCGTGTCGCCGCCCAAGATGTCGAAGATCCAATCCTCATCAAAGTCTACGGCAATCTCCAAAGAGCAACACGCAACCATCTCAGAGCATTCGATGCACAGATTCAACTTAACAATGGACACTACAAAGCTCAACATCTATCTCAAGAAGAATACGACACAATCGCAGCGTCAGATTTCGAACGAGGAATGCCAAACAAGGACGCAAATAGAATGAACAACAAAACAGGGAACGGACAAGCTCAAAGACCTCGCGACGGATCAGGTAAATCTCCAGGAAAAGGTTGCGGCCTCTGTAAAGATTAATCAACCAGAAGTTGGGTTACTACAAAGCAAAGGATCGATCCCACTGAGATCGATCCTTTGTAGTTTTTGAATGCTCATGTCAGTATTAGACTCGATAAGCAGGCCAACGCTTATTGACAATATCTTCAGCTTCGATAAACCCAACAACTTCATTCGCAACCTGATCCGCAAGCTCAAGATGAGTCGTGAACCCAACACATGATGCATTGATCTCTCCAAGCACATAAGTGTCCGTTCCATCAGGCCCATCATCAAGCATAAAATCAGCAGTCCAAAGCAATGGAATCGCATATCCACCCAGTTTGTCAATCATGAGATCAAGGTTCTGCTCAACCTTCGCCATCAACTCAGGCCACTCCTCCGGTTTCTGATATGTGTATTCCGCGCCCGAATAGAGTGTTGCAGAAAACGCGTCCTTCGTTTGGGCAGGTTTCTTGTGGACAACATATACCGGAGTCCGGCGCAACATCAACACGCGTATCTCACCCTCAACAATTCTCGGCATGAACGGCATATCAACAATCATCCCGTTCCGGCCACCCAAGTACTGGGCGCAGAAATCAATGAAGTCCCCAAGCTCACGCTCTTCAACATGATTGTCCTTTGCTTCGGTACATCTCACCATCGCATCATTGGGAGCATGACCGTTCTCAGTTGGTTTTACATCGCCAATCAACTCAACGCGCCAAATACCTTCACCAGTTGATCCACGATTTTGTTTCAATACACGAACCCCATTGAGAAGATTCTTCCTGAACTGGTCTTTGAACTCTTCAAAGTCGTAATACGCATAAGTATCATCAGGAACCAACTCAGTTTCAGTTAACTTCGTCAGCGCGTTCTTTGCTCCATATGCGGTCATCGCATCAGGGTGGGGGAGTCCTTCTACGCCGTGAGATACAAGCTCGCGAAGCATCTGGAAGTATCCAGTTTCGTCTTCAAGATTCCCTGGGTTAATCCGCGAAATGTACGCTGTCGCATTCTCTACTGCGTACTTATAAATCTCACCGCGATACTCATCCTCATAGAAAATGATTTCCGCAGTCCAACTTTGTTTCAAGAGAGACTTCACAATCGGCATCGAGTCGTTCCGATACCCATATTGTCCTTTGTCTGAACCGCCTCGAGCTTCGAAGATGACAACATGGTTTCCCATCACATATCCTTTCATCCGGAAATAGAGATAAACTAAATACATTTTAGAAACCAACTGTAAAAAGTGCCATTTTTAGAACCGAATCCGCGATAAATTAGCGATATTTTTATCCTGAATAGATCGCGGTTCGTAAATCAATTTCGCTCGACTCATCCAATGAACTCGCCTATCATCTCGACCCCGATATGAGATGGGCCAAAGCGGTATTTCCCAAGAAGGGACCGCCCCAAACTCATGCGGCAGCTGACCGGAGCAACGAAAATGGCAGACAACTACGCAATCATCGAAGAATCAGGCGGCCAACGCAAAGTCGCTCAAGACGAGCAGATTCTCATTGACCTCTACAACTCAGGTGAATCAAAAGCCGGAGACTCAATCACAATCGATAAAGTTCTCGTTGTAGGCTCAGTTGGAGGCGACGCAAAGCTTGGCGCACCATATGTTAAGGGTGCATCAGTCACACTCGAAATCGTTGAACCAGTTCTCAAGGGTGACAAACTCTACATCTACAAGTTCCGTCCAAAGAGCACCTACCAACGCAAGACAGGTCATCGTCAACGATTCACCGTCGCAAAGGTAAGCTCAATCAAGGGCTAATCAGGTT
Organism: Phycisphaerales bacterium; assembly: GCA_029213305.1. GTDB lineage: Bacteria > Planctomycetota > Phycisphaerae > Phycisphaerales > UBA1924 > UBA1924. The sequence goes on from JARGPA010000034.1 coordinate 3,670, forward strand.
GCACAAAACGAACACAAAACCCGCGGATTTCGCGGGTTTTTTTATTTGATCAGATGCACCGAATCTCATGCGTCTCACTCGCATCGAATCATGTTTCAGTGTATGCTATTTAGTTATGATTCAGTATCTCGATATTTTGAAAAGAACCCTCGCCGAAGGCACACCTTGCGATGATCGAACAGGTGTTGGAACCATCGCAATCTTCGGACATCAATCGAGATATTTTCTCTCACCCGACGCGCCAGGCGCACACGAAGCGTTCATCAAAGACGGGACCCAAGCAGGATTCCCAGTCCTCACGACAAAGAAACTACATCTTCGTTCAATCATCCACGAACTACTCTGGTTCCTAAAGGGTGATACTAATATCGGATACCTAAAAGAAAACAAGGTCCGCATCTGGGATGAATGGGCAGACGAGAACGGAGACCTGGGTCCAGTCTATGGATCGCAATGGAGATCATGGCAATCAACCGACGGCCGATGTATCGATCAGATCACCAACCTCATCGAAGGACTCAAGAAAAACCCCAGTTCACGACGCCACATCGTTACCGCATGGAACCCCGCAGAGATTGACCAAATGGCGCTCCCTGCTTGTCATTGTCTCTTCCAGTTTAATGTCCAAAGAGCAACCGACGGCGGCGCCGACTGGCTCAACTGCCAACTCTACCAACGCTCCGCTGATCTCTTCCTCGGAGTCCCATTCAATGTCGCTTCGTACGCGCTTCTCACAATGATGATCGCACAAGTGACAGGATATCGCGCTGGCGCCTTCATCCACACACTCGCAGACGCGCACATCTATATCAACCATCTTCCCCAAGTCGACGAACAACTCTCACGAGATTGTCGACCACTCCCAAAGATGAAGCTCAACCCAGAAGTCAAAAGCATCTTCGACTTCACAATCGACGACTTCGAACTCGTCGAATATGACCCACATCCCCACATCAAAGGACAGGTCGCAGTTTGAGTGTGTTGGACATGGTTCTCGGACTTATCTGAAATCACCAATTTAGTCCCAAATTTGGGCGATTATTGAGAATCCTGCAGGTGTTCGTCCTCTACTTACGTACGGACAAAGCATCGCTGTGTTTTCGGTGTTAAGGAGTCCCCCAAAACGCCCGTCAAGCCCGCATAGCCGATTCCGGCCGAGAGCTTACTCGACAATCAATCATTAATCACCAAACTGAGAGAGCATCCAAAATGAAGTCCATCCGTTCGACCAAGTCACTGTGTGTTATCAAGAATCTCCTCGCGATCGCAACAATCGCGAGCACCGTTGGAACTGCAACTGCTCAGGAAACCGCAGGACAAGAAGGCGTGACTGATCTCGATCCTCGCGGCGTGTACTTCAACCGATTCACCGGCGGCTTCCCCGGTACCGAATGGTTCACCACGATCCCAATCGCAGGTACAGATCGCTATCGTCTCGCAGACATCGTTGGAGGCGGATGGAACGCGATCGTAACCCCTGAAGGCGCAGTTGATATCCTCAACGCACCAGGCGATGGACAGTACTCCGATGCTGACAACTATATTCTGAATCCGTCGTTCGCTGGATCAACATTTGTATTCAACAACAACAGAGCGCCTCACACAGATGTAGACTTTCCACTACAAATGGAATCCCCAGTGTCTGGTAACTTCATGCTCTCAGGTGATTACAACACCCTCACACAAAGTGTGAACCCAGAGACAGGCGCAATTGAAAGTTCAAGCACTGATATCAACAATGTCTTGATCGTGGGACACATCTTCAGTATCACTGACGCAGACAACGAGTTCTTCCGTGGAGTTTTCGAAACTCCAACACGCGTGGGTTTTCGTGTGGTAGTTCCTCGCCCTAGTGATACACGCTTTAGAACATTCCAAGACTCGGCGCTGAGCTTGAACCAAAACCTGTTAGGTTCCGTCCGCGTCACTTCGATCAACACCTTTGAAGCAACCTTGCTCTTCCAATCGCGTACAGGACTCGGTTTCCAAAACCAAAGCATTGTCACCATGAGCGGCGAACGCGTCGATCCATACCCCGCAGGTGATCTTAACGGCGACCGTATGGTTGACGAAGACGATCGTGCATTGTTCATGGACCAAGTCGGGCTCGTAGAATCCGAAGACGCGTTCAATATCGCCGCAGACCTTGACGGTGATTACGATGTCGATTCAGATGATCTCGATCTGTTCAATCAACTGTTCTGCCCCGCAGATTTCAACGATGACAACGAACTCAACTTCTTTGATATCTCCGCGTTCCTCAGCGCCTTCACAAACAATGATCCCGCCGCGGACTTCAACGCTGATTCAGATTTCAACTTCTTTGATATCTCTGATTTCCTCGGCGCTTACGGCGCAGGTTGCCCATAACTGAATCGGTTGTTGACATTTAAATGCAAGATTTTGAGCGAGTTGTAAATTGCAACTCGCTTTTTTTTATACATGGATCAAGGAGATCGTCCCGAGTGACAAGGTTGTCAACAACATAATCAGGTATGAACTTCTGTCAATGTTCAGATCATTTTCCATCAAAACACCTCTGATATGCCATAAGCCCTAGATCATTCGATTAAGTATCACATAAAATTTCTACTTGAAGAAAAGAACTGATGCTTGTAACATAGAGTTCATTATTGCTTTTCTAAATAGGAGTTGAATCATGCGATCTATATTGTTGACGATTTTAGTATCCCTATTCGCTTCCGTCGCAATCTCTCAAGATTCCGGGTCGCTCCAGTGCTCAACTGATCGATTTCTTAGTTCAATAGAGAATGAAAACTTCGATGATGTTTTTTTCCTCGATGAAAACATCATCCTTGTATCGCTCTATGGAGAGCTTCGAACCTACAACATCTCCGATCCAACGAATATAGTAGAAATTGCGTCGCTCACAATTGACCCGGATTTCCAAACTGCAGAGTTGTATCAGGGGTATGTATTCCTTATTGATAAGTCACCCGGAAAACTCACTATCGTCGATGTGCAAAACCCAAACGCGATGAACATAGTTGCAGAGTTATCGATCCCAACTCTCAACTCTTATGACTACACCATTACCATCGCGAACGATATCGCGTATCTTGATTCGCCGACAGGAGAACTCCTGCTCTTCAATATCTCAGATCCAACATCTCCAACACTCATCTCAACAACCACACCCGATCATGTAATCATCGACATGCAAGCAGTTGGTTCAATGCTTTTCGTTCGATCAAATGATCTCTATATTTACGATTACACCGACCCATTGAATCCAATCGAACGAGGCCAGTACACCCCAACACAATGGATCAGCTCAATCCACATCGACGACACAACCGCATTCCTAGTGGATGGATTCGATGAGCTACTCGCAGTTGATGTGTCTGATTTAGATAATCCGACACTCATCGGACATCTCAGTATTTCTACGATCGTCACCCGAACATTCACAGTTGGTGATAAGCTGTACCTTGCCGGTTCATCTTCAGGCATCTTCACTGTTGATATATCTGATCAATCAAACATGTCAATGATCGGACACACACTTAAGCCTGGATTCCTCCACGGCCTAGCAGCAAACGATGCAAATTTAATCTCTACAAGTTACCGCGGATTGTCAATAATCGACGCACCGCTTACGGTTGCTCCGCCTCCAAAGCAAGCATTCAGCGCTACCGTTGATTCCGCGAAAGGGATCGATATCCAAGGTGACTATGCATATATCGCAGATGATCACGGAGGCGTAACGATCTTCAACATCACAATCCCATTCTCGCCTCTCAAAGTATCTTCGGTTGCAACATCAGATCGAGCTCTCAATCTGAAGGTTGATCAAGATCTACTTTATGTCGCTGCACTTACCGGCGTAGATATATTCGATGTATCCGATCCATACACTCCAACTCTCGTCGGCTACATCCCAATCACAAAAGCAGTTGGGCTCGATGTTCAAGACAACCTGCTCGCGATATATTCAACCGAACCCGGTTTCGTGGCGCTCTATGATATCGTAGATCCTACAGACCCTGTTCATCTAAGTACTCACCAAGGCCCTGAGTACCCCAATGAGATCATTATCCGTGACGACAAAGTCTATGTCGCAGGAGGATACTCTACTCTTGTCATCATCGACATATCGGATCCAAATAACATCACCACCGCAGGGATCTATGACGCACCAGGGATCGTTGAGTTTTCTTACTCAATCGCACTCGTTGAAGACATTGCTTATGTATCAACTGACTTTGGACTACTCTATGCGATCAATATCTCGAATCCGTTCAATCCAGCTCTGATCGGAACAACTCCGATAAACAACGAACCAACTGAAATTGATGCAATCAACAACCGGCTCGTTGTTTCTTCCTACGGCCCAGATATCCATGTCTACGACATCACAAATGTTAATGACATCAAATGGATCGTAGGAACTCTAGGTATCGCAAATGATCTCCAAATCGTTGATCAAAAAATGTTCGCGGCTTCAGGGCTAAATGGCATGTGGGTTCTCGACATCGGAGAATGCAATCAATGCCCTGCCGATTTCAACGATGATAACGAACTCAACTTCTTCGATATTTCCGCATTCCTCAGCGCCATCACAAACAATGATCCCGCTGCGGACTTCAACGCTGATTCAGATTTCAACTTCTTTGATATCAGTGCGTATCTCGATGCGTTCAGTTCTGGTTGTCCATAGTCGCTAAGTCCCGTACTCCAACAACCAGCGCGTCTACCGTCGCACCCATTCGATCGAAGTCGAGTGTTTCTATGGTGTCACCGCGTTTGTGATAGTGGGGGTTCCGATACTCGCTCGTGTCCGTGACCATCACCGCGTTGTATCCGACAAGCCAAAACGATCCATGATCTGATCTCCAGATCGCACTGATCACCGCAGGGAGTGCCGCTGGAGTCACATCAATCGTCCCTGCGCTTCTCATTGATGCACCAAGTTGATCAACCAACTCTCGATCTGTCATCCGTCCAACAATCCCGATGTAGTTCCCAACAGTTGGAAGTTCCATTCCTAGGTTCGCCGCCATCTTTGGATCAAACGGATACTGCTGAGAGTTAGGTTCATCGCTATAAAACCCGAGCATCTCAAGGGACATCATCGCAACAATGTTATCGTTTCGTTTCTTCGCTTCGCGTGCATGCACAAAGCTCCCCATCAACCCGCCTGCAGAGTTTGAGTTCTCCTCGTTGGTAAACGCGACAAATCGGACTGTTCGATCGAGTGGATTCCTCGCGAGTCGTTGTGCAATCTCAAGCATCCCTGCAACACCTGACGCGTTGTCATCAGCGCCCGGAGTGTTCAACTCTGTATCATAATGAGCGCCAACAACAATGATCTCTTCAGGGAGTGTTGTTCCAGTAAGCTCCGCAACCACATTAAATCCCGAAGGCCCAACCGCCGTCTGCACAGGTTCCAAATCAACCGCGTAACCCATCGAAGACAATCGTTTCCCGATCCATACCCCAGAGTCGTTGAGCATCCCCCGGTTGTTTGCATTCCGATCCGCAAAATCAACACTCAAAGTCCGTACATCAGATTCAAGACGATCCAAGACCGTCGTCTGATCTTCAAACGTCGATTTCTGAGCTGGAGAACACCCTCCAAGAATGGAAGTCGCAATCAGCAAAACACAAGGAATAAAGCAATGAGCAGGGTTCTTCATGCATATATCTTAGTGCCGTTTTTCGCCTGCGCGCCTAGTATCTCTTTCAAATAAACCCTCATCCAAACGCAAAAGGATTGATCGATATGAACACCACCGCTGCACCAATCACAATGACCGCTGAAGGCCTCCAAGTTCCAAACAACCCAATCATCCCATTCATCGAAGGCGACGGCACCGGACGCGATATCTGGGCTGCATCCGTTCGAGTCTTCGACGCCGCTGTCGAAAAAGCATACAACGGCGAACGCAAACTCCACTGGCACGAAACCCTCGCAGGCGAAAAAGCATTCAACGAAACCGGTGAATGGCTCCCCGAGAAAACCCTCGAAGACTTCCGCAAATACCTCGTAGGAATCAAAGGCCCACTCACCACCCCAGTCGGGGGAGGAATCCGCTCACTCAACGTAGCGCTCCGCCAAGTCCTCGACCTATACACATGTCTTCGCCCCGTCCGCTGGTTCGATGGAGTCCCTTCACCTGTGAAGCGCCCAGACCTCACCAACATGGTCATCTTCCGTGAAAACACAGAAGACATCTACGCCGGTATCGAGTTTGAAGCAGGTTCAGACGACAACGCCAAGTTCCAAGCACTCCTCAAAGAGAACTTCCCAGACCGCTTCGAAAAAGTCCGCTTCCCAAACACTTCAGGTTTCGGTATCAAACCAACCTCGAAAGAAGGCACAACAAGAATCGTAAAAGCCGCGATCCAATACGCGATCGACAACAACCGTGACTCTGTGACTCTCGTCCACAAGGGCAACATCATGAAGTTCACCGAAGGCGCATTCATGGAATGGGGATACCAAGTCGCTGCAGAACTCTTCGGCGCAACCCCACTCGACGGCGGCCCATGGCACACAATGAAAAACCCAAACACAGGAAAAGACATCATCATCAAAGATGTCATCGCAGACGCATTCCTGCAACAAATCCTCACACGCCCCGCTGAATACTCCGTCGTCGCAACAATGAACCTCAACGGTGATTATGTCTCAGACGCACTCGCCGCATGTGTTGGAGGCATCGGGATCGCACCCGGCGC
>JARGPA010000015.1 GCA_029213305.1 Phycisphaerales bacterium
CCATTACCGAGAACATCCCATGAATGCAATTGATATCCTCAAGTCTACTTACTCCACTAGCAGGATGGTACTCAAGAGTTATGCTGGTGACTTTACTGATGCTGAGTTGATGAACCGAGCTCACGAAAGTTGCAACCATCTCGCGTGGCAGCTGGGTCATTTGATTTCAGCCGAGTGCATGTTTGTTGATCAGCTATCACCTGGGAATGCGTACGCGTTACCAGAAGGGTTTGCGGCTCAATATGGTCGAGAAACCCAGAGCGACAACGATGCGTCGCACTTCCTTGGTACAGCCGACTATATGGATCTGATGGACAAGATTCAGGACGCAACTTTTGCCGCGCTCAACAAGACCAGCGAAGCGGAACTCGATGAAGATGCTCCAGAGATGTATCAGCCTATGTTTCCGACCAAGGGTGCGATTTGGGTACTCGTCGCAACACACAACATGATGCATGCGGGGCAGTTCGTGGCTGTTCGGCGGGCTTGTGGGAAAAGTGTTGTTATTTAACCACTATCCCTAAATGCAGCACTGAAAAGAAATTAGCATAAAAATCAAGATGTTGCTCACATAATCAACATTCTAGATATTTAAAATTTATCAGGCTAAATAAATTTCCTCTTGATAGAAGGCACACCACTATTTACACTGATTGAAGTTTGCATACACTCTTATTACTTATAATACAAGGACAGGCTTCATGGCAAGATCAACACAAAATGATAGAATCAGAAGATGGCTTGAACAGTTCGACGAAAGTTCAAAAGAGTTTAGTAACGTCATGCTAAGAAATAACACCGAAAGCATTTCTGTTCTACGAGACGAACACTGGGCTTCTCATCATGATTTGATAAACAACGGCATGTTTGGCGGGAAGAAGTATCCTGAATTTGAGAATTATCGAGAATTCGCAGGTCACATGGTCTCCTGCATGAAGTCACTGTTAAGAGTGTATGAACGTAATATAAATGCAGATCTCCATATCGATGCAGCAAGAGATGCATACCGTGAAGCAGTAGCTATTTTCGCAAATATCGAAAATGCCTCACAAAATAATAATACTGCAATTGACCGTTCGTTGGTAAAAGCAACTCGTGCATACCTCGATCGGTTAGAAATATTGCTTAGCAAGTTCTTTAAGCCAATCGGCAGAGCTGAAGCTAAAAGAAGGGTTGCAGAAAACCATTTCCGCAAATATTTAAAGGCAATATCCCTTTAAATATTACAAATCAATAATCATCCTAGCCAATCCTTCGCCTTGAGTCTTGCGGGGACATATTCCTCGGTTACATATGAAATGTCTTTGGTGATGAGGGATTCTACTTCCATTTTGAACCCGTTATTGAGCATTTGTTTGATCTCTTTTTGCCACTGCTTGTTCTTTTCGAACCAGGGGTAGGCCGCGATCTGCTTTGCTCTTTTGATGTCTCGATCGTTGAGTGAGATTTTGACATCGTCGGATAGGCCGCAACGCTCGAAGTCGATTGAGCGGATTCCGAGGTACTTTGCATCTGGGATTGCGAGTCTTGAAGATTCGAATGCGAGTGAGATGGAACCTTGCTTGATCACTGAATAGATGTAGTGTCCCCACGGATCACAATCGAGGAGACAGTACACTGGAAGCTTGTGTTCCTTATTGAGACGATGGAGCATTCGGCGCACGCCTCGCGTTGGTTGTCCAGAACCTTCGGTAAGAATGCAGTTGTGCTTTTCCCAGAATCGATCTTCGTTAAAGCGTTGCCAAACCGTGTCTTTTTCGACATGGAGGATGAAGTCTGCTTTTACATTCTTGAACTGGATGACTTCAGGCTCACAGATTGACGGGATTGCGTATCCGCCTGACCCCATTTTCTTGCAGTTGATTTCGTCGCCGTTATCGACGACGGTGATGTTTCCGACCATCGTCCCGCGTTTTTTAGCGAAGATATGGAGCTCTTCTCGGAGTGATCCGAGCGACACTTCCAAATCTTCGAGGATCCCATCGGATTCTGTCTGGTCGTCGAATGTTTTCTCTTTGGTCCCTTCGATTGTGTGGAGCGATTTGTAGAACATTCCCCGAAGGGAGAGTGTTTTATCTGCGACGAGAAGTTCATCAACGGATTTGCCGTGAAGGAGAGTCTGCATGAACTTGCGAGCTTGTCCAAGATTGAAAAGCTGTCGCGTTCCAACGGAGTCACCCATTTCAAGGATGCCTTTTTTCGCGTTCCAGTTTGTGTTGGAGGCTGCGCGGATTGGGACATCCATCTCTGGTTCTTTGTCGCTATGTACAGCTTTGACAATACCGTTAGCCATTTTGGAAAGCTTGACAGATGTCTTTTGATCACGTTTACCAGCTTTGTTCGAATCCGATGGTACGGTTCGCAATGCAGGTTCATTGTTGATCTTGCTGGTCACTTTCTTCTTAGTGACTTTCTTGACGACTTTCTTTTTGGTAATTTTTTTAGCCATAACTCAACCCCCGAACAGCCCGGAGGCAGCCTTCTTAGATGTCTTTTTACTTGTGCGTTTTTTCTTAGTCGTCTTTGATACGCGTTTCTTTTTTACTACGGGTTTTGATTCAGCGACTGAACCGTCGTCATTTGTGTCGTCAGGGATCGCAGAGTCGAGGATAATGACATCGTCGGCCTTTGCCAGTTTTCCTGCTGAGTCCTTCACAAAGTTTCCTTCATCGTCAAGCTGGGCATCTGCGATTTCGGTTTTTGCTTTCGCTTGTCTCAGCAGCGCGTCGTATAGCTCTTGGGTATCTGTACCTGTTAAGTAGTTACACGCTTTGCTGATCTCTCCGATGTAACGCTCGAAAACATCTCTCTTTTGAGCATCGCGTTTCATGCGTTGACGACGGCGGATGTATTGTCCGAGTTTGCGGCCGCACTCTTGGAGTGCGAGTGACATCTCTTTTCTAATCTCGTCATAATCCGCGATCGCATCTTTTGACTCAGATGTAAACGGGACCCAGACGCTTGCCATATGGATCATGACTACGAGTGGTCCGACGGGGACTCCGCCTCGTGGTTGTTGCATGCCGTAGTTTTTCCAGGATGTATCGATCACTGATTTGAACGACGAACATGCAGATTGTTGGTGCAGGAGAGGTACGCGGTTGGCGTAGCGAATTACTCGTGCTTGTTGATCTCCTGGGAGATCTCCTCCGAATGCGATCGCGGCTTCGATTTGGAATGGGTTTCCTCGATAAACCGAAGGTTTTCGCGTTGAAGCAGTGTAGAACTCTGCTTTGACACCTTTGAGGAGGCCCGCGAGCATCTGCTTTACACCGATTGGGGAGAGGCAATCTGTAGGAGGGGATCGAAGCTTTGCGTTTTGGAGAGCATTGTATACTTTCTCTCCAGCCTTTGAATCCATCGTGCTGATTCGCGTAGCGCTTGTGATTGTTTTATCTTTGGATGACGCAGTGTTTGTAACTTCCTTCACAACCGAAGGAGGTACTCGACAGAACTCATGCTTGAAGAAACCTGCGAGTTGTTTCTCGTTAGTTTTATTGAGCATGGTAAGAAAAGTACCAAGCTCTACCCCATATGGATGGGGTTTGATCTCTTCAGTTTCTGGAGGAAGTTGATCGACAGTTCGTGGATACACAATCCGATCTGAATACTCCTGAGTACGAACAATTCCTTGTGCATCTGCTTCGACAGAATCCTTTGCTTCTGCAAGATCAGGATTTTCTCCAGCTTTGTCAGGTGGGATAAATGTAATCTCGCAATGAGGATTCGAAATCCCAGTTTGCTCTAAGTATGTCTCTACTGAACCTTTCCCCCTGAAGAACTTTGCTTCCATTTCAATAGAAACACGAGTCCCAGTTCCTTCTGGGAAGTCATCTGTTTCAATATCGACAGTCACCTCGGGTTTGTTCTTCGTGGTATCCATCGCAAGTTCAAGATGATGAGCAGGCTTGTTTTTATGCGGACGAGTCGTGATGACCATCGGTTTACCAGTGGTCATCAGTCCGTACATACCCGCTGCAGAGATACCAATACCTTGTTGTCCCCGAGACATTTTGAGACGATGAAACTTCGATCCGTAGAGGAGTCGCCCAAATATGTTTTCCACTTGTTTGCGCACAATACCAGGGCCGTTATCCGTGATAGTAACACGGTACCTCCCGGGTTTTGATGTCGCAGGTGGGGGGGATATTTCTTCAATCTTGACTTCGATTGCAGGCAAAATAGAAGCTTCTTCACATGCATCGAGAGCGTTATCGACCGCTTCTTTGACAGTTGTGAGTAGAGCTTTTCGAGGATTATCAAATCCGAGCAAGTGTCGGTTTTTAGCAAAGAACTCTGAAACTGAGATATCGCGCTGTTTAGCAGCCATAGTTTCAGCGTTTGCGCGAGATTTTGTGGATGATTTTTTAGCCATACCACCCTCCTTGGCGGTGAAAACAGGATTACGGATCCATGAATCCGATGATTAAAAGACAGGATAGCACAGAATGAGAGGGGTTTGGTGAAGTCTGGCCCCTCAAAATGCCCAGTTTACTGATGTTTTCTTTGCATTAAGATCAAACCTTTCAAGGTGACAACTGCATAGTTACCTGTATGATTGAACTCTAAGAACACCCTATTCATGGTGTTACTAGAGAGAGACCCAGTTCAAGGTATTAGAGAGACCTTGTCCATTCTAGGGTATTTACAAAGAATGCTCATTTGTGTAAATGAGCGAAAAGAGTAGAGAGAAGGAGTTTCAAATGAAGAATGTTATCTTTGCAGGTGCACTCGCTGCGCTCGCAGGCACTGCATCCGCAGGTGTCATCGCATCAACCAGTTTCGAAAATGCAATGGTTGATGGTCAGTATGTAGATACTGGTGACGCGGCTACTGATCACGACTTGGTCAACAACGCAGGTCAATCAGTTGTCGATTTTATCGCTGATGGCACAGAAATGGGCTTTGACGCATACTACCGAAATACTCGCAACGATGTAGGTTTGACCGATGGCGATTTTGTTGGTGCTACGAGTTTCACAGGCACAGTTGGTTCATACACAGACGGTGTTCAAGGTTACGAAATGCAAGATGCAGACGGAACCATGGGTATGTCGTTTGATACAGTAAACTTCGCAGGCGCTTGGAGTGTGAGCCTCGACTTGTTCGTTCAAACTACAGGCTGGGAAACAGACGACAGCATCCACATCTGGGCAGAAGTTGACGGCGGATCAACAGTTGATATCCTCAACACAATTGGTTCAGATGTAAACGATCTTGGTATCGAAGGCGCTTGGATGTCACTAAACCTCGATCTCAGCGCATACACTACAGCAACATTGTTCGTTGAACTCGAATCTAACTCAGGTTCAGAATCAATCTACCTTGACAATGTTTCGTTCCGTGCAGTTCCAACTCCAGGTGCAGTTGCATTGCTCGGACTCGGTGGACTCGTTGGCGCTCGTCGTCGCCGCTGATACTTGACTTAACACAGGCATAGGATTTGCCTGTTGGATGTATATCCAAATAATCCTGACCCACTGCGGGTGCTCTCGAAAGGGCACCCGTTTTTGTTTGATACAATGTCAACATGAGCGACACCGGAAACAACTTAAGCACGCTGCTCACGCCATGTCTTCGTTGTGGGTATCAAATCAAATGTGTCGTTTCTGAGCAATGCTCTGAGTGTGGATACATCTATCAGAAGCGTGATGAGATCACTTCTCAACGACGATGTGATTTGGTTAAAAATCGTAAATCACTCACCCGGACATCTTTGTTCGGCTGGCTCGCGGTCTGGATTTTTTACAGTGTCTCTGGAATGGTGGCAGTTTGGATAGTTGACTCTTCGGATGCTTTGGTGTTCAGTTTAACGATTGCCTCCGTGCTTGCCATGCTCATTGGAGGTAGTTTGCTCTTGGGGTGGATTGCGTCAAGATTTGCTCCTGAACATCAAAGAACAATTCTTTGGATTACTTGGCTCAAAACACTTCCGATTATTCATCTCCCTTGGTTAAGTATCGCAGGATTTACAGCTGCCGGCACATTGATTTCTGTGGCCGCTTCAATCTTAATGGATGACCCAGTTGATAGTTATGAGGCAGACAAACAAGGAATCCTTGTGATGGGAATCATATTGGTCAGCTTTGTGGTTTGGACTATCGGTATGTTTATATTGTGCTTCCTCCTAGGTGCTCGTATTCGTGAGTTATCAGATGATTATCAACTACATCGTTGTCAACCCGGGCTAGGGATGACTTGGATACTTTCGTATGTAACCTGGATTGGAGCTTGTTTAATAGGTTTTATGGGTGGTTTTCTGGGTTCAGGTGTCATTGCTTCGTTTCATTAATTTGTGCTTTGATTCGGTTCGTTGCCTATGCTCTATGCCCATCTCTGTAGGTGCTGAGATGGTTCAAACACTGAATACAGATCGATTTAACTGGAGAAATGGGCAATGGAAACAACACTGATTATCCTCAAGCCAGACGCGGTACAACGCGGGCTCATGGGCAAGATCATTACTCGCTTTGAAGAAAAGGGACTCGCAATTGTCGGCATGAAAATGATGACTATCTCGCAAGATCTCGCCGGCACACATTACGGCGATCATGCCGGCAAGCCATTTTATAACGGGCTTGTCTCGTTCATGACTTCATCACCAGTCTGTGTTCTCGCAGTTCGCGGCGTTGGAGCAATCGCAATCGCACGCTCGATGATGGGTGCGACTTTCGGTTCAAAGGCTGACGCTGGAACTATCCGTGGCGATTTCGGAGTTTCTAACTCATTCAACTTGATTCACGGATCCGACTCAGCTGAAGCAGCTGCGAAGGAAATTGGATTGTTCTTCAACGAAGGAGATATCCAAGATCTTGATCGTGCAATCGAAGGTTGGGTATACGACATGTCCGGCGGCGATCCTGAGTAATCGCTCAACAGTTCGATATACACATAAAACACTCTGTGTCATACAGAGTGTTTTTTAGTTGATGAATACTTCGAAATTGAGAGTCGATTCGTTCAATGAACCGAAGCTGGTTTGATTTCACCGATTACAGAAGGGGAGTCATCAATTTCGATGACGATCTGGTCTGCAATCTCACGGCGATGAATTTCGACATCTCTTGGGAAGTCGAATGCAACTCGTACTCGTTCGCCTTTAACTGATGCAATGCGAACAACGCCGATCGGGTTCTTTGGATCCCCAATGACAACTTCTTCGCCTTCTCTTCTTGTGATTACCAGCATCCCTTGCTCCATAACTCGCTCAAACCTTCGTTGGTTAGCTTATTCGAGTATATCACAGAGATTGGGCACGACCAAGCAAAAACGCTGCAACCTGTTCAATGGGCTTGAATTAGGTATTTGAATGCGCAGAATTGCTCAAAAGCCTATTCTAAGTGACTAACTGGGTGTCAGGAATCGGTTTAGAGGTAGGATCGAGTGCAAATCAGGTCGCGTCGACAGCTTCAACGGCGGTAATTTCTGGAATTCGTTCTTTGAGATTTCGTTCAATACCAATTCTAAGAGTCATATTTGAAGATGGGCACCCGACACATGCGCCGTGCATACGAATCTTGACGACTCCTGAATCTGTTACATCAATAAGTTCGATGTCCCCTCCATCTTCTTGGACAGCAGGGCGAATTCGATCCAATACAAACGCGACGCGTTCGTGGAGATCGTTGTTTGATTGAGTTGACGCGGTATTCGTCTGGTTCATCATGTTGAGCTCTTCATGTCTGCGTTGCTTGATCGATAATCAAGAGACCTGATTCTAGTTGATCGGTCAACTGGGTTCCACTAGAGAGACTCACTACACTATTGAACAATGATGAAACACTACTTATCACACAAATCCTGTACAACAGGCAATCCGTTTTTTATTCTCATTCTTGTCATTCTGGGACTGATGCTCACAGGTTGTTCAACGAGCAGCACATTTACCCCAACTGGAAATCCACTCTTGGATCTTCGAAACCCAGAATTGCTTGAGCGAGATCGGATCGCAGCTGCTGAGCTTGCATGGGGTGAGGTTGAATCAGGTGTCCGCGTTCGTGAACGAACTCGAAAAGCATTGAAGAACCTCGCATGGTCAGACTCAACAACTCCCAACTTACGGATCGCAGCATTATCACTCCTGATGTCTGATGAGTCCGAAGAAGGGAGTCAAGATTCACGCGATATGGCTCGCTTGTTGTTGCCTACTGAACGATCTCCCGATGCAGTTCGGGTTCTTGCAGATCGTGCAGTTAAAAATGGTTGGGATGAACTCGTCCCTGCGTTGGTCCGCAGTTACGCAAGAGTAAGTCCAAACGTGCCTGATGTCGATCGAGATGAACGAAAAGCATTAGAGTCACTTCGTCCTGGTATGGAAATCGAGCGAATCGTATTCGAAGTATTCTTGCGCCCAACTGTTGGTACAGAAGATGTTCGAGAACAAGCAGTACTTCGGTTGAGCCAAAGAACACGCGATGATGCATGGGGACTACTTGCTCGATTAGATCAAAGCGGCGACCTTCGTCGTCAATTTATCCAATCAAGTCTCAATACAGATGTTGAAGAGGAATCCCGAGTACTCGTGGGTGATCTACGAGCAGCAATGAATGAGCTTGGGGTGCTTCCAAACTCAGCACTCGAAATCCAATGGTTGAGTAACCTTCGTAGACACACTGATTCACGCAACCAACGACTCAATGAAATATGGTGGAATCAAGTTTCACAAGTGATTTCAAGACTAAACAGCAATCAACGCGAGGGAGTTACACTCAGACATCTCGAGGCAATTCGATGGGCAGACGTGAATCGCCCTGCATGGCTCAGCCTTGATCGTGATTCACTCTATGGCGTAGTCTCAGAACGAATGAGCACACGAGTTCATCACAAACGCAAACATCAAAAAGGCGAACCTCGTCGAATGGAGCGTGTCAATGATTGGAAAAATGAACTTCAATGGGTAGATCTGTTAACAATATTAGTTGTTGATGATTCACTCAAAAATCCAGTTGTAGTTGACCAAATTTTTAGACAACGAACACTCGACAAAAAAGATACATCCACAGAATACGGCGGAGTAATCGAAGTAGATGGAGATACTGGTTTCCGTGCGGTGCTGTATCGTCCGCGTTCGAGAGATCGGATAGATGACAAGCGATTTGTTGCTTCAGGTGACATGTTCCTATTCTCTGATCGATCACTTACTCATTACCATTTCCATGTGAACAACAGGAACAACACTCAGTATGCCGGGCCTTCAGCTGCGGATTTGTTCCATACAAATCAAGCAGGACGTACGAGTTTGGTTTTCACATCATTGGGTAAACACGAGTTGAATGTAGACTTGTATCAACCTAATGGAGTTGTAGTTGATCTTGGACAACTGGTTGAACCTGAGTAAATTGAACTTGTCAATTCATGCTTTGGGTGTCTGAATCTTCGCAATTAAGCTGACGATTTTCAGAATCTTTTTTCACAAACATGCCCTATCGAGTTTAAACTGTGGTTGCGTAAAAATCGCCCCTAGTGTTGCTGGAAGCCGGTTTTGGTGTGATGCTACACTCGTTTGTGAAACTATCTGAAACAGAACAACGAGTTGCCGATGTGATCGCTCAGCGATCTTCTTTTCTTCTTGAAGATTTGAGATTACATGTTGGGATTCCAACAGGTGGAAACAACCAACCAGCGATCGAAGAGACTCGTGAACGGTTCGGTATACGCTTGCAAGAACTTGGTGCCAAAACACATTTAATTCAACCTGATTCTAAACCTGAGTGGTTACTCGGAGGCGAATCTGGTGCGTATATGCCTCCAACTGCTGTGTGTGAGCGACTCAATGGTGCATCAAATGGACGAGTGATGATCGCAGGTCATCTAGATACAGTTCACGATCCAAATGGGGACTTCCTTGATCTCAACATTGCTCCAGGAGGTAAAACGGCAATCGGTCCTGGATGTGTTGACATGAAAGGTGGTCTGGTAATCGCAGTTGCGGCGCTCGAAGCATTAGAAGAATGTGGAGTACCTGCAAACTGGACATTCACCTTGAATGGTGATGAAGAAACCGGAACATATCACTCTGAAAATGCATTACGCGAACAAGCAAAGTTACACGATTTTGGGCTTGCACTTGAACCAGCACTACCCGGAGGTGAACTCGCGATTGAACGCATGGGCTCAGGCCAGTTCATGATCGAAACAATAGGAAAGAGTGCTCATGTCGGACGAGCATTCACAGAAGGTCGATCTGCGGTTATAGAGCTCGCACGATGTATTTTGGAATCCTCAAAGTTCCCAGAACCTGATCGTGGGAAGATCTTGAATATCGGACCACTGAAGGGTGGGGTTGCGACGAACGCAGTCCCGGATTCTGCAGCTGCGTGGGGGAATGTCCGCTTTGCAGACAACTCAATTGCCGATGAGTTAGCAGTGCAACTTGATGCTTTACAAACTGATCAGGGCGAAATCCCAGGAGTAATCGTTCGACGAAGTTTTAATCGTCCTGCGAAACCGTTGATTCCAGAAGTTGAAGCATTGGGATTGCGTGCACGATCTGTTGCAGAAGCATTGGGACAAAAACTACCCTTTGCATCGACAGGTGGAGTTTGCGACGGCAATGTATTGCAAAGCGCAGGACTCCCAACAATTGACACCCTCGGAGTCCGAGGCGGCGGGTTACATACACCCGATGAATGGATTGATTTGACAAGTCTTGTTGAACGCTGTCAGTTACTTGCGATTTTGGTTGCAAGATTGTCTGCAGGCGGTTCCGAGTAGATTCGTAGTTTTAAATGACAGGAGTTGAACATGACATCAATAACAAGTACCGGTACCGTTGGAAACGAGCTTCTACACGATGAGAAGATTCATTCTGCATTCAACTCGATTGTAGAACAAGTCGCTGCTTACTCAGCACAGATTACAGATACTCGACCTGCAAATCTTGATATTGCAGATGATTTCAAAGCAATGCTCTTTGAAGCAGGAAAAATCAAAGGGCGCCCTTTGATGTACCCAAGCATCTCGTCAGGAGTTGGCAATGGAGCACTCTGCGAAATGGCAGATGGTTCCGTGAAGTGGGACATGCTCACTGGTATTGGTGTTCACTTTCTAGGACACTCAAACCCCAAAGTAATCAAAGCTCAACTCGACGCAGCACTTCTTGATACAACCAAGCACGGAAACCTTCAAACATCGTTTGATGCAGTAACCTTCGGACAACGGCTTGTTAAGCATGCATCTAAGTCATCAAAATTAGCTCATGCTTTTATTACAACTTCAGGCGCGATGGCAAACGAGAGTGCGATTAAAGTGTGTTACCAGAAGCATGCTCCTGCAAGTAGAGTCCTTGCATTCGAGAACTGTTTCATGGGCCGAAGTGTTACCATGGCACAAATCGGAGATAGTGCAGGCGGCCGACAAGGCGTACCACTTTCAACTCTCGTAGATTATGTCCCATTCTGGAACAAGGATCGTGCAGATGCAATGGGTGGAGCAACGAAGTTTATTGATTACACAATCAAGAGACTCGAACGCTACAACACTCGATACGCTGGGCAAATCTCCACTTTCATCTTTGAGCTTGTTCAAGGAGAAGGTGGATTCAATGTTTCAAACCCAGACTATCTGAAAGCTTTAATGGAGTTCTGTAGAGCAAACCGTATCGCGGTTTGGGCCGACGAAATTCAATCCTTCGGCCGAACAGAACAAATGTTTGCATACGAATACTACGGCCTCGGCGAATACATCGATGTCTTGACAGTTGGCAAAATGACACAAGCTTGTGCAACCATGTTTACTGAGGAATACAATCCGAAACCGGGCCTACTCTCAGGGACTTTCACTGGTGCGACTGTTGATTTTACAGTTGGGAATGTATTACTTGATGAACTAGCTTCAGAAGGGAACTACGGCCCTGAAGGCAAGTTCGCACAACATCAACGCGAGTTCAGAAAACAAGTTGATGCATTAGTCGCGAAACATCCAGATTGGTTCCCAGAAACAGAAGGCATTGATGGATTCGCAGGCGGCGTCGGCGGCATGATGCGATTCACTCCATTTGGCGGAAACAAAGCAAAGATAGGAAAGATCTGTCGAACTGCTTATGACGAAGGCGTGATTTGTTTCTATTGCGGCCATGGACCATTCCATGTGCGTATGTTACCGCCATTGCCTGTGATGAAGATGGAAGATTGGCCTCGTGTGTTCGAATGTCTTGAACGAGCAATGGCGAAAGTCGCATCGGGGAGCTAAATATGCCTAAAAGCGCACCTATGTATGTCATCCGGCGAGCGATGGCGAGCGATCTTCCGACACTTCATAAGTTGTCGAAGATGGTTCATTTCATCAACTTGCCACCAGACCAGGAAATCATCTCTGGTAAAATTCGCAACTCTCGCAAGAGCTTTACGCGTGCAGCTCGTGATGCGAAATCCGTTCACAAACCCAAAGCTACCGCTGCTTCTGGTGGGCTATCAGAGAAGACTGCACTTGCGGATATTTTCATGTTTGTCCTAGAAGAGATGAATACTGAAGGTTGTATTGGTACAAGCCAACTCGTATCTCAGATGGGTGGAGTTGGGCATCCTAACGTTTGTTTCAAACTGGAACAACGGGAGAAATATACCAACGATTTGAAGTTTGGAACGAAACATACCGTTGCTCGTGTTCATCTTGATGAAAGCGGACCAACTGAGCTGGGCGGATTAATCTTGCAGCCTTCATTCCGCGGACACAAGATGAAACTTGGCCGCTTTGTCGCACTTGTTCGTTTTCATTTCCTTGCACTACATCGAAAAATGTTCAGACCAACAATTCTTGCAGAACTGATGGCTCCGATCTCGAGTGATGGAACTTCTCTTGTGTGGGACACTCTAGGACGAAGATTTATTCCTTTGAGCTATGAAGAAGCAGATCGGTTCTGTCAGTATTCTCGCGAGTTTATGACTGAACTATTACCTGAGGGTGATATCCATTTATCGTTGCTACCCCCTCAAGCAAGAGCACAGATCGGTGAGGTTGGTCCCGAAACACTCCCTGCGAGGAGGATGCTCGAGAGGCTGGGATTTGAATACAACGGATTCGTTGATCCATTTGATGGTGGCCCGTATGTCACTGCAAATACTGATGAAATTCAAATTGTAAAAGACACCTTCAAAGCAAACATTGGAGCAACAATCCATCACGATCAAACTGATCAAGTTGGAATCGTTTCTGTATTAAATAACGAAGGTGATTTTCGCGCGATACAAACTGCGTTCCAAGTAGATCGTTCAGGAAAACTACGTCTTACATCAGAAGCAGTAGTTGCGTTACATGCAGAAGTCGGCGCAGAAGCAGGATGCACTCCAATGCGTGTCCCGATCGAACCAGGACGAGGTAGCAAACGTACCAAATCTGTGACTAAAAAAACATCATCAAAGAAGAAGACATCCAAAAAAACCTCAAAGAAGAAAACTGCTCGCCGCAGTGCTTCTTCGTGATAGAGATAGTTTTACATATATTAAAACATGAAGGTGGTGCCCGATGAGTACATCATTGAACCATGAACTCGTACCTGTTGCTCGAAACTTGATCAATGGGCAGTGGATTGATATTCCAGGCAATCAAATCGTTTCAACAATGCCCGCTGACCCCGATACGGTAGTATGGCAAGGCACAACTCTACCGACTCAAATGAGTGAAGCAATTCAATCCGCTCGATCTGCATCATCGAAATGGGCATCTTGGCCGATCGCAAACCGCATCAAGGTTCTCCGTCGTTTCCAAGAAATTGCAAAGTCACGTTCCGAACAACTCGGGGATCTTGTATCTGACGAAACCGGAAAAGCGCTTTGGGAATCACGAGCTGAAGCAGGATTGATCGCTGCAAAAGTTGACATCACACTCGAAGAAGGAGAGTACACCGGACGCCATCGAGTAACACCATTTTCGTTTGCGCTCAATGAAACAAAAGAAGCACATTGTCTCTTCAAACCTCATGGAATATTAGCTGTTGTTGGGCCATTCAATTTTCCTGCACATCTTCCCAACGGACATATTCTTCCCGCGTTACTCACAGGAAACACAATTGTTTTCAAACCTTCTGACAAAGCACCCGCAGTGGGGCAGTTCCTCTGCGAAATGTACCAAGAAGCACTCGAAGCCGAAGGGGCGCCCACAGGTGTTCTCAATATGGTCCATGGTCAGGTGAAAGAATCAGTAGAGCTTTGTTCAAGTGAGGAAGTAGATGGAGTTCTGTTCACAGGTTCGTGGGCTGCTGGCCGATCGATTTTAGAAGCAAACCTTGATCAACCAGGCAAAATCATCGCACTTGAAATGGGTGGGAACAACCCGGCGATTATTATGCCTGATGCAGATCTACATCAAGCAATTGTTGAAGTAACCCGATGCGCTTTCAATACAACCGGTCAAAGATGCACAAGCACCCGAAGATTGATTGTACATAAAGATGTAGCAGATAGAGTTGTACCAGCATTATTGAAAGCAGCTTCAAACTTAATAATCGGAGAACCTCGATCCACGGATCCTGTCTTTATGGGGCCGATCATTTCTGAAGACGCCATGAACTCTGTTCTCTCGTTCCAGTCAAAGCTTCAAGCAACCGGCGGAAGAATCTTGATGGAATCTACACAGATTCCCGATCTCAAAGGCTGGTACATCACTCCAGGTATTGTTGAAGTTGATCGTTTCACGATAGATACTGATGACTGTGGTTGTGACGAAGAAGTCTTCGGACCATTACTCAGGATTAGTATCGTGGATTCGTTTGAAGACGCGATCACACAAGCAAACGCAACCCGATATGGTTTAAGCGCAGCAATCTTTACTCAAGATAGTGCTTTGAAAGATCGTTTTGTTCTTGAATGTCGTGCTGGGTGCCTCAACATCAACTGTGGAACTGCAGGAGCAAGTTCCAAACTCCCATTCGGCGGCCTAGGTCAATCAGGAAATCATCGTCCAGCAGGAGCATTCGCACTTGATTACACAGCTTACCCAGTTGCAAGCATGGTCGAAAACGGGAATGCTTGTATGATCCCAAGTGGGATGCGCATGGAAAAAAGCTGGATCGAATAACTGAATATACTCTTAACGATTAACCTTGCTGTTGACGAAGGTTTAAAATGAGCTCAACTTGCCCAATCGGTTGCTTAAGTTCATGTGCAATTTCAATATTGGTCATGCCAGAATCCGCAAGACTTAATACTCTAGACTTGAACTGTGTGGTAGGATCAACAAGCGGTTCATCTTGCTTTGGAGGTTCTGGAGCAGAAGCAGGTTCAATGCGACCTGCAACTCTAGATTGACGCTCTTGATAATCTTGTTCGAGTCGAGCACGATCAAGAAGAGTTGGATCAATCGTTCTCGAAGCAGGAACCGTCGTTGGAGAATCGGTTGCATTATCGAACTCTGGTTCGACAAATGGTGCAGGCTTAGTTCCTGCGATTGAACGATTCAATACATTGAGTTTCCGGTCTGCTTCTTCGATTAGCAGTTCCAAACGGGCTGCTTTGTTATCAAGAATTGCACCGAGTCGGCGCGCCATTTCCTCAGCGTCAACCATTGCTTTGGTTGAAGGCGTAATCGAAGATTGAGCTTGAGCGTGGATGTCAGCAATTCGACTTGAAGGGGAACCCTGAGTATTCATTCTGCGGCGATTCGCTTGAGTATTCTTACGAAGCACCCTCATAAGCAGGATGACCATCAGAAAAACGCCCGCAAAGAGAAGTACATTGGGCAAAAGTGACTCAGAAGCAGATAAACGATCCAATAAACGATCAAATGCGACTGGTTCTTTCGTTTGAATCCCAGCTTGTGAATCCTCTTGCGATAACGAGGCGGATTCTTGGTCAGAATCGAGCTGGGAAGCGTTCGTTTTAGATTGTGGCTCTGTTGGTCCGAGTTGCACCGTTTACTCCTGATTTGTCTGACGGTTCGACTGAACGATTGTATCACAGTATCATCTCAGCGTGTGTGATGTACCACAACCAATCTACGAAGATGGATTCCAAGGGACGATTTCTAAGAATCATCCCTTCTCGGCGCGGATCCTGCGCCGTTGGAGAGCTCTCACAGGAGGTAAATCTGTCCGTGATGAGGATCGTAGAACCTTGATTGCTTGTTCTGGGGGCGCTGATTCAATCGCACTCGCTGCAGTTCTTGCATCTGTTCGTCCACGCCCAATCATCGGGCATGTTCTCCATGATATCCGGAATGATGGATCAGCAGAGCTAGATCGGGATGTTGCAAAGAAACTTGCAGACATAATGGGGTGCAGTTTCTTAGAGTTAAATGTAAAAGTGAAAGAACAATCTGGGAATCTTGAAAACAACGCACGATCCGCTCGATATCAAGCATTGTGCAAAATGGCCGACGAATCTGGTTTGAACTTTATTGTGTCTGGACATCATGCAGATGATCAACTTGAAACTGTGTTGATGCGCTTGATTCGAGGGACAAGTGTTCGCGGTTTAGGAGGCGTACATCCTTCGAGACCGATTGGAAACCAAACCTTGATCCGTCCGATGCTTGATACCACGAGAGAAGAGATTGAATCTTTCTGCGTAGAGCACTCTCTTCAATGGAGAGAAGATGCAACGAATAAAGATATTGGATATCTCAGAAACCGACTCAGACATGAAGTGATTCCAGTTCTGCAATCAATTGAACCACACATTGCGTCGAAAGCCGCAAAGTTAAGCGCATCGAGTCAATCAATAAGTATTGCGTTTACGAAACTCGTTGAAGATCTTTTCGATCTTCATAACAAAACGATTGAATCAGAGTGGTGTTGGAATCGAAAGAGTTTACGAACTCAACCAGATGCAGTGCTTGTCGAGTTGGTTTTTTACTTTGCACGCAGAGTTCTTGAATCAAAGGGTATCGATACAATCAATCAGCGTTCGATTGATATGTTTGTCCAAGGCGTGAAATCTGATGTTACAGAGCCGCGATCGTATCGAGTTGGACCTATGGTTATATTGGTTCGAGCAAATTCAGTACAGATGATAAATCCATCATCACATGGTAATCAGGAGTTGTGAAATGAGTACGACAGGTTTAGAAATTGCATTAGTTGGACATTGTGGGCCGGACTCATTTGCGCTCCAAAGCTCAGTAATGGGATTTGTTCCGGGATCAGTTGTCCATCGTTTAGATTCACTCGAGCAACTAAACAAGATGATGCCTCAACTGTCATTGCTCTTGGTGAATCGAGTTCTCGATGGACAGTTTGCAAACACATCGGGGATTGACCTTATTCGTGAACTCAATCCTGAGTCACCACCTGCAATGTTGATATCGAACTTTCCTGAATCGCTACAGGAAGCGGTTGAAGCAGGAGGCGTCATGGGATTTGGTAAACGAGGCATGCGATCAGCAGAAGCAGAACAAGCACTCAAGAACGCATTAAATCTTGGGTAACACATATCGAGGAGTTGGAGACATGGATAGCGCAATCAAGCTAAGTGAATATCAGGGCAGACGAAAGAAAATTCTCTCAAAGCTCAAGGGAGCAGTTGGGATTGTATTTGCAGGCGACGGGTCTCCACCGTTATTGGGTGAATGGTTGCCCGACATGAACTTCAAATATCTCACAGGTATTGATGATGAACCAGGGGCAATGGTCTTTTTCGATCCATCTAACCCAGATGCTCGAAAGCGCATTATCCTGTTGCTCAAACCTGTCAATCCTGAGATTGATGTCTGGGATGGATATCGTGATCTCGTGTCTGAGAAGCTTCGCAATGAAACCGGATTTGATACTGTAATGCGAACTTATGCGTTACCAAGACTGATGACAGAAGCTGCTCAACGCACAAAGCGATTAGCATGCTTGCATCCGCTCGCAGCGTATTCCCAACCAGTAACTTCTGATCTTGAACTGTTCCGAAAAGTTACTGCCCGAATCCCAGGATGTTCTATCGAAGATCAATCAGACTTAATCACTTCAATGAGACTCGTCAAGAGTCCTGCAGAAGTGAAACAGATTAAAAAAGCAATCGCAGCAACCGCTCACGGTATTGAGTGTGTGATGAGTAAACTTGGTGACGATGTACCGGAACGTGATCTTCACAACGCGCTTATTGGAGGTTTCGCTTCCATGGGATCTATGCGAAACGCGTTTAATCCAATTATTGGTTCTGGCCACAATGGGACAGTACTTCATTACAAAGCAAACAACTGTATCGCAAACAAGGGGGATGTATTCGTACTAGATAGCGGCGCAGATATCGGTGGATACGCATCGGATATCACACGAACTCTGCCAGTCTCCGGCAAGTTTACCAAAGAACAAGCTGCCCTCTACAACATTGTACTCAAAGCTCAGAAAGCAGCAATCAAAGCTGTTAAACCCGGAGCAACAATGGCTCAAGCAGACGCGGCTTCACGCAAGGTTATTCAAGATGCAGGGTACGGTGATTATTACCCACATAGCATCGGACACCATATGGGTCTCGAGACACATGACCCTTCACCAATGGTTCCACTCAAAGAAGGTATGGTTGTCACAATCGAACCAGGAATATACATCCCAGACAAAAACATTGGTATTCGAATCGAAGACGACATACTCGTTACAAAAACAGGCTCGCGGAATCTCTCTTCTATGATTCCCAAAACCATTGATGAAATAGAAACTGCGATTCGAGCCGCTAGGAAATAATCAGACTGACATTTAGTTCTTTACTTCAGCCCGCAAGTTCACGGGCTGTTTTTATAAGCTCTTCCATCTGATCAGGATCAGAATAGCGATAGAGTTTAATCACATGACGATCAGGCCCGAGCAAAATGAGAGTTGAAGGGTGATCTATGTTTCGGAATCCGTCATCTGAGTTGAGTTCTCCGAGTTCAAAGTTCATACCCATCAACAAGATCGTGATCATTTCCGGATCACCAGTTGTGAACTTCCAACGACTTGGATCCGCGCCAAACGCCCCAGCATAGGTTTTAATCTTCTGAGGCGTATCAACTTCTGGGTCGATGGAAATACTAAGGAGTTTTAAACTTGTGTCTTCTGTCGCATTCTGGATTTCACGCATCGCTGCAGACATACCTGGACAAATTAGAGGACACGAAGTGTAGAAAAAATCAACTACTGTATATTCACCATCAAGAATAGATTCTGTAACTTCTTGCTCGTTTATATCTGTAAGCGTGAATGTTGGTATAAACAACTCAGAGTATGGATTCTCGCCTTCAAGAAGTGTTGGCGCTGATGACATCTTTGATTGTTGTGGCTTAGCAATAGACCAAAATACAGCGATTCCTATAAATGTTAAGCACATCAAGATAATGGATCGGAAAAATATTTTGGGGTTCATGATTACTCCACTCTATTACTAGCTGTTTGTTCGTTTCGTTCGGGAGATCGTTGCAGTCGCAACAATGATTCCAAACAATGCAAATCCGATCGAAATTACCCATGCGATCAGAGAGTTGTAACTGGTATCCATCCCAAGTGAAGAGCGAATCGAAATATGCGCCCATGTCAACGGATTTGCAAGAGCGACAATCTTGAGCCACCCCGCAGAGTCCTCGACCGGAAATATTGCTCCAGAGACTAACCACATCGGCATCAAGATTGCATTCATCACGCCGTGAAACCCTTGAGTTGAATCAACCGCCCATGCAAGCGCCAACCCAAGCCCAATAAGTGCAACAGAGATACACACCAATCCTGCAATCGCGCCCAATACTCCAACAGGAGTGATTGTTACTCCAAGAAATGGAAGAGTCAGGAGAACAATCAAAGCTTGTACAATTGCGAGGAATGAACCTGCGCTGATCTTGGAGAGTGCAATCGACCAACGCGGAGTTGGAGAGACCAATGCTGCTCTGAGTACCCCGTCGTGCCGATCTTGAATAAGTGATATTGATGCAAATATAGATGCGAACATCACAGTTAATGAAGCCATCCCCGGGATTGTGTAAGCGCCGATCTTTGCGTCAGATTGAGCAACTGAACCAATCGAGTTTGAAAATCCGCCGACGATAAAAATCCAGATTAACAATGGGGTAGCCACTGATGCGATGATACGTGACGGCTGACGAGTTTGACGAATAAGTTCTCGCTTTGCGAGTGCACATGTTGCCCGAGTCCCAATCATGAGAGGACTCCTGAGTCTGATTCACTTACTACTGATTGAGCGTAGAAGGTATATACATCAGAAAGTGCAGGAGGTGCGATGGTAATCTCTGCAGAGCCAATAGGACATGATGATGCAAATGCCGCATCTGCGTTTTTACCAATAATGAGATGCCCCAACGAAAGGTACTCAATGTTGTTTTGTGAGAGCCAACGACAAACATCATCAGCATCAGAATCTGATTTCACATTGACACGGATGATTCGATCGCCGAAGGTTGTTTTTAAAGCATTTGGAGAATCATCTATGATTTTTTTACCATCTCTGATCATGACAACACGATCTGCATGATCCGCTTCTTCGGTGAGATGTGTCGCAAGAATTACAGTCATACCATATTGTTTGCGAGTTCGATCTATTGTTTCCCAGAATCCTCTACGAGCATCAATATCGAGTCCAGTCGTTGGTTCATCGAGCAATAAGACACTTGGATGTGGGATCAGAGCCCTCGCAAGGTCTGCTCTGCGAATGAGTCCACCCGAAAGATGCCGAACTTGATCATTGAGTCGATCTGAGATACCTAGTTCATTTGCAATGTCTTCAACTCGCTGATTGATCTCGTTTTTGGGAAGGTTATGCAATGCTCCTGCAACCATGAGATTCTCACGGATAGTGAGCAACTCATCGAGCGCAGGTGTCTGAAACACGATTGAAACTGACTCGCGTGATGATGGAGTAATAACTTCGCCTGACCCTGGGATAATGGACTGCGAGATCACATTGAGAAGAGTCGACTTGCCTGCGCCATTTGGCCCGAGCAATGCAAGCATTTCCCTGTCTGCTTGGAGTGAAAAAGAGTCAAGAGCAATTCGCTCAGCTGATTTAGAGGAATGGTAAACAACCCGGATTTCTTTGAGATTGATCGAGCTCATTGAATAAAATCTCGTATTGTCGCTTCCATAACTAACACGATCAAGTAGATTGGTAAATGAACAATTGAACCAAAGAACAATTTACGAGCAGCTTGATCTGTTCGTGTAAATGCGAATCGCAAGCTCAGGTATACGAGAAGTGATCCAAACAGTACAGCGGCTGCTGCAGTAAACATCCCTGTGAGTTCGGGAATGATCCAAAGTGGTGCAAGACCACATGGTATCAGTAATGCTGAAGTTGCAATCATCGTTGCAGCCGTATGGTTTCCAATCGGATCAACAATCGGGAGCATTCTAAATCCCCCAGCCTTGTAATCCTCTCTCCCCATCCAAGCAATCGCAAAGAAATGGGGGAGTTGCCATACAAACATCAATGTAAAGAGCATCAACCCTATTGGTTCTATCAGCAAATCAAATCCAGATGCTGGAGCAACCGGGGTTATCCCGATCGCTGTAGTTCCTATCATCGTGGGAAGCGCGCCTGGTACTGCGCCAATCAAGGTATTGGTGACAGTGATTGGTTTGAGAGGCGTGTAGATTAATACATACGACGCAGCTGTCACAAGCGCAACAAACGCAGGAATAATGCCGCAGGTCACCCAAAGAATCAGTGTCCCAATGATGGTCATCGCAAGTCCAAAGTTGAGTACAAACTTCGAAGAGAGTCGATTCGATGGAATCGGGCGCACCTTTGTTCTATTCATTAATGCATCACGATCAGACTCGTACCACATATTGAGTGCATTCGCACCCCCTGATGAGATTGCAGTCCCTGCGATTGTCCCAACAATGAGCTTTGTCCACAGCGCCCACCCAGTCAGATCATAATGTAATCCTGCAAGGAGAAGTCCTACAAGGGAAGTAATCGTGACGAGTTTAGTGATACCTGGCTTTGTCAGTTCTTTGCATGCAGAATAAACAGAAACTGACATCGAATCCTCTGCGATATCACAGTTCTCATCCGTTGTCGCTACAGGTTCAGTTTGCATGTTTGTATTCACCGTCAATGATAGTCCAATTGAGATGATTCAACAGCTATTAATCCGAAGAAGCTGGAACGAGTGCTTCGATCCAGACAGGAAAATGATCAGACGGAAACTCAAGTTCCCCTTCAGGGAGACGCCATACCCCAGAGTTCATGATTCTGATATCTACTGAAGGAAGCACATAATCAACCCGTAGTCGAAAGTGTGCAGTATCCGTTGAATCAAGTCCTTTGATTTTGAGTTCCGAACTTGGAAATACGTCATCCGCAATCTTAGAAGAAGTGAGCAACTGGGTTATGATAACTCGATCAAGCGAACTTCCATCAGTTGGATCTGCATTGAGATCTCCAAGAATCACAAACAGTTCTCCTTCATCTAATCCCCCGTATTGAGCGTTATCGTCGTAAAGCTTTGGATCATTATCGATATATTGACGGATAAGTTTTATCTCATCAAGATTTCGACGCTTGTTTCTTGCTTCAGGACCGTCAAATGCAGGAGGGGTTGGATGTGAAATCAATGCATGAATTACTTGCCCATTCGGTAAACGAATAGGAATATCAGCAAAAGTCTTCGATGCAAGACGAAAGACTTCCCACTCGTCAGGAGTGTACCAAGAAGATCCATCAGGATTCATTGGAGCAGAATGGCCTTCCAGGTCTTTCCAAAGGAAGTTTTGGAAGGTACGGATGTTCTCTTCCTGAATATTCAATCTTGGATCAACAAGAAGAGCCATACCGTACTGACCTGGGAATGTACCAAAACCGTAACAGTCATTGCCGTACACTCGCCCGGCGTCTGTTTGCTCCTTGGTCTGCTTTGGAGGGCTCGCGTCAATAAATCCTGATTTATCCAGATCAAATCCAGAGTGAAATCCAGTATTCGTATACGGCGTAAATGTATCAAAAGTGATCGGCTTAAGCCCATCTGCTTGTGGCACAGACAAATAGAGTCGAACAAAGCGATCTGCGTTTGATTCTTCTTGTCCAATTCGAGTGGTAAGCTCGGAAAGAAGTATCACATTGGGACGAATTCGTTGAATGATGGCTGCGATTTGCTTGAGTCGAGGATCCTCTGCAGTATCAAGATCTTGGGATCTCACATCCTCGATATTGAATGTTGATATGCGCAATACAGTCGGCTTGGGCTCGACAGAGTATGAAACCGTCGAAAATAGACAAATGTAGAGCAGCGTGAGGAACAGATTCTGAGTTCGTGTGACTATCATGGATAGATTGAAGCCCGCTCGGTATCAGAATTCGAGCTAAGGCCGATGTATTTGCCCCGATAGCTCAGCTGGATAGAGCAACGGACTTCTAATCCGTAGGTCGTAGGTTCGAATCCTACTCGGGGTGTTCTTTAACCACTGTGTCCCTATGATTCTGGATGCAAACAGCACCCCAAACCGACACGATCTTTTCAAACAATCAATCACCAATTAAGAGCAATATCCTCGAAGCAATCGGGAATACGCCTTTGGTCGAACTACATAAAGTTCCAGAACCTGACTCTGCAACAGTTTATGCAAAATGCGAGTATATGAATCCTGCAGGTTCGATCAAAGATCGAATGGCGTTTTACATCATTTCTCGAGCTGAACAAGAGGGTCTACTCAAACCTGGAGGCACAATCGTAGAAAACACATCCGGGAATACTGGGATGGGTGCCGCGATGGTCGCCGCCGTGAAGGGTTACAAAGCCGTATTCACAATGCCTGATAAAATGAGTCAGGAAAAAATCGATGGCCTTCGTGCGTATGGCGCACAAGTCATCATTACTCCAACAGATGTCCCCGGTGATTCTCCTGATCACTATGTCAATGTCGCAAAGCGTGTCGCAGAAGAAACACCAAATTCCTTCTACATGGATCAATACCATTCTCAATGGAATATTGATGCTCACGAACTATCAACTGGAAAAGAACTGTATGAACAAACCGGAGGCGATGTAGACGCGATCGTCATCGGGACTGGAACAGGGGGTTCAGTATCTGGAATCGGACGATATTTCAAGAAAATGGGATCGAAGGCGAAGATCATCGGCGTCGATCCACTTGGATCTGTCCATTATCACTTCTTCCATACTGGAACTATGTCAACCCCATATGTATACAAGGTTGAAGGCCTCGGCGAAGACATCCTATGTAAAGCATTCGATACTTCAGTTGTTGATGAGATGTACCAAGTCAATGACTATGAGTGTTTCACAACTGCTCGTCGATTGACGCGAGAAGAAGGCATCTTCTGTGGCGGTTCATCAGGAGGGATGGTTCACATCGCATGTAAAATTGCGAAGGAAATGGGACCTGGTAAGAAAATAATCGCAATCTGTCCGGATTCGGGCACTCGATATGTAACTAAGTATCTATCCGACGAATGGATGAAGATGCATGGGTTTATGGAACCTGAGAAGGGTCTTGGTGTTATTGAAGATTTGATTGATTCTTCACGCAATGTCGTGACTGTTTGCGATACCGATTCAGTTGACACAGTTATCGAAGCATTACGAAGCAACGGTATTTCACAAGTCCCAGTTGTCGATGGCAATGGGAAACCTAACGGTATCGTCCATGAAGTCGATATCCTTCGAGGACTCCAAGACGGATCAATTCAAGCAGACTCGAAGATTGCTCCGATCGCACATGAAATTGCAGGCGTGCTCCATCCAAAAGCACGAGTAGAAGAACTATACGGCATCTTCGAAACGGATCATGTCGCAATCGTTATCGACGGCACCAAGATTATGGGTGTCGTATCCAAGATCGATCTGATCGAACATCTCACTAAACTCAACGCATAATTTATTGAATTAGAGAACAAAGGATTTTCTATGGAAGTTTCCCAAAACCATTCATTTGGTACTCGTGCTATTCATGCTGGACAGCGTCCAGATCCCACTACTGGCGCGATTATGACTCCGATCTATCAGACTTCGACATATGTTCAACAATCACCCGGAAAAATCATTGGAGAATACGATTATTCACGAGCAGCAAACCCGACCCGTGCTGCTCTAGAAGCGAATCTCGCAGATCTCGAAGGAGGCAAATTCGGATTATGCTTCTCCTCAGGTGTCGCAGCAACAGGCGTTGTCCTTCATCTGTTGAGCGCTGGAGACAAGGTTCTCCTAGGTGATGATGTGTACGGCGGAACTAATCGATTGTTCCATCGTGTATTTGCACAACTTGGAATTGAAACCGTATTAGTTGACATGACTGATATAGAAGCATTAAAAAGCGCTCTGGACGATCGGGTTAAACTGATCTGGTTAGAAACCCCAACCAACCCAACACTTAAAATCACTGATATCAAGGCAGTGAGTGAAGTTGCAAAATCAAACAATGTCATCCTCGCGGTCGACAACACATTTGCGACTCCGTATCTTCAAAACCCATTGTCACTTGGTGCAGACATCGTTTGTCACTCAACAACAAAGTACATTGGAGGTCACTCCGATTCTATTGGCGGCGCATTGATCACAAATGATCCTGATCTCCACCAAAGACTCAAGTTTATCCAACTCTCCGAAGGCGCAGTTCCTGGAATCATGGAATGCTTTTTACTTCTTCGTTCCACAAAGACACTTCATGTTCGAATGCAACGCCATTGTGAAAACGCAGAGAGAGTTGCAACGCACCTAAATACACATCCAAAGGTAGAAAAAGTTATCTATCCAGGATTACCTTCACATCCACAACATGAACTCGCGAAATCACAAATGAGCGGGTTCGGCGGAATGATCACAATTTACATCAAAGGTGGTTTAGAAGAATCAAGAGCAATGCTCGAGAAAACAAGGTTCTTCGCATGTGCTGAATCTCTAGGCGGAGTTGAGTCACTGATTGAGCATCCCGCGATCATGACACATGCATCTGTGCCAGTTGATCAACGGGCAAAGCTCGGGATCACTGATAACTTGATTCGTCTAAGTGTTGGAATCGAAGGAGTCGATGATCTGATCGCAGATCTCGATCAAGCACTCGGATAAGCAATCATTAAATTTTAACTATTAAAAAAGACAGGCAAATACCTGTCTTTTTTATTACATAAAGGTTTTTACTCACTCTGGGATCGCACAGTGACCGCCATTGCGTAAGTGATAGTCCTGATGGTATTCTTCTGCTTTGTAAAACTTAGGAGCAGCCATGATCTCTGTTGTGATCTTCTTTGAGCTCCATTTCCCTTCTTTCTGTTGAGCATCAATGAAATCTTGGGCAACTTTCATCTGTTGATCATCAGTTGGAAAAATCATAGAACGATATTGCGACCCGTAATCCGGGCCTTGACGATTGCCCTGTGTTGGGTTATGAATCTTGAAGAAAAATGCGAGTAGTTCATCGTAGCTAACAACCGCAGGATCGTATTTGATTTCCACAGACTCTGCATGCCCCGATGTTCCAGAGCAGACTTCTTTGTACGATGGATTTGTATCGTCTCCACCTTGGTAACCTGAGATTGCATCATGAACCCCAGGGATCTGTGAGAATCGGTCTTCAACGCCCCAGAAACATCCCCCGGCGAAGTAGGCGGTTTTCAAACTGCTCGCCGCCGGACTCCCTGGTAGAGGGTTTCCGTCTTCAACGAAATCGAGAGAGATTGAGTTAACACAAAATCGAAGACCTGTTGGCTTAGGTCCGTCAGGGAAAACATGACCAAGATGAGCGCTGCATCGAGCACACAAAATTTCAGTTCGTGTCATCCCAAATGAAGAATCATCAAGCTCAGATACATGCTCAGGATCAACTGGTTGGAAAAAACTAGGCCAACCAGTACCTGACTTAAACTTCGAATCAGATTTAAACAAAGGCAAATCACACAAACGACAGATGTAAGTGCCATCGAGTTTGTTGTCGACAAGATTGCCGCAGAATGCAGGTTCAGTGCCTTTTTTAAGAATCACTTTCGCTTCTTCTGGGGAAAGCTTCTTCGCTTTTTCTTGAATCTCACTCTCAGTGAGAGGGGTGATATCAAAACCTAACTGTGATAACTTCTTGTCTTGCATCGAGGGTGCTTTCTCTGCGGCATTGGTTGATTTATACTCTGGCGCTTTGATCAGGCCGAACCCGATGACAAATGTCATCGAAGTGACTGCAATCAGTGCGATTACTCTGTTGATTATCATTCGTTTTCCTCAACATGGGTGAAAGAGATGTTTGCTATAAGTAAACACCCGTTTAGGATAGATTATTCGTTCTCAATGTAGATTTAGATACATCACAGATAAATCGTACTCAAAAATAAGCTACTTTGTTCGTGTAGACCCTGAGAGTATTGAGAAGAGTATGAAAAAGGATGAGATATGCGGACTTTGATCACTTTGTTGCTGTTGTTGAGTTTGAATCAAACATTACTCGCAATCGATGATGTACAAAAACCTGTTGATACTGAATCTTTCACATTTGTCGCATTTGGTGATCGCACTGGGGGACCTGAAATTGGAATTAAGGTGCTCGAAGAAGCCGTTGAAATGACAAATTGGCTCGATCCTGATCTCGTCATGACAGTGGGGGATCTCGTAGAAGGCAAATCAACCCGAAGTGAATGGATTTCACAACATGATGAGTTTATCTCGATCATGAATCAACTTGAAATGAACTGGTATCCAGTTGCAGGAAATCATGATGTTTACCCAGCGAAAAGAGGGGGCGAATCAAACACCGGTTTATACGAACAACACTTTGGGCCGTTAATCTACAGCTTTGATCACAAGTTTGCACATTTCGTCGTTCTCTTTACTGACGAACAAATGGATTACCACGATCCGAGTAACAGCCAGAATATGTCCCAAGAGCAGATGGATTGGTTACGCGATGATTTATCAAATACGAATGCGAAGCAAATCTTTGTTTTTCTTCATCATCCACGATGGACCGAAGAATATAAGGGTTGTAACTGGGATCAAGTACACGAGATATTCGCAAAAGATGGGCGTTCGACCACGATCGTCGGCGGACACATACACACATTACGTGATGATGGAATGCGCGACAATGTCCATTATCTCACCCTTGCAACAACAGGTGGTTGGCCAAAGAGAGGGTTTGATCACGCGACAATCCATCACTTAACCCAGTTCCAGGTACGAAAAGAACAAGTGTCAATTGTCCATATCCCAGTTGGATCGATTCTTCCTAGTGATGCATATCCAGGTATCGAGTTTGATGACATTCGAGCGCTCCATAAGAGAGATTGGTTTTCTGGGTTTGGACACTTCGCACGTGACCAGTTCGATATTGAGATCGAACTTACAAACATCACTTCAAAAGAAATGAGTTACAAAGTTGGAATCCAACACGCTCACGGCTGGCGAGTAGAACCTGAATATGTTGAAGTGACTATTCCTTCTGGAGCACTTGAGACAGTGACTCTTGAGTTGATCTCAGAAGGCGGAACAACTCTCAATCCAGTTGAAGTGATTGTGCGAGCATATTACCCACATCAATCTGGAGAAAATCAACCAGTCTCAATCCATAAAGAAATTCTACTAAACGATGATTCAGGCTGATCTCAACACCCTGGGTTCAACGTAGGGGAGTAACTCTTCGGGTATCTTTTTTAACCCTCTCCGAAGTGCTTTTTCAACAGCATAGTTCAATGAATCATGCATTCGTTCGTGCACTCGATCTGTCACATTAAGTTCGAGCTCATGCATTTTGTCGATTGAAAACTTCCACGCGTAAAACTCTTCGAGACATCTGGGTTTGTATGTGCCAAATCCAATTGCATGATGCCCAATTTCATGTAAAAAAATCGCTGCTGACATCGGACCTTTGGGCTTTGGAGATTCGAGTAACTTTGACACAGATCCATCCCGATATGTGACTTGCCATGCAACACCTGACATGGAGGATCTCCATTTGCGAACACGAACTCCATACTCCAGAAGCATCTGTTTGGTAATTTGCTCATATTTGAGCTGCATCCCTGTCGGCGCGGATTTTCTCTTTGAGTTGGTCCGAACGATCACCGTAGGTGTCGATTGTTTTCTTCGACGAGGTTTCTTTCGAGATGTTGTTGGGATCAATAAATCCCAAAGAGTCAATCTATTCATATTGCACTGTTGGGAGAGAGTTACCTAAGAGTTTTTCACCCGCTTGAACTGATCGACCATTTGCAAATGATTTCCAGTCCATTGATCGTTTACCTGCAGGTTGAACCATCAGTAGTTGTATTACGTTCTTGTCGCCGCAAACAACATACCCATTGTCAGCATCGACGATCGTCCCTGCTGGTTCTTGGGAAAGAATATCAATGGGTTTCGATTGATTAATCTTGATTTTCTCATCGCGAAACCCCACTGTAATGCTTGGCCATGGGTTGAGACCGTTGATTCTTGATGAAACAAGTCGTGCAGGATGTGAGAAGTCAACAACTCCGTCAGACTTTGACATCTTCGAGGCAATCGTGACTTGAGATGGATCTTGTGTTAAGTATTCAACTTGATTATTGAAATGATCTTCGAGGACTTTCGCAATCAAATCAGGACCATCGTTTGAAAGTTGATCGTGCAACATCGCGGCGGTGAAATCAGATGGAATTTCACAATAAGACTGAGCAAGTACTGCTCCTGCATCCATCTCTTTATCGATGGTGATGACCGAGTTTCCAGTTGATTGATCTCCAGCCACGATTGCGGAGTTGATTGGAGAAGCTCCACGCCAACGAGGGAGACGGCTCGCGTGGAGATTAATCGCAAATCGATCTGCGATCAGTCTCGACCCAAGGTATTGGCCGTACGCGATGATAACCCATGCGTCTGCGTTCCAAGAACGCACTGTATCTCGTACCACTGGATCATTGATCTTCTCAGGTTTAATGATTGGAACATCAGGTAGATTCTCGCTTGCCCATTGTCCTATAGGGGTCGGGGTGATTTTCGATCCGCGTCCTGCTTTCCGATCTGGTTGGGTGACAATACCAGTAACATTATGATCACGAGCAAGACGCTCGAGTGTAGGTACGCCGAAAGCGCCTGAACCAAGAAAGATCACATCCATGTGTTCGTCCCTTTTCTTTCTTAGCGTTTGGCCGCTTTTTCCATCTGCTTAATTCTTGATCGATTCTTAAATCGAGACATTTGATTCATCTTATCAAGAATGAGGACTCCATCGAGATGATCGATCTCATGTTGCCAACATCGAGCGAGCAACCCAGATGCTCGCATAGTTACTTCTTGTCCATCTAGCGTGATTGCTTTCACTGTCACAATTGCAGGCCTTTGCACTTCCCCAGTGATTCCAGGAAGAGATAGGCACCCTTCTTCGTAAGGTTCAAGTTCGCCGGCAAATTCGATAATCTCTGGATTGATAAATATTTGAGGCGAATCACAAGAGATTGGCAGATCAGGATCTGTTTCCTCTTGGTCATCTTCTGAGTCAAGATTCGGATCCGCAGGGACATGCGCTACGAACATTCGCCAAGAAAGCCCGATCTGGGGAGCAGCGAGTCCGATACCCTGAGCTCCTTTCATCAGATCGATCATCCGTAAGGCAACTGCACGAACTTCATCGTTGAGTTCGATAGGTTCAGCCTTCATTCGGAGGACTTCTGTGGGGTAGAGCTCGATTCGGAGTTTTTCTGGATTGATCGTCATTGATAGATCGTATGACCGAAGATTGAGGTTGTGGCGGAATCAGCCTTCCTGAGCGTTCATTCCGCGTATACTTGGTGACTATTGAGCGTTCAGGAGGAATGTGCCTTGGCCATGTTTGGTAAAAAGAATAAGAATGACGACAGCGCTGTAACCGAAACCCCGGTTGTCGAAGCTTTCTCACCCAAGAAAGCAAAGTCGTTTTTTGATCATGCAAAGACGGTTCACGAATCTGGGAATTACGAATATGCAATGCAATGCTGGCTCAACGGTCTTGGAAAAGACCCGACTTCCATGTATGGACTCAACGCATTTCTCAAGTCCTCAGAAATCTACTCAGTAGAGAATCCCAAAAAGAGCAGTAAAGACACGAAAAAAGCAATTTCAAGCACCAAAGGAGATGTCGGGAAGTACCTTTCTGCACTACTCGACTTTGGTCTCGCTCGATTCGATCTGGGTAATGCCGTAAAAGCGACTTCTGCAGCTGCAAAGATCTCCCTTAAAGAACCCGTCACGATGCTCGGGGAACATGCACTCAAACTCATTCAAAACGACCCCAAGGCGAAGAAAGACTCGTATGTCAAACTCTTGGATGCTTTTGAATCAGTAGGCGCGTTTAAACTCGCAGCCATCGCTGGTGAATCCGCATGTCGTCTCGATGCTGCTGACGGAGATCTCCAAGTCCGAGTACGAAACATGCTCGCACAGAGCACAATGTCCTCAGGTGGGTATGACAACGATGAAGAGGGTGGTTTCCGTAAAAATATCCGAGATGCTGATAAACAACTCGAACTTGAACAACAAGATTCACTTGCTAAAACAGATTCCACGAAAGATGCAATCGTAGAAACGACAGAAGCAGAATACATTGCTCGTCCAGATGATCTTCCGACCCTGTCCAAATATGCAACTGCTCTATTAGAACGAAACAAGGGCTCTGATGGCCTCAAAGCACTCAATCTGTACACCAAAGCTTACAAAGCAAGCGGCGAGTTCAGGTATCGCAAACAAGCGGGCGAAATTCAAGTGTTGCGTGCGAGTAGAACACTTGCGAAATATGCTGCTCAAGCGAAAGCAAACCCTACAGATGAAGAGATAACAAGCAAGTACGCAAAAGCACAAACGCAGTTTGAGAAACTTCAGCTCAATGAACTGAAACTACAGGTTGAGAACTACCCTACTGATTTAGGGCTCAAATACAAACTAGGCAAAATCCTATTCCAAAAAGAAGAGTATCAGGATGCAATTGAGCAGTTCCAGATTGCTCAAAATGACCCGAAGCTCCGTCGTGATGTCTTGAACTTGATGGCTCAATCGTTCCGTAAACTTGACGGCTGGGAAGATGCTGCGATTACAACCTTTGATCAAGCATTCGATGGTATTTCAGATGAAACTTCTGATCTTGGAATGGATATCCGATATGGACTGATGGATGCACTCCAAGCAAAGGCTGCGAAAGATCAAGATCTAGAATCAGCAACACGCGCAGACAAACTCGCGGCGGGACTAGCGATTCAACAGTTCAACTACCGTGATGTGCGTGAACGAAGAGAACAGATTAAAGCATTGATCGCAGAGATTAAGTCTTAAATCGGAGCTGAGATTCGATGAGCATTGTGGGGATTATTCCAGCTCGGTTTGAATCAACTCGACTTCCGGGCAAGGTTCTTCTCAGTGATACAGGGAAGCCCCTGATTGTCCATGTTGTTGAATCGGTTCAAAGATCTACTCGATTAGATCGAGTTGTCGTGGCTGCAGACACCCAAGAAATCTGTAAAGTGCTCACAGATCTTGATATCGAAGTCGTTCTGACGGACCCATCACACCCTAATGGAACATCTCGACTTGCAGAAGCAGCACAAATCCTTGGGCTTGATCTTGATGACATTATCGTCAATGTTCAAGGTGATGAACCAGAGCTCGATCCAAAGTTGATTGACTCTGCAGTTGATGCTTTCGTTCTATCTGGAGTGGAGATGGGGACCTTAGCGTCTCCTCTACAGGATGGTGATGATGTTTCAAATCCGAATCTAGTCAAAGTTGTTACTCGCAAGGCACAAGATGGAGTTGATCGAGCGATCTACTTCTCAAGATCCCCAGTCCCATTCGATAGAGATTCGCAGGGAGTTGATTGGCTAAAGCATGCGGGGATATATGTCTATCGCAGGCAGTTCTTAGACCAGTTTGTGAGTTGGCCAATTTCCCGACTTGAATCTGTGGAACAGCTCGAACAACTGCGTGCGATTGAAGCAGGAGTAGAAATCGCTGTTGCGATTTGCCCGTTTGTCCACAAAGGTATTGACACTCCCGAAGACTACCGGGCGTTTTGTGCCCGTATTACGCAATAAATTATCCAGAATTTCATAAGAATCCGCAACTGAGTTGCACGCTGGGTATCGGAGTTGTTACGATCAGTTATGCCCAATCAAAGCGACGCCGCAGACGGTCAAGATTCATCGAATCATGCATCATCCACTCCGGTCTCAACACCACCGGGTGATACTGTCGGCACAAATCTTCTCGCTGAAGCAGGTGAGCGCTCAATGACGAACTCGGAGTATTATTCTCCGATTCCAGACGGCTACAAAAAAGGCAACCATAAATATGTCGTAATCCTCGGCACAGTAATGTCGGGTCTTGGGAAGGGCATCTTCTCGTCTTCGATGGCAAAAGTCCTCAAAGACAAAGGGTTACGAGTTGCACCGATCAAATGCGAGGGATATCTCAACATTGATTCAGGAACACTCAACCCATATCGACATGGAGAGGTATTTGTCTTAGATGACGGAACCGAATGCGATATGGATCTTGGTACTTACGAGCGAATGCTCAACCAGAATCTCACGAAACGAAACTTCGTAACCTCAGGTCAGATCTACTCAGAGATTCTCGATCGTGAACGCCAAGGGGTATATCTCGGACGAGATGTCCAGATGATCCCACATGTTACCGGCGAAGTTAAACGCAAACTCCGGGAACTCGCTTTGAGAGGAGACGGAGAAGGTCCTGCAGATGTTGTATTCGTAGAAGTCGGCGGCACAGTAGGCGATTACGAAAACGGGTTTTACATCGAAGCTCTTCGTGAACTTGCATTTGAAGAAGGTCCTGGGAGTGTCTGCTTTGTCGCATTGACATATGTCATCGAACCCAAAGCACTCGGGGAACAAAAATCAAAGGCGGCCCAACTCGGTATCAAACGTTTGATGGAATCTGGAATCCAACCTCACCTCATTGCATGTCGAGCAAGTAACCCTGCAGAATCAAAGGTGATGGAAAAAATCGCGATGTTCTCCAATGTACCCAAGAACCGAGTGTTCTCAATGCATGATCGCGACAGCATCTACACGATTCCTGATGAAATGAGAAATGAAGGACTCGATCGCGAGATTCTCTCTATTCTTGATCTTCATAATCGTGTAGACGCAATGCAAGAAGATAAATCTCGCAGACAATGGGGATCATTCGTAGAGGGATTGGTTGCGCCTAAAAACTACACAATTAAAGTCGCCGTCGCCGGCAAATACGCAGATCTAATGGATGCATACGCGTCAATCCAGAAATCTCTTGAACACTGCGCTGCTCATTTCCGTTGTCGAATAAGACAAGAATGGATCGACACGACTGATATCTCTGATTCGAATGTCGCACAACAACTTGATGGTTTTGACGGCGTAATTGTCCCAGGTGGATTCGGTTCTAGAGGAGTCGAAGGCAAAATCTCAGTAGTGAAGTACTGTAGAGAATCGGGGATGCCATACCTTGGGATTTGTCTCGGATTCCAAGTCGCTGTCATCGAGTTCGCGAGAAATGTACTCGGTATCAAAGATGCATATTCAACTGAGTTTGATCCTATGTGTGGATCCCCATTAATTTCAGAACTCCCTGACCAGAAGAAAATCGAAGGACTCGGGGGCACAATGCGTTTGGGAGCTCAAGATGTACAAATCACTCCTGATTCTCTCGCAGCATTCCTCGCAGGTGGGAAACGATCGATCCATGAACGATTCAGACATCGGTACGAAGTAGATCCTTCATTTATTGATCAACTTGAAGCAGGCGGGCTCGTATTCTCAGGCCGACACCCTGAACAACCAATTATGCAGATTTTGGAACTTCCATCATCCGCTCAATCTGTTGGACATGATGACAATGAAAACGGACCAACTACTCATCCATATTTCATCGGAGCCCAGTTTCACCCAGAACTGACTTCTCGACCTCTGACCCCACAACCAATGTTCATGGGACTTGTTGCCGCGTCATTAGCAGGCAAATACGAGTCAGATGAGTCTGAATGGAACACTCTATATTCAGGGAATGCGGCATTACGGACATGGTTGTACACACGGAAAAATGGAAAAACGCAACCTACATCGTAACTAAACATTCACATGAGATTTAACTCCGGTTGTGAACCTGTAACTGATGTGATACATCTTTTAATATGAGTGCACTTAGTCGATCCGGGTATCCAAGTGTGACGGATGTGTTATGAACTAGAGTTTGCGCGTGTAGATTTGCTGACAGACTCAATTCTGGATCAGCACTCATCGAAGCAAAGCTAACAAAAACATGTGCACCCCAAGGACGATTGATTCCATTGTCTGGCTGTAGTTCATGTATATGCCACTGGACTGCATTCATGCAACGATCAATAAGCACAGAGGATTGAGAACTGTTCGCGTAGTTCCAAAGTGCGTGGAGCGAACAAAGCTCAACCATTGTTCGATACTCGATTGCAAGATTTTCTGAATCACTAACTAACGGCCCAGAGGGCTCAACGAGATCCAGAGCAATAGCTTCAGTGAGATTCCCAGAATGAGTTAACCACCAAAGTTGCTCGTCGAGTGCGTCGGATTGAATTGACTCCGATTGTACATTGAAAATATGACTGAGAAACGGGCGATCAGTTGCACGCCGATTGCCGTACTCATCCGTAAAGTTCTCAATAAACCTCGTTTTTTCTGATTCACTCTTCTCGAATGGCATGTCCAAGAGTACAGGACTGATCAGTGAATCAATAAACTGTACCCATTGTTCATTTGAAGGCAATTTTGGTTGATTTGTGTTCACATAAAATCGTAGCCTCGCAATTGCTGTCTACACTCGATTTTACGATTGAAAGGTTGCACAGTGCGAATACTGGAAACGCCAGACTTTGAAATGACAAACAACTGCGTGCTTGTACCCACGATGGGTGCACTTCACGGCGGGCATACTTCATTAATTCAAGCGGCAGTCCGACGCGCACGGATCGAAGGTGTCCCCAGCGCGGTTTCAATCTTTGTGAACCCGAAACAGTTTAATGAACAATCTGATTTCGATCAATATCCAGACAGGATGAACGATGATATCGCAATCTGTAAAGAGCAAGGCGTTGATATCGTTTTCAATCCATCCGTTGATGTGGTCTATCCTCAACATCAAGATGTGCTCTCAAACGTCATTATCCCTGAGATTGCTTCGAAACCTGGTTTAGAAGATTTGTATCGGCCGGGGCACTTCGAAGGGGTATGCAAAGTTGTTTCTCGCTTGTTTGATCTCTGCAACCCATCTGCAGCGGTGTTTGGAGAA
Organism: Phycisphaerales bacterium; assembly: GCA_029213305.1. Lineage (GTDB taxonomy): Bacteria > Planctomycetota > Phycisphaerae > Phycisphaerales > UBA1924 > UBA1924. The sequence goes on from JARGPA010000015.1 coordinate 36,106, forward strand.
AAAGATTGGCAACAACTCCAATGCATCAGAACGATGTCAAAACTACAGAATCGTTCTCTTGAGATGATTCCCGCTCAGACTGTTCGAGAAGATTCTGGCCTTGCGATGAGTTCAAGGAACTTAAACTTGTCAGATGAAGCAAGAATACAAGCAGTTGCATTGAGTCAAGCTTTGTTCAGTTCATCACATGTCAATACACCTGAGCTTGCTCAATCACTCATGAGAGAGATGCTTGAGAACAACGGAATCATTCCTGAGTATGCAGTGATCCGTCCTTCTGCGACATTGATGCCCATTCCTGATCCCGCCGTACCATTTCATAAACCATGTAGAGCATTAATTGCGGCAATGGTGGGGGGAGTTCGATTAATTGACAATGCCCCTTGGACTCCTGTTGCATACGCTTAAGGGTACATTTATTTCTGATTCCGAGGTAACAAATGACAGATCAAGCAACACTCAAACAATCTCCGCTCCATTCGTATCATGAAGATTACGATGCTCAAATTGTGGAGTATGCAGGATGGGAAATGCCCATTAAGTACGCCACATCCATTAAGGATGAGCATGTTCATACTCGTGAGAGTGGATCGTTGTTTGATGTATCTCATATGGGTCGGTTATCTTTGAAAGGCAAAGACGCAGCTCGATTGCTTGAACATATTTGTTCTCGCAAAATCGGTTCAATGGCCGAAGGACAATGTCGATATTCATTGATTTGCAATCAACAAGGTGGAGTTCTTGATGATGTGATCGCAAACCGACTCGGAGAGAACGAGTTTTTAGTTGTTGTCAACGCGTCGAATCGAACAAAGATTGTGAATCATATTGAGTCTGTTATCAGTAATCGTGGATTCGCTGTAAAGCTCGAAGATCGCACAGAAAAGACGGCGATGATCGCGATGCAAGGCCCAAAGGTGATGGAGCTTCTTGGAAAAGTTTCTTCAGAAATTTCTGAACTCAAACGATACCGATTCTTTGTCAAAAACATGATGATCATGAAAATCATGATTGCTCGAACTGGTTATACCGGTGAAGACGGCGTCGAAGTCATCCTCCCAGCCTCAGCAGTTGGAATGGCAATCAAGATGATGATGAAAGAACTAAAAACTCCTGAAAACGAAGAGATCATTCGTCCTTGTGGTTTAGGAGCCCGTGATACACTTCGTCTTGAAGCAGGCATGCCGCTTTATGGCCACGAGCTTGGTGAAGATATCTGTGCGCTCTCTTGTGGCGTAGATTTCGTAATCGCACTCGACAAATCCGTCGAAGAGCAAGGCGAGATGTTCATCGGGCAAGAAGCACTCATTTCTATCAGAGACGCAGGTGGCCCAGAAACAAAACTCGTGGGGTTGGAAATAGATTCCAAAAGAACAGCGCGACAAGGTATGTCAATCCTTGCAGATGGTGAAGCAGTCGGAACAATATCATCTGGGTGCATGAGCCCGACCCTTGGGAAATCAATCGCAATGGGATTTGTTCCATCCTCAATGAACTCATTGGGTACCAAGTTCAGTATCGATTCCGGACGCACACAACTTGACGCAACGGTGGTTGAACTCCCGTTCTACAAACGATAATCAGTTCAACAAGAAAATAATTCCAAACCAAGTGCTCGTGTAAAACGTGCCAATTATTCTGTATCTGCAGAGTTCTTCAAGTTAGGCAAGTTCTGCTCAACCCACCCTGCAGTAGTGTGACGTACGATGGTGCCAGTAGCTTCGTAGATTACTTGTTCTGCGATATTGGTGCAATGATCACCCATTAAAACAGCTTGATTGATAATCGCGTGGAGAGAGAATGCAGTATCCACACCCATACGTCCATCTGCAACCCGTGATTCTGCATCACGAGCAATGAGCTCATGAAACGCTAGTGTGTTCCCTTCACACGCGAGCACACTCTTTGCTTTGTCGGCGTTTGTGTTTTTAAATGCTTTGACCGTATCTCTCAGAATCCCCACAATTGAGTTCGTCATCACTCTCGTCGTTTTCGGGAAGAGGGAATCTCGATCTCCGAGTGTAATCACAAGTTGAGCAATAGCAGTTGTAGAATCCGCGATCCGTTCGAGCTCATTGTTCACTTTCACTGCGGTCAATAAAGATCTGATCATCGCTGGCTCGATCGGACATGCGACTTTGGTCGCAAGTGTGAGCATATCGACTGCATCACGCTCGATTTCGATATCTGCTTGATCTACTTCATCATCCCGTTGCATAAGCAGAGCTGCTTTTCCAGCGTCACGGTTGTAGATCGTTTCAAATGTCTGTTCTGTGATATCAATGACGAGTTCGCCTTGGTCTACAAGACGACTGCGAACACGAGCTAATCTGCATTGAAACTGATCTGGAGTGATTGTCATTTGATCAATTGTCCGTATGTGCGATGAAGAATCTGAATACAGGCCGATGAATCAACTCAGGATAGCCGATTTTAAGTCGACTTGCTCACTCATCGACATATCCTTACATAAATCGTTCACTTCTTTCCTCAGAACTCATGACCTTATCTCAGTTGGAGTGTCTATATGGCTTTCGATATTGAACTCATTCATGCCCGTCAGATTATTGATTCCCGAGGGAATCCGACTGTTGAAGTCGATGTGGTACTCGAATCCGGAGTTGTAGGACGAGCAGCAGTCCCCTCTGGAGCTTCAACTGGAGAATCAGAAGCAGTTGAACTCCGTGATGGCGGTGATATCTGGATGGGCAAAGGCGTAGCTCAAGCCGTCGCGAACGTGAACAACCAGATTGCTCGTGAAATCGAAGGCATGGATGCACGAGATCAAGAAGGGGTCGATCAAGCAATGATCGAGCTCGATGGTACTGAGAACAAATCTGTCCTTGGTGCAAATGCCATCCTGGGTGTTTCGATCGCGGTTGCAAAGGCAGCTGCTGAAGCTTCAGGACTCCCTCTGTATCGCTATCTCGGAGGTTCTGCAGCAAAGACACTCCCTGTGCCAATGCTCAATATCCTGAACGGTGGAAAACACGCAGACAACACAGTGGACTTCCAAGAGTTCATGATTCAGCCTTGGGGATTTGATGACTTTGGTCAAGCTTTTCGTGCAGGGGTAGAAATCTACCACACCCTAAAAACGGTACTCAAAGACCAAGGCATGTCAACCGCAGTAGGGGATGAAGGCGGATTTGCTCCAAACCTAAAAGATAACGAAGACGCACTGAAAATTATCGAACAAGCTGTCGACAAAGCCGGATATAAATGGGGTGAAGAAATCTTCGTTGCTCTTGACCCTGCTACAAGCGAGCTTTGGAATGAAGCAGAGAAAGATGGAAAAGAGGGCTACAAGTTCTTTAGCTCTTCGCAAGAGATCATGACTTCTGATCAGCTCATCGACCTTTGGGCAGATTGGTGCAATCGTTACCCGATCCGATCACTCGAAGATGGTCTCGCAGAGAACGATTGGGCAGGATGGGCGAAGCTCAACGCTCGTATCGGAGACAAAGTCCAACTTGTTGGAGATGATCTCTTCGTAACTAACAAGAAATATGTCGAACGAGGAGTCGCAGAGGGTAGTGCAAACTCCGTTCTAGTGAAAGTGAATCAAATCGGAACACTCTCCGAGACCTTCGATGCCGTCAACTACGCGATGAGTAATCGATTCTCATGTGTGTTGAGCCATCGCTCGGGAGAAACTGAAGACTCAACAATTGCAGATATCGCTGTTGCGACAAACTGTGGACAGATCAAAACTGGTGCTCCATGTCGAAGTGATCGCAACGCGAAATACAATCAACTGCTACGGATTGCTGAAGAACTCGGTGAAAACGCAGTCTATGGCTCGTCAACATGGTGGCGATAGATTGAAGAAAACAATGAATTGCATCCTTCACGCGATTGGAATGTATTGATACACGATGAGTGATCGCCAATGGAAATCTTCATACGACGATGACGGAAATGGGGATCGTTTAGCGAAACTCAAAGCGATTCTTTCTCGAATCTTTGGAGATGGTGAAAACCCATTTGCTTGGGGTTTTACTTTGTTTCGTGTATTTGGGATCCGATTCCGAATCCATCTTCTTTTTATTGTGTATTTACTCAGCGAACTGATTTTCACTGTTCCAGGGAACCGTGATGGTTTTGCTTTTGTTTGGCCTCGTCTTGTCGCGATGCTCACTTTGGTGATGATTCATGAGATTGCCCACTGCATGATCTGTCGTAGAGTTGGAGGCGAATCAGACGAGATTATGCTTTGGCCTTTGGGTGGATTCGCTCATTGCGTGATCCCAGATGATTGGAAATCCGAACTGCGAGTCGCTCTTGCAGGACCGTTGAGTAATGTCATTCTAATTCCTGTATTCGGTATACCTCTATATCTACTCACTCAGAGCAGTTCCTTCCTGGCATTTAATCCGATTTTACTTGGGGGGAACACAACAGTCTCTACATTACCATCAGGCGAAACCACTTGGTGGCTCATCCTCCTAAGCTCGTTCTATGCAATGAACTGGACATTGGTGATCTTCAATCTATTGATCCCAATGTTTCCACTGGACTCTGCACGAATTCTGTATTCGCTACTTTGGCGCAGAACGACATCCTCGAAAGCAATGTGGCAAACAGTCAACATCGGACTCGGGGTCGCAACCCTAGTCGGGCTCATCGGGATTATTATGCAGGATGGGAAAATCCTCCTTGCAATCGCGATCCTGAGCGGGATCGCTTGCTCAATGAAGAGACGACGGCTTCAATTTCTCCAATACGGAGATTCGATCCCAGGATTGAATAATGAAGGGGAATCATGGAAATCGGGGCCTGTGGTGGATGAGGACGATCAAGAAATCATCTCCCAATCTGAGGTAGATCGCATTCTTGCTAAGATATCATCCTCTGGGATAGAATCTTTATCTCGCAAGGAACGGCGAAGTCTCAAGCGGGCAACAGAAACAAGCCGAAAATCCCAATAGGTCAACAGAAACAAGTTCAGACCTCATTCTTGGAGATGGTCTATGGGTATTTATGATCGTGATTATGTCAACTCAGATCGCGGGATGGGAAGATCTTCATCCGGGCCAGGTCAACACGTCTTTGCTCGAGCACCGGGTTGGACTGTTACGACTTGGATCATCGTGATCAATGTTGTGATCTACTTCTTATCCGTAACTGTTCTCAGCTCACTCTTCGATATCGGACAACTCTCTGTCTATCAAGCTTTCCAAAGACTGGAAGTCTGGCGTCTGATCACCTTCCAGTTCCTCCATGATCCAAACTCGATCATGCATGTCCTGTTCAATATGTTCGGGATGTGGGTATTTGGACCAATGGTTGAGCAATATCTTGGACGAAAAAAATACCTCGCGTTTTATCTCATGTGTGGACTCTCAGGAGGAATGCTTTTCATTCTTCTAAATCTCATCGGCGCTTATACCCCATTGCAGATATTGAAGGACGGCTTCCAAACCCCTCTCATCGGAGCATCTGCAGGGGTGTTCGGTGTCATCGTTGCATGTGCATATGTTTCTCCAAACTCAGTGATTCAACTACTTTTTCCTCCGATCCCTATGAAGATGAAGACCTTTGCGTATGGATATGTCGCATTTGCTCTCGTCAGTTTATTGATGGGTTCTCACAATGCCGGCGGCGAAGCTGCACATGTTGGTGGCGCAGTCGCAGGTTTCTTTTTCATCCGTAAATCACATCTGCTTACTGATTTCTTCGATGTCTTCGGCGATAGTCGCTCGAAGGGTAAGTCATCACGAAAAACACAACACCGCGGATATAGACGAAGCTCGCCGGAGATCCCTACAGAATCCGAGATCGACAAGATATTGGACAAAGTGAAACAACACGGACTTGCTTCATTAAGTGATAAAGAGAAAAAGAAACTCTCAGATGCGAGCAAGATTGCGGATTGATTCGATGAATCTCGGCTAATTCTCGTAGTCTGTGCTATCTTTTCCCGATGTCACAACCACTTACATATGAGATTAAAGCCCGATCTGGATACGCAAGAGTTGGCCGAGTTGAAACTCTTCACGGCGGATTCGATACTCCTGCTTTTATGCCTGTTGGTACAAGAGCTAGCGTGAAAGGAATTCTGCCTGAGCAAGTTGCTCAAGGCGGGGCTCAGATCCTCCTCAACAACACTTATCATCTCATGCTTCGTCCTGGTTCTGAACTGATCCGCGACATGGGAGGTGTCCACAAATTCATGAATTGGGATGGACCAATCCTGACTGACTCAGGTGGGTATCAAGCATACTCGATGGCGGACATCAACGCGATTGATGAAGACGGCGTGTCATTCAAGTCAATCCTTGATGGTTCAATGGTTCGTCTTAACCCTGAAATAGCAATGCGAGTTCAAAATGAACTCGGTCCTGATATCATGATGGCGTTTGATGATTGCCCGCCTTCGGTTGATCCTGATAGTGGGGAAGTGAATCAACCAAGATTAAGCAACGCGACGCGCAGAGATACCAAGAAAATGTCCACTTACGATCATCACGCCCGATTGGTTGTCGCCAATGAGCGAACGGTTCGTTGGCTTGATCGATGCAAAGCTTCGCATTCGCGCCCGTCTGAACAATCCCTCTTTGGAATCATCCAAGGCGGAGCAGATATGTCCATGCGTGATTGGTCCGTAGAACATATTTGTAACATTGATCTACCCGGGTATGCAATCGGAGGAGTCGCAGTTGGGGAATCAACTGAGGATATCGCTCGAATTGTGAGGCATACTGCACCCCAGATGCCTGAGTCAAAACCACGATACCTGATGGGTGTGGGTTACGAGCACGATATCACAATGGCGGTTCTAGCAGGGATTGACATGTTTGATTGTGTGCTTCCCACTCGCAACGGCCGCAATGCAAACGGATTTACAACTGAACCAGGAAGGAACGGGCAAATCCGTCTCCGAAATGCACAGTTTGCAAAGGATCCTCTCCCGATTGAACCTGGATGCGATTGTCAGGCATGTAACCCAAGCCAGTACGGCTGGAAGACTCCAGACGGGCAACCGTTTAGTAGGGGATACATTCGCCATCTTTTCCAAGCAGGTGAAATGCTCGGACCGATTCTTGTGACACTTCATAATCTTCGATTCTTTCAACGCTTGACTCATGACCTTCGAGAAGCGATCAGTACCGATGATTGGGAGGCGTTTGTGTGCAAACGGCCTCATTTGGCTCCCATCGTACATGAACGACTTACAATTTCTCCACAGGGATCATGAAACAGGTTCGCCTAAAGCCCCACTTAGAGACAATACCCGTCCTATCATCCAGACCATGATCGGGACGACTCCATTTGGGGGTGGATCCCGGTTCGTCATGGATAGACATGGATTGAAAGGTTCGATATGACCAATGAAATCGGCTTGCCGCTGATCTATATGAATACAACACTCGGCCAACTCGTAGGCAGCGACACTGTTGCTACACCAGGTGCGACTCAAGCACCCGGTACGACAGGCGCACCTGCTGGTGCAGCACCGGCAGGGGGGAGTAATATCTTTTTCTTTGCGATCATCATGATGGTCGGAATGTTCCTGATTATGTCTATGTCAGGCCGAAAGGAAAAGAAGAAGCGTGCACAGATGCTTTCTTCGATCACTAAGAAGGACAAAATCCGTACCGCAGGTGGGATCATCGGGACCATTATTGAGTTGAAAGATGATGAAGTCCTCATTGAAACTGATCGCTCATCTCACACCCGACTCTGGCTCGCACGCGGCTCGATTTCTACTGTCTTGGATTCATCAAAGCGTCCAAGCGAATCGACCGAATCAAAAGAAGAAACCGGATTCGAAGCTGAATCTGTAAACGCATAATTTGTTGAACTGGAATACAGTTTTTCGTTGAATAATTGGGTTGATAATAAAAGACTCCAATACGCTGGAGAGGTTAATACATGCGACACTACGTCCGCAACATGACGATCGCGATTGCGATGTTGATTCTCGCCTTTGTCGCGTCGAATCCACCTGCCGAGAAAATCGGACTTGGTAAGGATCTTCGCGGCGGTGCTTCACTGATCTACTCTGTAGAAATCAGTTCCACCGAAACTGCAGGCGAAGTAATCCCGCAGGTGATCGATGTGCTCAAGAAGCGTATCGACCCGAATGGTTTGTTTGAGATTTCGATTGTTCGTCAAGGACAAGATCGAATCGAGATCACGATGCCATTGCCTTCGGATCATGTCAAAGAGCTCAAAGCAGCGTTTGTTGAAGAGCTTTCAAAGCTTTCAATTACATCAATTGATCCTGATGATTTTGAACGAATGATGCGTTTACCTGCTGATGAACGCGAGGCAGAACTCAAACGAGTCGGCGCTGCAAGCGATTCTGTTTATCAAATTCTGCTTAAATCAGCTGCAGCTTATGACCTCTCAAAGCAGTTGCGAAGTCAACTCGACATCATGAGTCTTAACACGGACATTGATGAGACAACCCTCGATGCTCTCGTAGGACAAGTTGCTCAAGCAGAACTCGATTACGAGCTCGCGAGAGATGAAACACTCGCAACTGCGATTTCCCCAGAATCTATTAAGCGTGCTCTTGAACAGTCGAAGGTTGAAAAAACTCTCAAAGACGGCGATGATTACATCGTTATCCCTAGCCCACGTGAACGATCCCTCGATCGGATCCGCGAGCAATACCCAGAAATCGGTGATCAACTCGAAACAGTCATCGCGGCATATGACTTGTACTCTGAGAATCGAAACTCTCTCGATGATACTGCAGATCTCAAAAGACTCGTTCAAGCAGCGGGTGTTCTGAGTTTCCGCATTACCGCAGATCCATCTGGACGTGGAAACACCGGTTTCACTCATCCTGAGGAAACTCGTTTGCGCGAACTCTTTAAGGAAAAGGGACCCAAACAGGCTGGCACGAGAGATGCTCGTTGGTTCAAAATCAATAAACCCGATTCATGGTACAGCTCTGTCTCTGCTTACGAATCCATGATCGCAAACCCAGCGCAGTACTTCTATAGCTACGGCGGCACTGGGTATGTTGTTGAAGAATACAACAACGACTACTACATGCTTGCTTGGGACTCTCGCGGCTTACGAATGACCCAAGAAGAGGGTCGATGGAAAGTTGCACGAGCTTACCAATCTGCAGACCAACTCGGTCGTCCTGCGATTGGATTCCAGATGAATCAATCAGGTGCACTCCGAATGGGTGCACTTACAGGCGACAATGTCGGCGCTCATATGGCTGTGCTGCTTGACGATGAGGTCTTTACTGCTCCAACGCTCAACGCTCGAATTACCAATCAAGGTATCATCGAGGGTGAGTTTACAATGGATGAGATCAACTATGTCATCCGTGTTCTAGGTGCAGGTTCACTCCAAGCGAAGTTATCTCCTGAACCACTTTCAGAGAACATTATCGCTCCTGAGCTTGGACAAGACAACCTAGTTCAAGGCGTCAATGCAGGCAAATTGGCGCTCATTATCGTGTCAGTATTCATGGTTGTGTATTACTTTGGATATGGTTTAGTCGCAGTTCTATGTCTCACGGCGAACGCTCTCTTGATCCTTGGAGCTTTGGCACTCTCTCGTGCATCTTTGACACTCCCTGGTATCGCAGGAATCATCCTGACTTTCGGTATGGCGGTTGACGCGAATGTACTAATCTACGAGCGTATCCGTGAAGAGCTCAACGGCGGACTCGATCTGCGCCAAGCAGTAAAAATCGGTTATGCAAAAGCACTCAGTTCTATTGTCGACGGCAACGTTACCAACTTGATCGTCTGTCTTGTACTTGCAAATGTCGGGACTCAAGAAATCCGAGGATTTGCGATCACTCTCGGAATCGGTGTTGTCTGTACCATGATCAGTGCGTTGTTTATCAACCATCTCATCATGTCCACATTGGTCGACAGACTCAAGATTCGCAAGATGGCTATGTTACCTATGGCTGTCAAACCTATTGAGCGAATGCTCAAACCCAAGATTAACTGGATTTCATTACGATGGATCACAGGGTTCATCTCATTGGGACTTGTATCTCTGGGTATCTCAATGGTTGTCTTTGAAGGCGCCAATATGCTCGACACGGAGTTCCGTGGGGGTACACAGGTCACACTGACCTTTAAGGACAGTGATACCGATGACGGCACCAAAATGACAATGGAACGCGCAGGTGTCATCGAGAGAGTCCAAGCACTCGGAGAAGATACCACTCTTGCTCCATTAAGAAATGCGGAAGTCACTCCGGTTAACCCACAAAGCGATGGCGTTACATCGGATACCTTTATTATTAAAACCACTGCGACCAATCGAAACGATATTGGTACTGCGATTACAAGAACATTCCAGGATTACCTTGATGTGCCGCCACCTCTTGAGTTTGAGTACTCACTCGCTCAAAAATCCGCGGATGCACCTGTGTACCCTGTACTTGAGGATCGTCTTGGTGATGTTATTGCTCGTCCTGATTTCAGAAATGATGTTTCTGCATTCTCAGGAGGCGTTGCGGTTTATCTACAGAATATGTCGCCTACGCAATCGCTTGAGCAACTAAAGAATCGTCTTGCGATTACTCGTCAAAAAGATGACTTCACTGATGTTGTCGGTCGTAAGACGGCCTTGATAATTACTGAAGGCAACGAAGACGCAGTTATATCGTTTGCTCTTCTTGCGCTCGATCCTGGATTAGATTTCTTTGCAAATCCTGACGCATGGAGATCAGAAGTCGCTCAACGCGAATGGGATCTCATTCGCGCATCACTCGCGGATTCATCTGATCAGTTGAGTGTTCAATCATTCTCCCCAGCAATTGCAGAAAACTTCCGGGCGACAGCCTTCGCAGCAGTGCTCTTGTCATTACTCTTGATCCTGATCTATATCTGGGTTCGATTTGGTTCAGTGCGGTATTCGCTTGCTGCGATCGTCGCATTGACTCACGACGTTCTTGTTGTGATTGGTTTGATTGCACTTTCAGAGATCATTTATGACATTCCTTCAATGAATGGAATTACTCAGGCGCTCATGATTGAACCGTTCAAGATTGACCTAAACCTGGTGGCGGCCCTCCTGACAATCATTGGTTACTCTCTAAATGACACGATCGTCATTATGGACCGTATCCGTGAGAACCGAGGGAAACTTTCATACGCATCCAAGGAAGTCATTAACAGATCGATCAACGAGACTGTATCCCGTACTTTGATCACATCGGGCACAACCATTCTGGCTGTATTCCTGTTGTATGTGTACGGTGGACAAGGTGTCCATGCGTTCAGTTTCGCGTTGCTCGTTGGTGTGATGATCGGTACATACTCATCTGTCGCGATTGCTTCTCCAATGGTTTGGGCTCGCAAAAAAGATATCAGCATGCGTAGAGAAGCGGAAGCGGAACTACTTGCAGCTGAGGATTCTGCGACTTCTTGATCTGTATTGGTAATCCACTAATCCATCCGATAGACTATTTCAGAGGAATTGGTCATCGAGGTTGATGGTATGGATGAACGCTCATCTCGAATTTTTTTCGGACTCTGCATGCTCGTACTGGTATGGATCGGTGTCTATTGGATGTGGCAACCAAATCGGGAGCAAAGCCCGATTATCACATTTGAACAACCTCCAGTTGAGATGAATGACTCTGATTCACCTGACTCAGACCCTGAATCCAACGAACCTGAATCAATAGTTGATTCGCCTCAGATTGACAACAACACCAATAATCCTGCTGAGGAAGAAACATCTGATCAACCTCGTGTGATCGCCCCTGAATTTATTGAACATATTGTCGCACCCAATGAAGTTCTTCAAACGATCGCAAAGCACTATTTTGGATCAATTGATGATTGGCCTGTGATTGCAAAGGCAAACCCAAGGGTGGACCCTCAGAAGCTCAAAGCGGGGATGATCTTACGAATTCCGAAAGATAAGAACAACATACAGGGTGTTCTTGAAAACAATGAAACAGTCGCAGGAGTAATCGAATCACATACAAATCCTGAATCAAAGGTCATTGAATATGTCGTTCGATCAGGGGATTCTTTATCTCTGATATCCAAGCGGATCTACGGCTCAACCCGATACGCAGGATTTATCTACGAATCCAATCGCGATACTTTGCGATCCATTGATTCAATCTCAGTAGGGCAACTTCTGAGGCTTCCTCCAATACCTGAAGATGATTGAGACAGATTGAGTATCTCTAGTGACCTACAATCGTCTATGGCATCTCAAAAACCATCAGAATCTGTTTATATTGTGACCGGCGGCGCGGGGTTCATCGGCTCCAACCTTGTCGCGACACTTCTACGCAACGAACCAAATGCGATGATCTATGTCGTTGATGATTTCCGCACTGGGTCATACGCAAATATTGTCGAAGCGTGCGAACGGAATGGGGTTGGACCTTTCCGAGGATCTGTCCTTTCTGATTCTGTGTCTGACTTGAACTGGCAACCCGCGCTCTTGGGACTCCAACCCAAAGCTGTATTCCATCTTGCGGCAATTACTGATACGCTTGAGTTTGATGAGAAGAAGATGATCTCGGAGAATACCGAGCCCTTCACTGATATTCTCGAAGCATGTGTCGAGTGTAATGTGCCATTGGTTTATGCCTCAAGTGCAGCAACCTATGGCTCCCCAAAGGTTGCAGACGATCGAGTTCCATTCCCACTCGATGCAGCAGGAATGCCTAACAATGTATACGGATTTTCAAAGTGGCTGATGGATGTAGAAGTCTTTCGATTCTTTGAACAAAGACTCTCAGCAAATGAATCATTACCCCATGTCGTTGGGCTCAGATACTTCAATGTCTTTGGTCCGGGAGAATCTCGCAAAGGCAAAATGGCGTCGATGGTTCTTCATTTGACGAATCAAATTCTCGATGGACAGCGTCCCAAGCTTTTTAAAGTCGGAGAACATGAACGAGATCAAGTGTTTGTTGATGATGTAGTCAACTGCACGATCGCAGGAGCAAATCCCAATGCGAAACCCGGGGTTTACAATCTAGGATCAGGTCAAACAACTTCATTCAACGATATTGTCGATGCAATCAACGAAGCACTAGGGATGAATGTCGCTGCGGAATACTTTGACATGCCTGAAAAGATGGTTTCTACTTATCAACACTATACCTGTGCTGATATGAGCGAAACAAAGAACGGGCTCAACTGGGTGCCCGCCTGGTCACCAATCGACGCGATGATTCGATATGCTCGTCAAATCGCATCTGAGCGAACAAGCTCAAGCAGCGTTACATCAACTCATGGTTAATTGAAGGAAAAGTGCTCATGCCCATCAAGAGAGTATTAGTAACCGGCGGCGCGGGATTCTTAGGGAGTCACCTCTGCGAGCGATTGGTAGGGGAGGGTCATGATGTTATCTGTCTAGACAACTTCTTTACTTCCCAAAAATCGAATGTTTTACATCTGCTCAACTACAACAACTTTGAACTCATTCGACATGATGTGACTCATCCGATTTGGCTTGAAGTTGATGAAGTGTACAACCTCGCCTGCCCAGCTGCGCCAGGGCATTACCAATACAACCCTATCAAGACAATGAAGACTTCGGTGATGGGCGCAATCAATACCTTGGGTATGGCAAAACGATGCGGAGCAAAGATCCTCCAAGCTTCAACTTCAGAAGTTTACGGCGACCCAACGGTGCATCCGCAACCAGAATCGTATAGAGGCAATGTAAACCCAATCGGTCCTCGGGCGTGCTATGACGAAGGAAAACGAGCTGCAGAGACTCTATTTTCCGATTACCATCGACAGCATGGATTGAATATTCGAGTTGCTCGCATTTTTAACACATACGGGCCTCGAATGCATCCGTTTGACGGGCGCGTCGTTTCAAACTTTATACTCCAAGCATTGCAGAATCAGGACATTACAATCTTTGGAGATGGATCTCAATCTCGATCATTCTGTTACCGCGATGATTTAGTTGATGGATTGCTTCGTCTCATGAACACAGAGGATGGAGTCTACGAACCAGTGAATATTGGGAATCCCACTGAGTTTACAATCTTGCAACTCGCACAACGAGTGATCGAACTAACAAACTCATCCAGTAAACTCGTGTATGCACCACTTCCAGAAGATGATCCGCTACAGAGACAACCTGATATTAGCAAAGCAAAGCGACTCCTCGGGTGGTCTCCAACAGTGGAACTCGATCAAGGTCTCGAACGCACTATCTCTTACTTTGCGGCGATTGATCTAAGTGATTATCGTCCCCCTTCTCCCAACTATTAGTGAGAATGGAGAGACTGAGTGCGGTTTTTTCTTAGACAACGAGCAGAGTCTCTTCAACTCTGTTAGAATCATGACATGATCGTTCCCCGGTTCCCACAGGATCGTTGTGTTATTCTCTCTGATGGCGGAGTTGAATCCTTGTTAGCATGCGCCATGGCTCATGAGCAACAGCAACTCGCTAACCATCAGTCATCCATTATCCTCCCCTCATGGTGGGAATGGACACAAGAGATCGACATGATGATCTCAGCAGTTGATCCTGCGATTGTCCAACAAGCAGGAACTTATGGGCTTGATGTGTTTCCACATGATGCTGTCTATCCCCCTGATGACGAAATAGCACTGTCACAATCCCGTCTAGGAGCAATCCAGTCTCGGATTCTCCTAGAAGCGGCACAAATAGCATTGAGAGCAGGAATCCGCCGTGTTGTATGGCCGATCCGCATTATGCGTCCTGAAATGAACATCGGTATGGACTCAGTCGTTGATGAAATTGCAAACACAATCGATCGAGCAGTGCTTGCTTCCAGATTAGCATCAGTCGATGCGAATGAAGCATCTGCAGTTGAAGTCGTAATTGAAACACCATTTGTTGATCTTTCAAATGGACAAGCACTGGATCTCGTTCGTGATATGTCTATCCCACTTGATACTTGTTGGTGGTATGGAGCTCGTTCGCTTCCGAATGCTCAAGATCGCTTTGAATACTGGTCAAGAATGAGCTTGCGTTCTTCGTCTCAATTAGAACATAAACCACGAGCTTCGGCCACTCCATCTCAGTTCAGTTAGAGATATAAACTCTTGTATATCGCCGTTTTCTGTTGGGCAGCACAGAGATCGGTGCGTAAACTTGGGCGATATGTCAACAATCAAAACAAACATCCAAGCTTCGCGTCCTAAGTACCTCTCCCCAACGAGAGGCTGTGTCCAGTTATGGTCTCAGACGATGATCCCGACGACTCGTGAAGCACCCGGAGATGCACAAACGCCTTCTCATATCTTTCTGACTCGCGCAGGATATATCCGTCGAGTTGGAGCAGGAATCTATAACTATCTACCTCTCGCGTGGCGTTCACTCAAGAAAATCTCTGCAATCGTTCGCGATGAGATGGATCAAGCAGGCGCATCAGAAATGTTGATGCCCGCATTGATGCCTGTAGAACTCTATAGCGGCACAAAGCGTGATGTAGATTATGGCGACTTGCTCTTCACACTCGAAGATCGTCATGGCCGAAAAGCTGCACTCGGTCCTACACATGAAGAAGTGATTACTGATTTGATGTGTTCATCATTGAACTCATACAAGCAGTTCCCGTTGAACTTGTACCAGATACAAACGAAGTTCCGTGACGAGTTTCGCCCTCGTGCGGGATTGTTGCGATGTCGTGAGTTCATCATGAAGGATGCATACTCATTCCATTTAGATCTGGAAGGCGATGCGGGACTTAATACTACTTACGACAAAATGTACCAAGCGTACACAAACATCTTCACTCGATGTGGTCTCGATTTCTCAGCGGTTGAAGCTGAAGCTGGACCAATCGGTGGTTCAGCTTCCCACGAGTTCATGGTCAACTGTGAATCAGGAGAAGATACAATTCTCGTGTGTCCCGAGACTGGATATGCCGCGAATGTGGAAAAAGCTGAGATTGGTCCGCGTGATTGGAGTTTCGATGTCACATCCGATGTGGAAATTACTATGCATCATACCCCAGGAATGCCAGGCATTGAAGGGGTTGCAGATCACCTTGGGGTGACTGCTGCAGGCATGCTCAAATCAATCGTGATGAGAACTACTGAAGACACCCCTCGTTGGGTTGTTGCAGTTGTCCGTGGAGATCACGAAGTAAACGAAGCAAAGGTCCGTGATGCAGTAGGAACAAGTGTCGAGCTTGCTCCAGAAGCAGAAGCTCAAGCAGCGGGGTTCTCAATCGGTTATGTATCACCAAGAGCAACAGAAACGATCGAGTCTATCTTAGTAGTTGATCCTGATACACTCCACGATGCAAACTGGGCAACAGGTGCAGATGAGAAGGATCATCATGTTACTGGATTCAACTGGGCTCGTGACATGTCAACATCGATCGCAGCAGACAAAGTAAAAGTTGCAGATATCAGAAATGCTCATGCAGGTGACCCATCGCCTCGCGCGAAAGGTGTTCTACTGGTTGAACGCAAGGGAATTGAAGTTGGTCATATTTTCAAACTTGGAACAAAATATTCCGATGCAATGGGACTCAATGTTCTCGATAAAAACCAGAAGAAACAAAGCGTCATCATGGGTTGTTACGGGATCGGTGTTTCAAGAACACTCTCAGCGTGTGTTGAAATGTCCAACGATGATAACGGCATAATTTGGCCCGCGTCGATTGCTCCATATCATGCGCAGATCATCGTGATTAAACCAAAAGAAGAAGGCGTACTCGAGGAAGCAAACAAACTCGCGAGCGAGCTTGCAGAGCAAGGAATCGATGTACTCATTGACGATAGAGACGAGCGCCCTGGACCTAAGTTCAAGGATGCTGATCTCGTTGGACTACCAGTGCGATTTATCATTTCGCCCAAAACGATCGAAGCAAATTCTGTAGAGTTCAAAGCACGGCTTGATGCAGGAAAAGCTCAGATGATTGATCGAAACGATGCAATCCAATCAGCGCTTGACTCACTGGCAACTGCTCAGAACCGCCGAATAGCGGATTGATTTCGTCATTTCCGACTTGACAAAATCACGCATATTGAGGATGATCAATCTCCTAACCACCTAATCATGGTGGGGGTTTGTTTGTATGAACCCAACTCTGAACTTGGAACTGGAGTACATCTCAATGAAATCCGTTACACGCACAGTCTGCACACTGCGCTTGGCAGTTGCACTTACCGTTGCTGCTGGCGCTGCGGCATCCGTCTCAGCACAGGGTGTTCAAAGCCCACAAACAACATCCCTCAAGTGGAACAGCGGGGCCATCGAGCGTGTCCGTCCAATGAGTGTCCAACAGATCGAACAAACCCTCGGTGAGCTCTCAGATACAGTTGAGTCAAAGCGAATCTTAGTTCATCTTGGATACCAACTTGATCAATCACAGAAGAATCTACTCCATAACTCTGGATTGAACCTGACAACTTCTTTAGGTTCAACAAGTTACTTTGCAACACTTTCCCCGAACGCGGATATAGCTCAAATCGCGCGTACTGGATTGGTTTCCGTTTCCCAAATTCAGTTACACCAAAAGCTTCATATTGATCTTCAAGGAGGACTCATCCATCCATGGATGCTTTCACAGGATGATGTTCAAAAATTTACATCTCTTCGTGAACTCTCTGATATTGGAGTGATGACGAATGAAGATCTCGCTGCTCAAGATTTGAATCCAACTGTGATTGTTGTTGTGATGCTTCATGATGATGCAGATCGCGCAGCTGAAGGTGCTCGTCTTGCTCAACAGTTCAACGGCGAAGTTATATCCCAAGTAAAATCAGTAAACTCAATCATCCTTGCAATCAAACCAAATCAAATTGAAAGTGTTGCTTCTGATGATTCAGTGATGTGGGTTGAACCACCGTTGCCTCAGATGAGTGAACTCAATGCGTCTAATCGAGTTCTCGTAGGTGCAGACACACTTAATTCGAACCCATATAACCTAGACGGATCAGGCGTTGATGTCATGGTCTATGACGGCGGGCAAGTGTTCGGACACAACGATTTCGGTTCACGATTAACCATCGGCGCATCTGATACGGATGGGATTTCAAATCATGCTACCCATGTTGCAGGCACCATCGGTGGCGATGGCTCAGGCAACTTTAACAATCGGGGTATGGCACCAGGTGTAGACATCATCTCGTACGGGTTCCAGCAAGAAGGCGGTTTGATGGAAGGGTTCTTGTACACCGATCCGGGTGATCTTGAAGCAGATTACACAGAAGCAATTGTTACTTACGGCGCAGATATCTCGAACAACTCAATCGGAACCAATACTGCTCCAAACGGATACCCGTGTGATTGGACAGGGAACTACGGAGTTACGAGTGCTCTGATCGATTCTGTTGCAAGAGGTTCAGTTGATGGTCCTTTCCGAATCGTATGGGCAAACGGAAACGAGCGTCAAACTACTCGTTGTTTCGGCGACGACAACGGGAACTTTGGGGAGTTCTTTTCTACTGCTCCTCCAGCGTGTGCAAAGAATCACATCACAGTTGGATCTGTAGATTCTGATACTGATCTTACAAGCTCGTTCTCGTCGTGGGGGCCGACAGATGATGGTCGAATCAAACCTGATATCTCCGCACCTGGTTGTCAAGCAGGCGGAGATGGAGGCGTAACTTCAACAAGCTCTTCAGGTTCATATACTACTCTGTGTGGAACTTCGATGGCGTCACCAACAACCGCAGGTATCTCTGCACTAATACTCGAACAATATAGAGCGACATTCCCAGATCGTAATGATTTGATGAATGCGACACTGAAATCCTTGCTTGCAAATAGCGCAATGGATCGCGGCGAAGCGGGACCTGACTACAAATATGGGTATGGTTCTATCCGAGGCGTTGCAGCGATTGATACAGTGATTGCAGAAAATGTAATTGAGTCAGAAGTTGCTCAGGGCGGAGTGTATCGCGGGATCATCATCGTTGGTGAAGGCGAAACCGAACTCAAAGTGACTATCGCATGGGATGATGCACCTGCAGCCCCGAATGTGACGACCGCATTAGTTAACGATCTTGATCTTCGGATTATCGATGCTGGAGGCACCCCATATCTTCCATGGACTCTGAATCCTGCAGACCCTGGGGCAGCTGCGGTCCAGAACACTTCTGATCATCTGAATAATATCGAGCAAGTTGCGATTTTGAATCCTGCTCCTGGTGCATATACCGTGGAAGTGACTGGTTTTAATATTGCTCAAGGACCAGTTCAAACCTTTGGTTTGTCTTCATCAACAACTCTGATCAACTGCTCATCTGCAGGGATCATCGGAATGGGTGGTAATCTCTTCCCATGTGACGGTAGTACATCCGTGCAGGTTGTGGACTGTGATCTGAATACATCTGACTCTGTTGTAGATACTGTAGATGTTACGATTGATTCTGATGCTTCACACACAGGACCAATCACTTTGACACTGGTGGAAACTGCTCCAGAATCCGCAACATTCACGGGATCGTTCACATTCTCAGATCTTGACAAGGGTGCAGATATCCATGTTAGTGAAGGCGCAACACTTACAGCAACTTACCTAGATCTAGATGATGGCGAAGGCAACATTGTTTCAGTGATGGCATCAGCATCGATCGATTGTACTGCACCAACTCTAACAAGTACCTCAGTCTCGAATCTTGAGCCTCGGAGTGCTTCAGTAGATGCAACAACAGACGAACCAACGAAGATAACTGTGAACTACGGAACCAGTGTCTTTGCTCTCAACAACTTTGTTGAATCTGGTTCATTTTCGAACTCACATAGTGTCAATATCAACGGTTTGACAGACGAGACTTCGTATGTCTACACGATTGACATTGAAGACCAAGCAGGGAACATGTCCTACGACGACAATGGCGGAGTTGGATATGCATTCACAACTCCTGATGTTCCAGACTTCTTCACAGAGCAGTTTGCATCTGGTCTTGATCTCGAAGGTATCTCATTGACATTGACTCCTAACGGTTCCGTCGATGGATATGCCGCGACAGTTCTACCACTCGATGGGGGAATACTCCCGTTCGAACCTACGAATGGGTCTGCACTTCCGTTGTCTGATGATGATTCAGAAACTGTATCAGTTACTGGTGGAAACACTGTCTCTTTGTACGGCGAAACTTACACAAGCTTCAGTGTTGGATCAAATGGTTACATCACTCTTGGATCATCAGATACTGATTACACAGAATCTCTTGATGATCACTTTGATCTGCCTCGAATCTCGGGTCTCTTTGATGACCTGAATCCATCATCCGCAGGTACGGTATATGCTCAACAACTTGCTGATCGAATGGTAGTGAGTTACGACAATGTCACCGAGTACAGCAACTCAAACAACAACACTTTCCAGATCGAGCTCCACTTTGATGGCACAATCGTCATCTCGTGGGAAAATATCGATTCAAGTGATGCGATTTGTGGTATCTCTAAAGGTGATGGCCTCGACCCTGACTTCCTAATGTCAGATCTGTCTACTTATATGGCGCCGAGTACTTGTGCTGCAGACATCAACGGTGATGGGGATCTGAACTTCTTCGATGTATCAGCGTACTTATCTGCGTTTGGAGCAGCTGATCTCATTGCTGATTTCAACGGCGACGGGGAGCTCAACTTCTTTGATGTCTCCGCATTCGTCACAGCCCTTAATGCGGGTTGTCCATAAGAGAATCTGAGATTGGAACTTTCGAAGGCCGAGGCATGATCCTCGGCCTTTTTCATGGAATCTCTGAATCCTCAAGGGCACTCAATGTCTATCATGCGGCATGAAAATGCCTACCAAAGTCAATGTCCTGCTGATCGGTGGAGGAGCTCGTGAACATGCTCTTGCAGTAGGTATCTCACGTTCCAACCATTTAGGCAAGCTCTTTGCCACAGATATGGGGAACCCAGGGATTGCAGAAATCGCAGACCCTATTGATGTCCCCGTGCTAGGCAAAGAGCTCTATCGACTTGTCCAGTTCTGTGATCGTGAATCTATTGATTTGATCGTCATTGGCCCAGAAGACCCATTGGCAGATGGATGGGCAGATACATTGAGTAAACGTGCAGATGGGTCTCCACGACTCGTCTTCGGCCCTGGCGCTAAAGGTGCACAACTTGAAGCGGATAAAGGATACGCGAAGCAAATGATGAAGGCTGCTTCCATTCCAACTGCAGAAGGTAGAGTATTTTCCCATTACGAACACGCAGAGGAATACCTTAAAACTCGTGACGAAATCTTTGTGATTAAAGCGACTGGACTTGCAAAGGGGAAGGGTGTCATTGTCCCCAAAACGAACGAAGATGGTATCAAAGCAGTTCACGAGATGATTGAGAAACGAGCATTTGGAGATGCAGGTAAACAAGTTCTGCTCGAAGAAAAACTCAACGGCACAGAAGTCTCTGTTTTAGCATTACTTGACGGGCACAACATCCTTGTACTTCCACCATGTCAAGATCATAAGCGTCTCTCAGATGGAGATGCTGGACCAAACACTGGGGGGATGGGCGCGTTCTGTCCTGCAGAAACGATCGACGATCGTACCATGCAACAGATTGAATCTGAAGTCCTGGTTCCGATCGCGGATGTGCTCCGCCGAGACGAAATCGACTTCAAAGGCGTGCTATACGCAGGGATCATGCTCACTCCTGCGGGGCCCAAGGTCCTTGAGTTCAATGTTCGCTTTGGAGATCCTGAATGCCAACCATTGATCACTCGTCTTGAATCCGATCTGATTGAACTACTTTGGG
Source organism: Phycisphaerales bacterium (assembly GCA_029213305.1). Classification (GTDB taxonomy): domain Bacteria; phylum Planctomycetota; class Phycisphaerae; order Phycisphaerales; family UBA1924; genus UBA1924. The sequence continues at coordinate 57,730 of JARGPA010000015.1, forward strand.
CAACTGCATCTGGGAATCTCGACAATGTCGATGTGAAGTTCTCAACAAAGTACTCAGTTTGTCTTGTACTTGCGTCTAAAGGATACCCTGAATCACCCGAAACAGGATTCGATATCACTGGGATCGAAGATGCTCAAGAAATGGACGATGTCGAAGTATTTCACGCTGGTACGAAGAGTATCAATGGGAACTTTGTTACCGCTGGCGGTCGAGTCTTGTCTGTCTGTGGACTCGGTGACACAATGGAGCTTGCAAGAGAACGAGCGTATGAAGCAGCGTCGAAGATACACTTTGAAGGAATGCAGTTGAGAAGCGACATCGCGCTCAACGCACCCGTTCACTCATAATCTATCGAACTCGCTTGCTCGCAACTGCGGTCAGCCATGCACCGGTTGCCGTCGCCTCTTCTGAGACACACGCCCAAACAATGTGGGTTCCATTATCAAGTTCTTTCATAAAAAGCACTCTCATACCTGATTCCGTAGAATCGAGTGAGACAGTGAACTCTTCAAGTAGTTGATCATCTGAGCGATTAAAATGAATTGATCCAATCGGGATCACATCAGTGTCTGCTGGAAGTATTTTAACAAATCTTGCTTGATCTTGAGTGAGTACTTTGATGACACGATTGATCGAATCTGTATTGAGACTATCTGCTGCTAGTCCATCAATAACCCAACTATCCATTGAACGATCCGCGATCAGACGAGCTCGGCCGTCTTTGCCCATCACTTTCAACTTCCGGACATCAACACTGCTCCATTCGCTTGGAGTCTTGGAGATATATGCTTCTGGGCTTGATGTAAGATCCGCGAGTTGCTTTGATTCGATCTTAAAAAGTAGTTCTCTATCCCCTTGCGAGAGCAATGCGTAAACAAGTGACCCATTGATATCCGCTCTAGTCCCGATCTTGATAGTAGATTCCAACTCCGAGGCCACCAGTTGAATCGTTGCGATTGGATTTGCAATACCAGAAGTTGCAGTATCAATCGGTTCGTCGATGAACTCAGTTGATTCAAGCGAGAGAAGGATCTTCGCGAGATTATTGATTGCTTCTCTATCGCCATGCGCTTGGATTGGGGACTGTACTGACCAACCCCGAGGCGAATAATCGAGCGAAACTTGAGAACCGCCTGCATTGAGACCAATTGATTTCAATGATGAGACAGGGATATCAAACAAACGCTTTGATCGCCAACTCAACATGCTGACATTGATGAAAGAGTCTGCAATACTCTTTTCCAACTTGCCAAACCATCTCTTCGAAGCAACTCCTTCAGGATCTCGTTCTTCAACGCGGACTGCTGTGAATCCTCCGGATGATTCCGAGCCAAAGGTGAGTTTAATTGATGAATCATCTTTTTGGGTGATCGATACTTCTCCTGCAGGTTCAGAAAGTTGATCTATTTCTGTTGTTGTAATTGCTGCAGTTGCTAATGCTCGTATGCCGCCTCTTGCACGATTCGAATCTACTCTCCAGTGCAAATCATCACCACTTTGTGACACCCAGTGGATCATCCATTGGCCCGAGTTGGCACTATCGAACTCAACAATCTCGAACTCTTCTCCAACTCTGCGCTCAATCTGCTTTGTTTGCGCGGAATCGAATACCAAAGTTGACACTGTTGGTTGGCTCTGGGAATTTGAAACTTGTCTTTGAGTTGCTCGAATCAGCAGCATCCCTGCTCCTAGGGCTCCTGCGATAAAAATCCAGATGATGAGTGTTTTCATGGACATGGCACTATCATATCGTCAGATCATGGAGGCGGGGTGTACACTTTGCCGACAAACAACAGAATGAATCATTCACACAGAAATTCTAATCGGCCATTGATCGCGATCACCTCAGATTTGATGATCAGGAAGGATCGACCGACCGCTTTTTTGAGGATGAGTTATGTGAATGCGATTGAGAACGCGGGTGGAACTCCTGTTGTTTTGCCTCCAATTGAGAATCCCTCAACAGAGCTTCTCACAAGGTTTGATGGTTTCATCCTATCTGGAGGCGACGATCCACACATGGAACCCTTTGGGATTCCCACCCATCCCAAAGCAACCTTAGTCCTCAAAGAACGACAATCATTTGAATATACCTTGTTGAAATTTCTTAACGACTCTCCAGACACGCCGTTACTTTGTATTTGTCTCGGTATGCAGATGCTTGCACTCTCTCGAGGCGGAGCATTGAATCAACACTTAGAAGACACCCATCCTGATTCCCATTCAATCCATATGGGACAAGCTCATAGTATTGATTCCACAGACGAATCAACTATCTCATCTGGAATTGTTTGGTCGAGTCATCATCAAGCAATTGAACACGCAGGAGACTTGCGTGTTCTTGCAAGATCCAAAGACGGAGTAATCGAAGCAATCGACGATCCATCTAGATCATTTACCCTCGGAGTACAATGGCACCCAGAGCGCACTGAAAATTCCGAACTTGGAACAAACTTATTCGAACGACTCGTTGAAGCTTCGTCATAAGACCAATGCTTCTTGCTAGAACGGGAGGGTCGGGCCTCGGGCGAGCTGATCGGAGTTCGATACCCCCAGCGTCTTGTATATTTCTAATGTCGCACTCGAAGTATTCAAAGTATAAAAATGAATCCCATCGACATTGTGATCGAGTAGATCTCTACATTGCTCAGTTGCCCAGTGAACTCCAACTCGGCGGATTGCATCTGCAGAACCGTCTGTACGTCGGACCATCCGAAGAAGAGGGGCAGGGAAACGCATGCCGGCAGCGAGCTCAGACATCCGTTTCATCCCCGCGATAGATTGAATGGGCATGACTCCAGCAATGATCGGGATCCGAATCCCTGACATTTCACAACGATCTCGAAAATCGTAAAGATCTCGATTATCAAAGAACATTTGCGTGATAATGTAATCTGCGCCAGCATCAACTTTTGCTTTGAGATAGTCCATCTCCTCGAGCCGATTTGGGGTGCCTGGATGTCCTTCGGGAAAACCCGCAACTCCAATCCCGAATCCAGGAAATTTTTTATTCCCAGCGTGTTGTTCACTTCGTTGTTGAATATACGCAACGAGTTGAGACGCATTCGAGAATCGATCTGATCCCCAATCATGCTCTTGATCACCTGGTGCATCGCCTCGAAGTGCGAGGATACTCAGAATGCTTCTTTCTGCATACCCATCTATTATTGTGCGAATTTCATCTTCTGAATGCTTTACGCATGTCAGATGAGGAACAGTGACGATCCCGGTTTGTTCACTAACTCGATGAACCAAATCACGAGTTAATTGTCTTGTTGATCCGCCTGCGCCATAAGTAACACTCACAAAGGAGGGTCCTAGATGCTCGAGCTTTACAATATGATCAAAGAGCTTCTCAGCGCCTTGCTCAGATTTGGGAGGGAAAAACTCAAATGAAAAAGTTGTTCCTGAATCGCGGATGATGTCTCTGAAATGCTTCATGCAACCTCCAAAGCGGCGGAGCGATCCAACGCGAATGTTCGTCCGATTATATGTCGGCTTTCTGTCGTCTGAGGGTAGAGAGATTCAGTAAATCCAAGCTCTCTGTGAACCAAATGAGTTTTATGCAACGATTGGTTGCATATCGACGAATAAGCTACCTGATGCAATCTACAAAATCTACAGTCACTCGCAATGCATTCACGCTCATTGAGCTGTTGGTTGTCATTGCAATTATTGCTTTGCTCATCGGGATTTTGCTCCCTGCACTCGCGTCTGCTCGCAAGAGTGCACAATCCATTCTTTGTAGCTCTCGGATGAGACAAGTCGCGACAGGCTGGCAAATGTACGCCGACTCCAACAAGGATATCTCTGTCCCAGCTCAGCCCGGGCGATTCGATGAAGAGTCTCGTAACATATATCCGCTTGGAAACGGTGATCAATATCGTCCCCGTTGGTTTGCGTTGATTGGCGCCGCGGCTGGTTTTGACGCGTTTGCAAATCCGAGTGAGAACAGAGAAGATGAACATACGATGACAGTTGATGGATCGGAAGTCTTTCTGTGTCCAGTAGTTCCTGAATGGAACAACACTCGGAACTATGCATTCGGGTATAACCATCATTTTTTGGGGAATGCGAGATTTGTTAATAACAATGAATCCGGAGGCAGAATTAACTTCCCGGTGCGAGCACCCTCGATCAATGCATCGTCGACAGTCATGTTTGCGGATTCGATGGGAACCGCGGCGGGCAAAGCGACGAGCGCTCGCACTCAAAACCGGAACGACGGATCTCGTGATCTCGAAATCAACGCGATGGGCGGGCACGGCTACGCGCTTGATCCGCCTTTGATGAGTGACAACTCGGACTATGCTGATCGACGGAATCGGTCCCCTGAACATCGTTCTGCACCTGACGCACGACATCTTGGACGAACGAACGCGGCATTCTGTGATGGGCACATCGAATCCGCTCGACTTGAAGACTTGGGGTACATCGTAAACCCGAATGGATCTGTCGCTGCTTTGAACGCTCGAGCGAGCAATGCACTCTTTAGTGGGACCAATACAAACAAGGAACCCCCTTTGTTGTATCGATAACCCATTTTGTTTGTAGGATAGTCGGTAAAGATCGGTGTTTTTTAGTACAATCTGCTTTCTGAACGAATCAATCATCGTTACACTCGATTGATAGAAAAATCGCATTCGTTTTGATACGCGAGGGGCCGGAGTAAGAACATGTTTGCAGAACTTTCTGCTCGTGATGTCCACGAGTGCCATCAGATAGCTTCCAAATGCAGAGATTTGGGCGCCGATGTCGATGCTTGGCGACACATGTTGCTTGCGGATCTTCGTCGAGTTGTTGGTGCTCAAGTAATCATCAACTCCGAAATTGAGAACTTTGGAACTGCAAATGAGGACGATACCCGATTCATTGCACTTCATCGTGCAGGATGGATTTCGGAAGAAGCGGAAACCCGATGGAGAGACTACGCGCAATCTATCCCTGTTGAGCGCACTCCTGAATACCCTTATCTGTCTAAGTTTTCTGGCCAAACGATGGTTCTCTCTAGAGATCAAATTTGGGGTCGAGAAACTTGGTATCGTTCGCACACTTTCAACGAGATCCATCGGGAGTGCGGAATTGATGACTATGTCATTTCGATCTGCCCAACAAACATCCCCGGACGATGCACAACACTTTGGCTTCACAAAGGAGTCGGATCGCGAGATTTTTCGACTCGTGAGCAAGGGATAATTTCGCTGATCCATATGACGATCAACAATGAAATAGGCACATATCTTGCAGCCGCGGATGAACCAAAGCTCAGCTCGTTGACAACTCGACGACTTGAAGTCCTTGCAAGATTGATTGAAGGCGATTCTGAGAAACAAATCGCGTTCCATTTTGGTGTTGGAAAAGCAACGATCCATGATCATATTCTTGCAATTTATCGGCACTTCGAAGTCTCCTCGCGCGGAGAGCTTCTCGCGAAGTTCATTGGCCGAGCTCGTCCGACTCACGAATCGAATTGATCGATTTAGAAATCTTAAATCAACAAAATCATTACCCCCACCAAAGAGTGGGGGTGTTTTATGCTCATAACCCTCGAAGATACTTGTGTTGAAAGGGAGTCTCCCTAGAACATGAAACCAGGTACTGAGAAATACAACAGGAGAAATAAAACGATGAACAAAGCACAGCTTATTGCAACAATCGCTGGAGCAACACTCGCAATCGCAAGTAGCGCCAACGCAGAAACCCTGATCTTCGCCGGGAACCATGGAGTTATTCACGAACTCGATACAGTTACAGGTGCAGTAACCTTCCGCGGTGTGTGCTCGGGACCAGTCAGTTCGATGATCGTAAACGATAACACGCTCTACCTCGGAGATCACAATGGAACTGTGTACGCGTACGACATCGATACCAACTTCGTTGTTGACGCATTCTCTGTACCATCCGATGCAAACGCGATGGCTTGGCTCGCTGATCAACTTGTCGTTGCAGATTCCTCTGGAGAGATTAACTACATCGATGCAACAACACACGAAGTAATCGATACTACAACTGCTCCTGGAACTGATGTTACAGCGATGGGAATCGACGCAGGCGGATTGTTCGTCGGCGGCCAATCCAGTATCGCGCTTCGCACCCATATCGGACAAGATGATTACGAGTTTTTCGCAGCATGTGGATCGCTCATTAACTCGATCGCATTCGGATCTGACGAAATGTACCTCGGTGGTATCGCTTTCGGAGGCGCGGAATCCGGCACAGTATACATCTTTGATAAGTTCGCAGGCGGGATCGTCTACACAGGAACTCATGGGGTTGAATCTGACGTTACCTCCATGGTCTACTCTGATGGATTCCTCTACATCGCAGGATCCGACGGAGTCATCCATGAGATGGATCCCACAACTGGTGTAATCTCTCGTACATTCGAAACCGGAATTGATATCCAAGCAATGACTCCGGAATCGGGAGCTGTGTCTTGCCCGTCTGATTACGACGCATCGGGTGAGCTTAACTTCCTTGATATCAGTCGATTCATTGAACTCTTCAATGAAGAGCTTGTTCCTGCGGATACCAACGGGGACAACCAGTTTAACTTCTTCGATATCAGCACATTCATTGAGAATCTTGCTGGCGGCTGCTGAATTGATAATCATCCAACCTCCCCCTCGACCCGTGCAGTTTTTTCACTGCATGGGTTTTCTTTTTTATCAACTCTCCGAGTTATGATTGCATGAATCCGAGTGTCTATGCGATAGATAAACACTGTAATCTGGCTATCACATCCTTTGCCTCGCAACTGTTTCTGTTCAATATCAGGATTCACTACCCCCGCTCGAGTCCGAACCTCAACTATCCCCGCGTTCAGTGCTCTGAGAGACGCTTTAACTTTCTTCCGATTCCAACTCATTATTTCGAGTACTTCATGCCAACGAATCATCGGATGCAACTGATATTGATTACATGTGATCATCCCAGTCCCTGGATGAACGAGCTTGTACTTTGTTAACTCGAGTAGTTCGTTTACAAGGTCTGCGCGTTCAAGAGAAGGATCGAGCGTCCCAAGGAACTCTTCGATCTTATTCGAATCTTCAGGACGATTTGGTTCACCTACTATCGAGCAAACTAATCCGTTTTTCTCAAGTAATGTTGCTCTGCTCAGATGTGGACCTGCGAGTTTTCCCAACCAAAGAACTGCCTGTGTCAACTGACCTGATTCAGAAACAATCTCAACTTCACCCTGTGGGAGTAACTGAGCATCAACTCCTGGATTGAGCTTAATAGCCCCGGTTGGATGTTGCTCAAGAAGTCGATTCCACGCGTCTGGGTTTGGAAGGTAGTCTTCAAGTTCGAGTGTCCTTGTCCCTCCAGATATCCTACGCGCAGGGTCGAGATGAAATGCCATGATATCAGTGGGGCAGTCATCCACAGCATCACCACAGATTGAGTCACACTCTGTGTTGTGCTCATACATCCACGATCGGACATGAGAAGAATCTATACCGATTGTTTTGAGCCCTGCTTGTTTCAATCCCCAACTGTCTCCACCTATACCTGAGCAAAGATCTGCAATCATTCCATGTGTACCAAGGACTGAGACAAAGCGTTTTGCTTTGTACTTTGAGGTAACTCCAGATGTAGCCATTTCAACAGCTGGAATGTCGGCGATAAGACTTGCACAAAACTCTGGGTCGAGTTTTCGAGCTGCTTTAACTCGAGCTCTCGAAGTCTCTGACGCAACTCGGAGTTGCTCAGCACTCATTTTCTTTCGGAATGATGCAATCAATGCAGGGGTCATCGAAGCAGGCATTTGAGCAATCGCTTCTTGCCCTTGCTCTGTGAGGAGCCACTTCCATGTTTGTAAATCATCGGTCATAAAAAAGGGCAGCGTTCCTTTCGAAACGCCGCCCTGTGATTGGCGATATCGATTTAGTATCGGTAGTGGTTCGGTTTGAACGGGCCATCAACTGGGATATCTAAATACTCTGATTGCTCTTTGGAAAGCTTCGTGAGTTTGACTCCGAGCTTGTTAAGATGCAAACGAGCGACTTGCTCATCGAGATGTTTAGGTAGAACATGAACACTGTTGTCGTATTGCTCTAAGTTTTCAGCAAGTTCGATCTGAGCAATAGTCTGGTTCGTGAAACTTGCGCTCATCACGAAACTTGGGTGACCTGTTGCACAACCAAGGTTGAGCAATCTACCTTCTGCGAGAACAAGAATACTTGTCCCCTTTGATTTGAACATGAACTCATCGAACTGAGGTTTGATATTGATTCTCTCAACATCTGCATCCTTCAAGAGTGGTTCCATCTGGATTTCGTTATCGAAGTGCCCGATGTTTCCAACGATTGCTTTGTTCTTCATTCGCTTCATGTGCTCAAGCGTAATGATGTCTTTGTTGCCTGTTGTGGTTACGAAGATATCTGCAGTTTCAACGAAATCTTCGAGTGTTGTAACTTCGTATCCTTCCATTGCTGCTTGGAGTGCACAGATTGGATCGATTTCTGTCACGATCACACGACAACCTTGTCCCTTGAGGGATTGACAACACCCTTTACCTACATCACCATATCCACAGACGACCGCGACCTTACCTGAGAGCATGACATCTGATGCGCGATTGAGTCCGTCAACAAGTGAGTGACGACATCCGTAGACATTGTCGAACTTGCTCTTTGTAACTGAGTCGTTGACATTAATCGCAGGGAACGGGAGCTTTCCTGCAGTTGCCAACTGGTACAAGCGATGTACACCCGTTGTTGTTTCCTCAGAAATACCTCTAATTTGAGGTGTATTCTTGATAAACCAACCTGGGTTTGTATCGATTGTGTCGCTGATTGTGCTGAGGATGTACTTGAGTTCTTCTGGATCTGAATCTGGGTTGAATGCTGGGACAACGCCTGTGTTTTCGTAATCTAGGCCGTTAATCATGAAGAGTGATGCATCACCGCCGTCGTCTACGATTTGATCTGGACCAGTCCCGTCTGGGTATGTCAGAGCTTGCTTTGTGCACCACCAGTATTCTGCGAGGGTCTCGCCCTTCCATGCAAATACTGGAACACCCTTCGGGTTCTCTGTGGTGCCGCCGTCCTCTGGACGACCGACAACGATTGCTGCCGCTGCGAAGTCTTGTGTTGAGAAAATATTACATGAGCACCAACGGACATTCGCTCCGAGTGCAGTGAGTGTTTCGATCAATACAGCAGTCTGGACAGTCATGTGCAGTGAGCCCATGATCTTGAGACCTTTAAGCGGTTGCTTCTTACCGTATTGTTCGCGAAGCGCCATCAATCCTGGCATTTCATGCTCAGCAAGACGAAGCTCTTTTCGGCCATGCTCGTGAAGGCTCAGGTCGCGGACTTTGAATTGGAGCCCGTTGATTTCGTCAACAGACATCATGGTTGGTTCTGTGGCGGTTGCGGTCATTGTTCAATCCTTCTTGTTCGTAATTCGAGTTGAAACTTTTTTGTTTGTTAAATCTGCGCCACTGCGGCGAAGAGTGATGGCCCGGAGGCCTGGATATTTGGTCTGAGTTCATTTTCACGGACGACTCGGAATCCGGATTCTTTAAAAATCTTTGCTCGTTCTTTTGCTGAGAAACCGAGATGGACATGTCCCATCGCATGTTTGTACTCATGTCGATCATGTTCACACATATCGACAACTAGGAGCATTCCACCACCTTGAGAAGTACGGAGGATTCTTTTCATTTCTCGTAGAGCTTTTATTGGTTCATCTACATGATGCAGTACGAGTACGCATGCAGCTGCGTCGATGCTCTCAGATTCGATTGGGATATCAGTAAGATCACCTGTTAAGAACGAAACATTCTTGATGTCTTTTCCTGATTCTTTTAAACGGTTTTTCGCAGCTTCAAGCATCTCTGGTGATCGATCGACAGCGGTCACACTCTCTACCCATGGACTTAAGTGCTCCGTTGCATTTCCAGTCCCACATCCCAAATCAGCGACATGCCAACTCGGGTTTAAGAAACCCAAAAGAGAATGATCAGTGAATCCTTGTCCGAACATTTCACTTCGAAGATCATCCCACTCGCCTGCAACGCGTCCAAAGAACGCTGCTGAATCAGTCATACGATCAGCAAGTACAGAGTTCAAGCGACGATCGTCTTCATGCAGAGTTGTATCATCACCAAGTTGTTCACGAAGGGTCGTCCACAAAGCTCTTTTGTGTGGAGGGAGATCATCTAACACGACTCGGTAATAAGCCGCAGGACCTGATGTTCGTTTGAATACCCATTCTCCGTCTGCTAACACACGCAAGTGACGAGACCCTGAAGATTGTGGGATTTGCAGAACTCTCACTAATTCGCCTACTGCGAGCTCTTGCTTCTCAAGCACTCGAATCATCCGCAAACGGACAGGATCACCAAGTTGAGAGAGTACCTCAACGGCTGATTGACTCGAAATGGAAGAAGCTTGAATAGTCATTATCCTCTTATCCGGAAATACGGATATAGGATAGTATGCTCTTGATCAAGTGTCAACACACAGATTAAAGTTGATCCAAGCTCAAAATTGAGAATATAGGTAAATTACGGTTTCATCGCAAGGGAAGGACCTGGGATCATCCCTAATTCGATGAGTCGAGCCTTGATTGATGGGCTTGATCGATCGAACCACAATGCTTTTCGAAGATTGAGGATCTCTGATTCTCGATCACCGACTTGCTTGGAAAACTGAGCAAGTTGGAGATAAGGGTCAGGGGATTGACCATTTGCGTGGATAACTGCTTGATCTAGTGCTTCTCGTGCTTCATCCATCATCCCAAGTTCTTGGCTGTATCGTGCAAGACGGTAATACCCCGAACCTTCTTCGCCTTCATTAACAGTCTCGCGAAGCAAGCTCATCAATGAATCAGTCCGGTTCGCAAGCACAAGAGCATCAGCAAGAGCTTCCAGGTATTCGATGTTTCCTGGTTTGAGATCGTGGGCAACACGAAGATGACTGATTGCTTGCTCGTAGTATCCGAGTCGAGTTTCGACTTTTCCTAGACGATATTCTGCGAGGACACTGTGTGGACGACGATCTACATACTCTGACCATAACTCGAATGCACGCTCGTAATCGCCTTTATCCTCAGCGATCCCCGCTTGAATATGGATGTCGTTGAGTGCAAGAGTATTCCGGACTTTTCCAACTGTACTACACCCTGCAGTAGGGATAGATGAAATCGACGCGAATGCGATCAACACGGTGGCTGCGAGCGTACATTTCATAATACGGTTCTCCATCTCAAATCCTTGAGTATCACTTTTCTGGTTTCCATTTGTCTCAGTATCGTAGCGTTCCAGTCCGAGTTCATCTGCTAATACACATAGAATGAGTCATCATGAGAAGAGCAGTTGTCCTCAAACACACAGAATCAAGTAAAGCGCCACACTTCGACTTCCTTATCGATCAGCCAGAACTTTTGATTGAGCATCGATTGATCTGCTTCAAATCTTTCATTCGCCCTGATTTAACGACATCGGGCAAATTACAAGCGACTCGAATCGCGGATCATCGAGCTCATTATCTGACATATGAAGGGCCGATCTCTGGTAATCGCGGAGATGTCAGTCGAGTTGCAAATGGGGTCATCGATTGTTTTACGATGACTCCAGACTCCCTCAAAATGTTGATTAAGTGGGATGATTTGACGATATTCTATGACGCAATTCGAATCGATCTTGATAATCCAAATTGGCTGATTCAATGCGAACAACGATAAGACATACTGGACGCGGCCCTCAGTTTATGGTAGCGTAGAGTGTCCATTCAACTGATGTCCCATGGAGAATGCAATGAGGGGATATTTTTCACATCCACTGCCACCAGGCTATTCTGGCCCGCCCCCGAAGCGGACCGGAGATCCAACGCCTAAGAAAGTTGAAAAAGCGGAACCGGATCCTTCACTTGATGATACATTGCCGCTTGATTTAGAGCCACCAGTACCATCGAGCTCTGACACGAAGGAACCATCAAAGATTCGAACCTTCGAACAGAAACTCAATGCAAACAAGCATGAAGATACTTGGGAACGAACACCCAATGTTACTGGAACTGGCGCAATACACGTCAAAAGCTTCCATTGCAAACTTACTGGAGATTCTCTCGAGTTCATTGATCAACAAATCAATGAATGGCTTGATGCTCATCCGCAATACGAAGTCAAAACTGTAACGACTTCTATTGGAACTTGGACAGGAAAACTCAAAGAACCAAATCTCATCGTCAATGTCTGGGTCTAAGAGATCGGAGCTGAGATTGGAATCTGAATCAAAGCAAGAATCTGCTCTGAGACTTGTGAAATCCAACTCTGTTTGTCAACGGATCAGGAACTCAGTATCATTGTGCGTTACTTTATGTGTCGCGTGTTTAAGCGTTGGTCTCGTTGGAACGATGATCGCATTCACGCAACCTGATGAACTCGAGCTTGCACCACAGGTTTTAACACCTGATCCTGAAGACATGCTTTTAGGGCAAGTAACTCGAGTTCTTGACGGCGACACTCTGATCATCAAAGTTGAAGAATCTACCTATCTCTATCAACTCCTTGCATCTGACACTCCCGAGTTTGTTGCTTCCGATCGTACTCCTGCAAAGTTTTCTCGTGAAGCAAAGCAGTTTATTGAGCAAAAACTCCTCGGCGAAATCGTCTACCTTCAGTTTGATCCTCTCACCAATAGAGATTCGAAGAAACGAAGAGTCGTATATCTGTTCCGCGCACCTGATATGCTGTTTGTGAATCTTGAGTTAATCAGACAGGGGTACGCGAAGTATAATCCTACGCAATCATCACTCCATACTTCTTTGTTTGAGTATTATGCGTCTAAGGCGAAAGAGCTACAGCGCGGTATCTGGAATCCAGATGCGGAAGCAGTTGCATGGGCAACCAAACCTTCAGATGAACCGGATCCGCTTGAGAAATCACAAGTTGAAGAGCAAATCAACAACTCGAATCCTCAGCCTGTCGATCCCAACTCGGTATACATTACTAAATCTGGAAAAAGTTACCACAAGAAAGGGTGCTCCCATCTGACGAACACCCAGCATCCTGCAAGTCGAGAAGATATCCAAGACACACACTCTCCATGCAAATCCTGTAAACCTGCTGGCTGAAACATCGTTTCTGTCTTCAGATTTCCATGTAACCATTTTCATTGATTACCCCATAACGACTAGTTTAATATACGGTTTTTTATGTGAGTTCGCCGATATATGTCCCATGTGTGGAATTGCTGCAATCTTAAACTTGGATGGGTCTCAACACCCTGTTTCTCGGCCTTTGATCGAACGGATGCGAGATCGATTGGCTCATCGTGGACCTGACGATTCCGGACTCTGGGAAGGCCCTACAGGGTCGATTGGACATCGTAGATTATCTGTGATTGATCCATCCCCAGCAGGTCATCAACCGATGATCTCACCTGATGGTCGCTATGTACTCGCATATAACGGCGAACTCTATAATGATCACGATCTTCGATCACAACTGGCAACACTCGGTGTTCGATTTCGTTCCAACTGCGATTCTGAAACTCTTCTACACGCGCTAATAGAATGGGGTACAGAAACTGTTGACAAAATTCGAGGCATGTACTCATTTGTCTTTATGGATACTCAGAGTCAGTCAATGATCATGGCGCGGGATCCGATGGGTATAAAGCCTCTGTATCATTCAATCGTTCAGACTCAAAACTCTAGACAACTTGTTATCGCATCTGAAGTGTCTGCGTTTTTTGAGCATCCTCAAATCACCAAGCGACCTGACCCTGTAACTCTGAGTGCATATCTTTCATCAATTCGAACTACACTTGGCCAGCGCACTATGTTCGAAGGAATCTCTGCACTTACACCTGGACAATGGATATCAGTCCCACTCCAGAATCCTGAGCAGACACAATCCGCAAACTCATGGAAAACATCTCGCAGAACTCCTACTCAAGGGCTTCAACAAACCATTGAAGATTCAATCCATCGTCATCTTCGGACAGATGTACCAATGTGCACCTTACTGTCTGGGGGCTTAGATTCCGCGATCATTACTGATACCGCGATGCGATCTCTTGGTAAACTCAACACATTCTGCGCAGGCGCGAAACAAGATGGGTTTGCAGATGATTTTTCATTCGCGAGTTCTTTTGCTCAAAAGATCGGCTCCAACCATAAAGAAGTCGTCGTTGATCAAGACTGCTTCTTAAATCGATGGCAATGGATGATTGAACAAACTTGTGTTCCTTTATCAACTCCAAATGAAGTTGCGATTTATGAAGTTGCATCCGCGCTTCGTAAAGAAGGGCACATTGTTGCCCTCTCAGGCGAAGGAGCGGACGAACTCTTCGGTGGCTATTTGCCCATCATGCAACAAGCAAATGAGCATGTCCTCGGACTCAATGGCGCACCAGATGTGAATGGGGGATTATTCCATCTCAAGCTCAATGCATGGATCTCTGATGAACTCAAACCAAGCATACTCAAGGATGCTTGGTATCAAGCGACTGACTCTGATCGAGAACTGAAAGAATTTTATAACCAGGTCTTCCAAGAATCGATCGCAGACAGTCTCGATGACTCACCACTTCAAGCTCATCTCCAGTTCCAGAGACGAATGAATCTTCCAAACCTTCTCCAAAGACTTGATACTTCAACAATGCTTGCGGGAGTTGAAGGGCGAACACCATTTGCAGACTTTGAAGTTGCGATTAGTGCCGAATCTATGCTTGCAAATGAAAAGTTTATTCATGGAGAAAACCCACAAACTAAGATTGCTCTTCGAAACGCGTATAAAGATCGGTTGCCTGAAGATATTGTACAAAGGCCCAAAGCAAGCTTCCCTCTCCCATTCCAGCAATGGATGTCGCCGATGACGGATCGACTCTATAACTCATCTATTGCGAGAGAGTTCTTCAAAGAAGAATCACTCAGTTTGGTGTGTGCGCGACCAGCTAGCTATTGGCATATGGCGTGGCCGATGATCAATCTGATGCTTTGGGGTGAATGTCAGTTTGGCGATAAAAAAACTCAGAGAGAAGACCCAACATGTATTGGAAGATCTTTTTCTACTACTACTTCCTGCTGAGTATTATCAGCATTTCAATGCATGTTTGGGATAAACACCAAGCAAAAAGAGGTGGTTGGCGTGTGAAAGAAAAATCTCTTCACTCGTTCGAATTTCTCGGAGGCTGGCCGGGCGCGTTATTGATTACCCGTTCGATTAACCACAAAGTTTCCAAACCAAGCTATATGCGAGTCCTTTACGCAATTGCTGTCTTTCATGCGATATGCTGGATTGGGTTAACTTGGCTCGCAACTCGTTAATCTTCATTCAGGTGTTTCTTTGCCCAGATAATTGCTTTGGCGTATTCCTTATTCCCGGATTGGCCAGTAGGGAGCTCATGCCCTTTGCCAGCAAGGATTCGGGTTTGAACTGAACCCCCAGACGATGTGAAGTCACGCTTTGCTTTTACATACGTTTTCTTCCATGGGTCCCTTGCACCTGACATCAGATAGAACGGAGCAGGCGTAGTTGTCGATTTAGCATTTTGCTCTTCGTAATGTCCACATATTGGGACAACTGCAAGAAATGTTTCCGGTTGAGTCTGTCCAAGGATTAATGCGATGTTTGCACCTTGTGAAAAACCAATGAGAATTACCTGATCTGGATCAGCATTATGATTCTCAACAGCATCTTGGATTAAGTAGTTTACAAACCAACTTGATTCATCACGATATGTCCATGCAAAACCTTCTCCTGAAGGGCGAAGTGCATCTGGGCAGATTAAGATCGCGCCTTGCTTCTCTGCGGTCTGCTTTATCGCATTGAACATAGATTGACCAATCATTCCTGTGCCGTGAAGAGCAATAATCAGTGGAGGCTTTGAACTAGTATCATTACTTTGATCTGGATAGTACGACATTGGCTTATGCCGCTTTGCTTCTTGTTGAAACTCGTCCATCCGAGCTTGTGCAGCGGTACGAACCTGCTCGAGGATTCTCTTAAAATCGTCACGGTCACGAATCGAATCCAGATCGGTATTTTGCTCAAACGAAGCTATACCTGTGTAGTTGTTCTGGGCGCAGATCTCTAAATGTTGAATAGCTGTTTCAGGCTGACCCAACTTCGCATAAAGAGCGCCCGCGAAGAAGTTCCATCTCGCAGATTCAGGATAACGCTCGCAGATAGTTTTCGCTGATTTAAGCGCGAGTTCATACTTCTCGGCTGCATACATCTTGTCATATCGATCAACAAGTTGTTGATCTGATTGCGCATGCAATTGAGTAACAGAGAGAATCATAAAAATGGTGACTAGTAGTTTTTGCATTGTTTCCCCTTTTGTACTGTCTTGTACGAAACAAAGCTACACAGGTTGCGGGAATTCTACAGCATAAACAGGGGGGAATTAAAAACATCCGGTTCGCATTGGAACCTGCGTCTAGTCAGTACGAATAGTGAATGCGAGTATGTATGCGTTTGATGTTTCCGCTTACATCCCGGTCCAGTTCTTTGGCCGGATTCTTAAACTTTGTCGTGCAAAACCGAGCTTGCTAATTTAGTGTGAGGCGCGTTGCCTGATTACGCTGCAATCGGTTTGTCTTTGGTCTCTCGTGGGTCTCTGTTGAAAGGAGAATCAGATGTTATCTAATTGCGCTCTTGCTATTGTCTTGTACCAAACACCAATCATGGTGGATACTCAAGTCTCGCACGAACCGATCATTGAATCAGAACCCATATTAGGAGAAAACGAAGTGATGGAGTCACTACTTGTTGGACTCGGAACAGGATCCCCTTTAGCTGACATCAACGGCGATGGGATTATCAATTTCTTTGATATCGCGGCATTCATTAACTGTGTAAACACGGGTGCAGCGTGCGCCGATTTGAACGGAGATGGTATTGTAAACTTCTTCGATATACAACTTTTTGTTTCAGCATAACCTTGCGTGAATACTTTTTTTACCCCGAGCGTGTGTTTGCCGCTCGGGGTTGTTTATTGATCGGTTGCGATCTCTAACAACTTGGGGAGAATTGAAGATATGGATTGTGCAAGATTAGAGAGGGCAAGATCAAAATTTGCAAGAAACTGATTTTCTGGTGTCGGATGATCGTAATAATCAGTAATTGATCGGATTGCAGCAACTTTTGTCTTCATTAACGAAGCAGCCCAAACGACACTCGCAGTTTCCATGTCTTTGATTGTAACTTTGTTGAGTTTAAAAAAATCCAGCTCGTGCTCAAGAGTATCGAGTCCATTCCCAGTTGATATAGACGCGATAGGAAAGTTTGTACCAAGGGGAGTAAGCAACTCTTCCGGGCCGTGAGAGTACTCACGAAACTCTGGTAGAGGAATCCGGCGATCATGATGAAATGCTTTGTCGATGAGGAATGTCTGCCCAATCGATGTTGAATGCGAGCATCCACCTGCGGCGCCAGCAACTAAGAGTAATGCTGGATCGAGATGATTGATTAAGAGTTGAGTCGCAAATGTTGCAGGAGTAGTCCCAATCAGGTTTGCGTTTGTTCGAGGATCAAATCCATTTGTAACAAGCGTGATCGGAGTTTCTCGCTCGCGACTTCGCCATAACTTGGGAGGAAGAGCTGGATCCCAAGGAGTTTCACAACTCTCTAAATTAAGAGCTTGAATAATCGCGTCGGCTTCAGGTTGCATCGCACAAAGGATCGTAAGCATGCGTGGAGTTTAGGAGTTCAGAATGCACATGTCCCCGTGACGATTCGTGTATAGTGAACTCATGAAAGAGCAGGATATTGATATCGTTCGGCGATTTGCTATTGCACTTGATGAAGAGAACTACGAAGCTGCGACGAGTACTCTCTCAATGAACTGCGTGTACTTGTTCAGAGATAAAATCTACAACGGAGCGGACTCCATTATTAAGACATATCAAGGTAACGGGGAAGCAGCGAAATCATTCGATGAAATTCGATATGGGAGCCATGTTCGTGCAGGTGATGAAGGATTGATCGTGATTGAGTTCTGGGATGAGTTAATTCACCAAGGTGAGCAACACCGTCATACCTGCGAACAATGGGTAAAAGTTGAACAGGGAGTAATCGTGCGAATTCAGCATCACGATCTGCAAGGTGAGCGAGCGAGACTAGAGGAGTTTAAAACGAAAATGGGATTTGATGTAGAATCAGCCTAGCGAATCAATGCAGGATCGAAATCATGTGAATCTTGAATTGAGTAATCTGGTAAGAATAGGTCAAATCTGAATCTAATAGTTAATGTCGTTTTCTGCGTGACACGATCAACCCTGTAAACGCGAGAGCAGATGCAGTTCCTGGAGTTGGCCAACCTTGGGTGTAGAATGTTATAGTACTTCCGGGGAGCCAAATCGCATCTGCTTGACCTTGAACATCATCGAAAGATTCATAAAACTCTAAACGCAAAATCCCATCCCCCCCTATGACGATATCTGGAATCCCTAGATCTGCGAAATTAATGATCCCACCAGAGGAGTAATGAGCATTTGAAACAGAAAAATCATCTCCTATACCTGGGTTAAATGTAACTTGGTCATTAATTAAAAAATTTGCTTCTGATCCCCAACTTGCGCCGTAGGTAGTTAAGTTCACATCCCAAGACAACCCAGTTATTTGAAGTCCAGACCCTAAAAATATTGGCAGTATGTCGTTTATCGCAGACCCTTGTATATCCCAACTCTCACTTCCGCTTATATCGATCGTAGCTGCGCATATGAGCTCTCCACTTTCCGGATCAGAGTAAGAGATCGGTGCAGACGAATCTACAGGCATTGCAGATGCGGCGCAAGTCGCGACTGCTAGGGTCGTGATGTACTTCTTCATAATGGGGGCTCTCTTGTATCTATTTATTAACGACTAAAACCATATTATATAAAGTCTTGTCTCGACACAAGTATCAATTTTTGAATTTAATAGATTGAATCCTAATCAAGTTGATCAGTCGTGTAAGAGATCTTCGCATCAATGAACTCTGCAAAGTTTGTCAATGATCCCAGTAAACGGATTTCGAGATAGTATGTCATGCCTTCTTGAATCGTGATTGGTGTTGAAAGTGTGCTGTTTAGCACTCGATGCCCGGACGAATCTGCGAGTGTTGTTTCGAGCGAATAGACCTCAAGTGCTGTTGTTGTTCCGAATGCGTGTTCCATGAGAACGACACTGACAGATGAGTTTTGACTGAAATCTGAAACACCTGCTGAGAGTTCTGTAATCTCAACACCAATAGGTAAATCTATTGGCAATGATGCAATTGCATTAGAGTTGGAGTCGGACTGCAGTGTATATGCAAAGCTATTGAGCCCGATAGAAATCTTTGAGTTTCCAATATTGTTTGCGTTCGCAGCGAGCAGGTATTTCGTCCGAGTGCGTGGGGGAGTTGTGATTACGCCGTCTGTTGAGAAACTAAAGATCGTGGGATTCAAAGTATAGTTAGAACTTGTCCCAAACGACCATCGAAGTGGGGAGTTGATTCCTGATGTCCCTCGATACAAACCCCATTGGTTTGACAGTAAACCTGACGGGGGAATCTCTTTGAACATGATCCCCGAACCTGCACTCCCGGAATCATCACTCATTAAAGTTAAGATCGCATCGGTATCTTCGATGATAACATCGTCATTGAAGAGCACAGAAACATCATCATCGAGTGCGCCATTCGTGATGTGTAACGGACTCTGTGGGTTCGTGTTCCCGATTGCGACTTGCCCATCTGCGTAATGAATCCCTTGAGTTGTGATTGTCCAAGGTTTGATCGAAACAGAAGCCACGGGCGCGACTGATATCAGTTGTCGAGGAGATAGCGTTGTGTATTCAATGTCTCCAAGCGCTTTGACATCTATCTCGAGCCAACGCTGTTGATCAGAGAATGCAGTAGAACCAAAATCGAGGAGCACAGAGAACAAGCCGGCGTTGACAGAGTGGTTGAGAACGAATTGTTCGGTTCCGATTTGTGTCCCCGCAGACTGAGCGTCATAGAGACGGAACTTAAAATCGACTATGGAATCGAGTGATTGATCCGCGCGCGTGAGTTGCCCTTGGTATGTAAACGCATGACTTAAAGGCTGTGCAATTGCATGAGTTGAGAAAACTGCTGCGAGTGCGAGTAGTAGTGTTGTATACACGATCATTGATGCTCCTTAGGTGTGTAGGAGCATCATAAATGAATGGTGGGGATGGATACAAGGGATTTATAGCAGAATGAGTAATCGATTGCGATGAGAGTGAGTGAAGGGCCTACTGTGGATCCCTAGTGAAAAAGACAAGGGTTTCCGTGGATGGTCAACTCGCTCCATCAGATATTGAAACTTCTTCGAGTTCGGTTTTGAGTTCTCATTTCTTGTCTAATCGGCGTTTCTTGCGTGCGTTATCCTTGGCTTCGTCGTTTGTGCCGTGGTAGTGCATGTTGGAGTGGCCGCGTTTGCCGCCGTAGCCTGATTCGGATGGTGTTGATTTATCGGTGGCCATGGAAGACGACATACAGCAGGCGAAGGCGCCACCTACATGACACCCGGCAGGAGCGGGATCAGTTGATTGATTCAATTTATGGAGCCGTAGGATTCCCGATTGTGCATGTGGCTTGCCGGCGGAGGTATGTGAACGATGAGGTGGCGGGGCTGATTTGGGGGGAGCGAAAAAATGCCATCATTAAAAGAATCTGTACATTTGCCACTAAATATATCTAAGTGCAGATCAAACTATTAAAACCAGTAAACACTAAAATCAATTTTACTGTACATTAAAATCATGTCAAAAAAGAAAAAATCAAAGCACAACTCGCCTAGCGATGCAGAAATTCTTATTTCTCATGCTGAGGCAATGTGGGAATCGGAAATTAGCAACTTCACTAGATTTGAAAATAGAGGCCGGCTAATTGTGGTTTCAACGACTGCGCTTCTTGGATTTGTGACTGCTGTTGCAATCATAGGTACACCTGGTAAATCACTAGAAGCTTTGCAACACCCAGCTTCGTATTACACTTCACTTATGCTATTAATGTCTGGATATGCATGCATAATATATGGGGTCTATTCTCTTATATATTCTGCCAAAGTGTTCGTAGCTCATGGAGAAGAAGATGCGGGATCATTACCAAACCCGGATCAATTTGCCGACATTGGTAGACATTGGTGGCTTACACAGCCGACCATAGACACCATCGAAGAACGCTATCTTCTCGCAATTGTAGTCCGTAGGTTAAGATGGTTTGACGGCAAACAGTCTTGGACAAGTATCTGGCGGATGCGTTTCACCAGGTTTTTTATGGAGCGTAAAATCAAAAATGAAAGAGAGCTTCTATATGTAGAAATTTCTAAAAACAAAATATTACACAAATTACTTTGTAAGAAATATGAAATTTATTGTCGATATGGTAGGCCGATTCCACCAGATGAGGGCCGTGTCTATAAACCTGCAAAAGATCGAGGCCCGCGAGATATTGCATGTATTATTTTGGCTATAGAGTTAATGATCAAGCAACAAGAATTAGACCGGCCACATGCAAAGATTGCGATCAGCGAAGTAATCAACAAATCGAAAAAACTCCGAATAATGTCTAAGAACTATAGAATAAAACTAGATAAAATTGGTGAAAATGGATGCAAAATATGCAGAGCAAAAGCTGCAGTCAAACTCAAGGATCATGTAACGGAAAGTATTTTAACAAATAAAGCTTTTATCCACTCATCGCTGAGCAGAGAGTCTAAAGATTTTTTACACCCGCCTGTAGTCATAAAATCATCGAGTTATTTTTTACAATTTGCCGAAGCCTTTAGCTGGATATATGGTGGAAGAAGCTTCTTTCCACCCAAAATAGACAACCCTACAGGTTCTGGCAGGAGCTATTCTGAACTTCGTCGTAAATCAACAAACCTGAATGATGTACAATGGCGATCTTTCGCATCGCGATACTTCGCCGCTCAAAATCTACGCTCTTCAAATTGGAATCTTTGGTTTCGAGTTAAAAGAGCAGAGCGAGCATTCTTGTTCAGCTTTTCAATCATTTTCATTGCCTTCATCTTGGTGTCCATGGGTGAAGGCTTAGCCCGATCACGTTTAATCGATATAGCAATCTTCGGATATGAAAAAGTTATCAATCAACCGTTAGATGAAGTAACATCAATTAAGAATAGATAGCAAACTTACCCTTCTGGCCCGCCAGTATTACGACCGAAGATGCCGGCCATGGCAATCCACACCTTTATTCGCCCCATGTGGGGTGAATCATGTTCTTGACATCGGAGATTCGGTTTGCAGGGAACCCGCTCTTCTCGGCATGCTCGCGGATCGCGTCCTTACTTGGCGCATCGTATAAGCAGTAGATCCGGTCGGCGGTAACGTAGCTGTGAAGCCAAGTCAGCCCTGGGGCCATACATGAGATTGTCGAGCAGGACTTGGCTGATGCTCCTTGCAGGTCATCGCGAGACATGTTGCCTGCTCCAGGGATATCGCGTTCGATTATGTATCGTGGCATGAGTTGATCCTTCCCATCTAAACTACTGATGTCGATTACCATTTTTGAATCACATATGCAAAAGAACTTTGTCTAGGAATTCCTTAGCATGATAACGTTCGGCCTCAGTCTGTTGATCTATTTCCTCTTCGACTGAAATTTCTTTACCACTCCGGGCCGCCGGTGTAACGGCCGTAGATGTCGGCCATGGCTTGGACCATTTCGCCCAAGGTGCAGTTTGCTAGTGCGCCTTCGATGAGGGATGGCATGACATTCTCGCCTTCTCTTGCAGCATGTCGGATTGCATCGAGAGCTGAAAGCACTCCTGCGTTGTCGCGATCTGCTTTGAACTGGGTCAAGCGATCAACTTGGACAGTTTCCACTTCTTCTGAGATGGTGAGGATGTCGATTTGGCGTTCTTCGTTGTTGTCGACATACTCGTTGACACCCACAATAACTCGATCGCCGGCTTCGCATTCTTCGGAGAAGCGGTAGCTCGCTTCGGCGATCTTGCGGCGGAAGTATCCTTTGTGGATTCCCTGGACGCAGCCGCCGTCGTCGATAGTTGATGTGGATGCGTGTTCTGGTTTCCATGGGCCTCGCCCCATGTTATCGATCTCTTCGATGAAGGCGAGTGCTTCTGCTTCGACCTTGTCGGTGAGCGCTTCCATGAAGTACGAGCCTCCAAGCGGATCGACAGTACGGGTCACTCCGGTTTCGTGCGCCAGGATCTGTTGTGTTCGTAGCGCGACGGTCACTGCTTGCTCTGTTGGGAGTCCGAGGGTCTCGTCCATGGAGTCCGTGTGGAGCGATTGGCATCCACCCAAGACGCCGGCCATTGCTTGGTATGCGACGCGGACAATGTTGTTGAGCGGTTGTTGTTCTGTCAACGAACATCCAGCGGTTTGAACATGGGTCTTCATAAACCATGATCGTTTGTTCTTCGCGCCGTATCTGTCACGCATCATGCGTGCCCAGATTCGACGAGCAGCGCGGAGCTTTGCGATCTCTTCAAAGAACTCGTTGTGTGCGTTGAAGAAGAACGAAAGGCGAGGAGCAAACTCTTCGATGTCGAGTCCACGGATGAGACACGCTTCTACATACTCCATCCCGTCACGGAGAGTGAATGCGAGCTCTTGAGTTGCGGATGATCCTGCTTCTCGGATGTGATATCCTGAGATCGAAACAGAGTTCCACTTTGGAACATGTTGCGATTGGAACTCGATCGTATCAACGACAAGCTTTGTCGATGCTTCAGGCGGGTAGATAAACTCGTTCTGAGCATGGAACTCTTTGAGGATATCGTTCTGTAGAGTCCCCCCCAGAGTGTCCCACGAGATATTGCGTTGTTTCGCCATCGCGAGATACATTGCCCAAATCACACAAGCAGGCGCGTTGATAGTTTGTGAAACAGTCACTTGGTCGATTGGGATGTCTGCGTAGAGACGATGCATGTCTTCGATCGTGTCGATTGCGACGCCGCATTTTCCAACTTCACCGAGTGAGAGTGTGTCGTCTGAGTCGCGTCCCATGAGTGTTGGGAGATCGAACGCCGTAGAGAGCCCGGTATTGGCGGCGGTCTTCGTCGCAGTTTGAGCAAGAATGTATTTGAAGCGTTCGTTTGTGTCGTCTGCTGAACCAAACCCTGCGAACTGACGCATTGTCCAAAGACGCGTGCGATACCCTTGAGGGAAGAGGCCTCGCGTGTATGGGAACTCTCCAGGATTACCGATGTCACGATCAAAGTGAGTGAGTGACTCTGGAAGATCATCTGGGGTGTAGGCCGGATTAAGTGCGAGTCCTGAGATGGTGACTGCGTGCGGATCGATCTTTCCTGTTGCAGAGTCGATTCCCGGACCTGAAATCGTTGATTGAGCATTGTTTGTGGTTGTTTTGGTGTTCATCTCAGAGTATCTCCAGCAATTGCCTTTGTGACGGCGAATTCGATGCTGTATTGTATGTCAGAGTGGCCCAAGAACCAAGCCCAATCAAAATGAGGCAAATACTGACGAGTAGCCAATTTGTATGATATTCAGTATCAAATTTTGTTAATTGGAACTTCAACTCCAAAAACATGAAACACTTTTTGTTTTATTACGAATCGTCTTAGTTCCAACTCAGGAGCATGATGGTCTGGTTCACAGATTATTACGATTTTATTTGGGGAGAATATTATGCTGTTACATGAATTGAAGACTCTGTCTATTTGTCTGTGCGCGGGCGGTCTATCAAGCGTCGCAATCGCGGATGAAACCCTTGGAGTTCTTGAACCGAGCAGATCTCATATCGTTGATGCAGGCCACATCTATTACAACATCGCAACGGGTGAAAAGGTAGTTACACTCACAAGGGATGATCAGACTACAAGAAACAACAACCCATCGAGTGGTCCGATCTGGTCTGTGACGAACACAACTCCATGCGCAAGTGCTGGGTACACAGACGCATACTTTTTCCCGGTTGACGATAACAGCCCGACTTCGATGGGAGGACCACACACTACCCTTGCGACCGCGATCACTCTTCTCGATTACGGCGATATCCAACTCGATTCTGTAGTTGATTGTGTACATATCAACTGGGTGTCTGCACATAATGATGTTGATTCTGATAATGATGGAATTGGCGATGGGGTTGAAGGGCTTGCGGGAGAGTGGACTTATTTTGATGCTGATAATGGAAGAGCAAATTGTATAAGAATTCCGCTAATCTCTTTTACATTATCTGGCTTGCCGGGTAACTTGATGGGTGAAGATCAGTTGACACGGTACACCGCAGATATTGATCTGGTGGGAGGTTTTTCAAGCTCACTCACATTTGAGCTCGGTGATTCTGACGGCGATCTCCAAGGAGCAAGCTTTGGTAGCAATGACATTGATACGGATAGCGACGGTATCGGTGATGGAGTTTCAGTAGCGAACGCTGACCGTGACTTCGATAGTATTCCTGATTCCGACCTCGACGGCGACGGTTTGTTTGATTGGTCGTGGACAGTCCGGTTCTTCCAACCAGGCACAGAAGATTTTGATAACGATGGAGTTCTCGACGGGGACATTGCAGACTCAATGAAACCGATTGGTGTGAGTTTTGCAGTTCCAGACGGAGAAGCAATTGACAACGGCGATGGCACATGGACTTGGGAAATCGATTCGTCAACACAAGACGCAGGGAATGGTGAAGAAGATCGCTTCGCGATCTACTCGGCGCCGGGTCTCGGTGGTGATATCCTGTATGCCGGCGGATTCTGGTTCGGGGGGTTTGCGTGTGAAGGCGAACTGGAATACACGCCTCCTGCGATGTTTGAACACCAGTTGTTTGGACCAGGCCATGTTGGTGTTGATTGCGGAGATTACAACGGAGACGGATCAGTCAACTTCTTCGATGTTTCTGCATTCCTGCAACTGTTTGCAACAGAGGATCATTCCGCAGATATCAACAACGATGGAAGATTTAACTTCTTTGATGTCTCCGTCTTTCTGTCGATTCTTGCAGCTGGGTGTCCATAATAAATTTATGTGTTTTGTATGTTTATAGATAGATAGGAGAATGTCATGAAAAGCTCAAAATCAATTATTCTCGCGATGTGTATTGCAGCAGGAGCTGCGACTTCCTTTGCAAGTGCGAATGAACCACTCGGAATACTCGAACCAACCAAGGGAGATGTGACGAAAGTCGCTCATATTTACTTCAACATTGCAACAGGTGAGAAAGTCGTCACTCTGTTTCATGACAACCAAACAACCGGTGCAGACGGCGGATCATCCACACCGATCTGGTCAGTACTCAACGGGGTACCTTGTGCAGATTCTGGACATACTACAGAATTTTTCTTCGGGCTCGATGACAACTCTCCAACATCGATGGGTGGCCCACCAACTTCTTTAGCAACCGCAGCGACGTTGTCAGACTACGGTGATATCGCAATTGATACTGTAGTAGATTGTGTACATATTGATTGGGTAACTGGCCATACAGATACTGATTCAGATAGTGATGGCATCGGAGATGGTGTCCCAGGATTGGGAGGGCAATGGACTTACTGGGATGCGGATAATGCCCGACAAATTGATTTTAATTCGACTCGTTTACCACTCGTCTCTTTCACATTTGTTGATCTTCCTGGAAACATCTTTGCAGAAGATGAACTCACTGGATATACAGCAGATATTGATCTTGCAGGCACCTTCTCGAGCTCATTAACCTTTGAACTTGGCGATTCTGATGGAGACTTACAAGGTGCCAGCATCGGAAACTCAGATGTAGGCGATGGGTTACCCGTTGCAGTTGCAGATCGCAACTTTGATAGCCTTCCCGACTCCGACCTGGACGGGGATGGATTGTTCGACTGGAGTTGGACTGTTCGTTTCTTCCAACCTGGTACTGAAGATTTCGATGACGATGGGATTATCGACGGTGACATTGCAGATTCTATGAAACCAATCGGAGTGAGCTTTGCAGCTCCAGATGGTACAGCTATCAATAACGGCGATGGCACTTGGACCTGGGATATTGATACAACAACTCCAGATGCAGGAACAGGCGAAGAAGATCGATTTGTTCTTCATAGTCCACCTGATGCAAATGGTG
Organism: Phycisphaerales bacterium; assembly: GCA_029213305.1. Classification (GTDB taxonomy): domain Bacteria; phylum Planctomycetota; class Phycisphaerae; order Phycisphaerales; family UBA1924; genus UBA1924. The sequence continues at coordinate 84,734 of JARGPA010000015.1, forward strand.
ATATCCTGTATGCCGGCGGATTCTGGTTCGGAGGGTTCGAATGTAATAGTTTGCCATTGCCTGATGGACCTGGGTATACCCCTCTTGCGATGTTTGAACATCAGCTCTTGGGTCCATCGACAATCATCATCGATTGTGGTGATTACAACGGAGATGGAGTATTAAACTTCTTTGACATCTCTGCATTCCTAGGGCTCTTCTCGGTGATGGATCCACTTGCTGATTACAACGGAGATGGCGCATTTAACTTCTTCGACATCTCATTGTTCCTTGCAGATTTCGCTGCGGGATGTCCATGATTGCGTAAACGAGTTGTTAACGATTAACACTGAACGCCTCTGCAATGCGGAGGCGTTTTTTTATGTATTTCGGTACTAAGTGTAACTAGTTACATGAATCTCGGAAAATTCGATTATCGGTGTAGTATTTGAATCCAATCATAATCTCCTTGCGGATACTCTTTTTGAAGTTGTGATGATGACACTCTCTGGATCCTTCATCACTCAGATTCATATAGCAATGGAGAAAATCATGTTGAAAAATCAAAGCAAAGCATTCGTAATATTATTCTGTGTTGGTGGAGTCGCGAGCTTCACCTCAGCTGCATCAGAGTCTGAAACTCCTACAAAACTCAAAGCGGCTCACTCTGATACCAAGATGGCAGCTCATATCTACTACAACATCGTATCGGGCGAACGAATCATCACTTTGTTTTCAGACAATGGTTCAATTGGTGAAGTAGGGGGTCCGATTCGAATGGATCAAGCAGGAGCAGGCGGATCAACTAGTGGTCCAATTTGGTCAGCAATTAGCTTTGAACCATGTCCAGCTGCTACTGATTCAGGTGCTGGTTTTTACATCGCAGATGACAACTCCACAGGAGGTACTTCTCTAGCAACTGGCGTAGAAACTGTAGACTTCGGTGATATCGCACTCGATTCAGTTGTTGATATGGTGAGTATTAACTGGATCACTGCTCATAATGATGTAGATACAAACTCAGACGGGTTGGGAGATGGCGTCATTGGTCTCGGAGGCCAATGGACTTATTGGGATGCAGATAATGGTCGAGCCATCAACTCGTCAACTCGATTACCTCTTGTGTCGATTCTGTTTGCAGATCTTCCTGGAAACATCTTTGGTGATGGATTCTTAACTGGGTACACTGCCGACATTGATCTCGCAGGTACTGCATCAAGTGCACTCACTTTCGAACTCGGTGATTCGGATGGCGTTTCATCTGCGATGTTTTTAAACAATGATGTTGACACAAATAGTGATGGAATTGGCGACGGGGTATCCGTTGCAAACGCAGATCGTGATTTCGATGGGTTACCAGACAGTGATCTTGATGGTGATGGGTTGTTCGATTGGGGCTGGTCAGTTCGATTCTTCCAACCTGGAACCGAAGACCTCGACGGCGACGGGGTAATCGACGGCGACTTCGCAGATGGTCAACAACCAATCGGGCTCCCATTTGCACTCCCAGCTGGCATGTGGACTGATCAAGGTGATGACACATGGACATGGGAACAACCTGCAATGCTCCCGAGTGATTATGCACATGGCGCAGATGATCGGATTGCGATTTATCAAGATGGAAACTATGCAGGGGGATTCTTCTTCGGAGGGCCATCATGTAGCCCTCTCGGATACATTCCATTGGGGCAGTTTGAGCAGCAACTCTTTGGCCCCGACGGCGGATCAGAATGTTGCGCTGCAGATTTCAACTGCGATGGATCACTTGATTTCTTCGATATCTCGCAATTTCTTAGTTCCTTTAGCGCTCAGGACTCACAAGCTGATTTCAATAATGACGGCGTATTCAACTTCTTCGATGTCAGCGCATTCCTATCAGCATTCTCTGCTGGATGTCCTTAATGACTTTCAACTCGATGAGTTGAATATCTTTCACAATAGTTCTCTCCCATGATGCATAGTTTATACAAACTCTGATCCCATCATGGAAAACAACACCCCGATGCGAATCGGGGTGTTGTCATAGATTAAGAGTCACTGTGAGCATGAATTGGGAAGGAACAAAGTAGATTAATCTTGATTCGAGTTAAGATTTTATTGAAGGTCTATCTTCGTTGTGTTCAACTGTATAAAGCCTGGACAGTTTGGTTCGCACTCTTTCATCGTAACAAGCCCATCTGAGTCGCGATACAGTTCTGAAATTTGTGTTGCTGCGAATACAGACTCTGCATCTGCACTTTGTTGATCAATTAACTGATGTAAAGGACAAAGCTTTGTGTGCCCTTTAATTCCAAGTGGACAGCTCTTGATCCGTCGAGGCCCAGAATCACATGCATTGAGCACATCCAATACACTAATTGAGCTTGATTTTCTTGCAAGAAAAAATCCGCCTCCAGTCCCTCTTTGTGCCTTAAGAAGACCAACTTCTGTCAGCTTCCTCAATATTTTTTGAAGGTAGGATTGGGAGACTTGTGTTGCGGTCGCAATCTCAACTGCAGAACATGGCGCGTCAGGCGAGTTACGGCTTATATAGACCATCGCCCGGAGTGCGTATTCGCCTGATTGATTGATCATTCTGTAATCTCAGTCTTCTATTGCGGCTATCTTTGTCCGCAATCATATTTTCGAAATAGAATAAAATCAAGTCATAACTAGCTCAAAGAGAGCCCTAATCACCTTTGAACAAGCGACATACAACACTACTAAGAACAATTTTACGGTTTCCTAATTTGTAAATTAGGTCACTCTTGAAACCAACCATGTCTTGAAAATGGAAAATCGATCATCTTACAGATACTCATTAAGCTCTTTCAATCAACTATGTATTTGTTGTTTGAAGAAAGCATGAGTGAGATGAATGATTAACAATGTCGCATCTATGAGGTAATCAAACGAACGATGAAATCGTGAAATGCATCCTTCTGTATTTTGAGTAGTTCATCAAGATTATTAAAAAACTCTTCACCTGATCTTCCAGAGTGTGCGAGTTTAAGCATTGATTCATAGCCTTGCTTTTTAACAACCTCTTCGCAGATAAATGCACTGATTACGTAGAAACTAAAGTGCCTTTGAACGGATGAACTTCTTCCCTTAGAAAACTCATCTAGAAAATTAATCTCAGGATTGTTTTCAAGCTCTTGTCGAAACTGAAACTTGAGCATCTGCATGTCATCACCGCTCAGTCCATAGTCTCCAAAGTAAGTTGCGATTCCATACACAAATGGTGGATAGAGATCATTCTCACTATCACAGTACTCTACCATGTAATCGACGAGATACTCAAAGATGTACCGTTCATCCCCTGTCCCTGTAATAAATGATTTCCCATTGTTATCTAAGAAACCAAGATCTTCTTTGAGCCAGTTGCATCGAGTGCAATCGTAGACAATACCGTGGGCTCGCAAGAGTTCGTCCAATGTTTCAAAACAGTAATAATCCAGTTGTGTTGTTGGTATTCCTACGAGTGATTCAAAATGATCTTTGAACTCAACAAACTCGGAAGTTCTATCTGTATCTAGAGCTTTACTGTAGTGGTACTGAACCGAACCTGAATCAAATCGATTCAGGTTTCTATTGTTATACTCGAATGGGCTCTTGAATTGATAACCACCTTGAACTGGATATGCGTGGAACTCTAGGATTCGGTAAATCTGTGTCGTTTGATCTTTCTTTTTCATAAACGCAACTGTAATGAGATATGTCTCACCGTTATCTGGAGAAAAAGACTTAAGCACTAAAGGCGCGAGTTGTTTTTCATCTCCGGTAGAACTCAAGTTTCTCAGTGCTCGTTGGAAAAACTGATTCGAATTCTTATCTTCAATCGAGAAATGATTCTCTGTGAGTTCATCGTTTAAAATTGCAGAGATTAGATTGGTGAATGACTCGACGAGAAGCTCCGATTCGTTCGGGTCTTCTGTAAACACCGCACTTAAATTCATCTGATACGGCGGAGACTCATCGAAAGCTAGAG
>JARGPA010000016.1 GCA_029213305.1 Phycisphaerales bacterium
AACGGAGCAGGGGGGATTCGAACCCCCGTCGACCCGAAGGCCGAACTGGATTTCGAATCCAGCGCATTCAACCGCTCTGCCACCGCTCCAGGGTTGTTTCAGAGTGAGGATGATTATAGGCCAACACTCTTCTGAGTTACCAATTGAGGACATACCCAAAGATGAGCGGCGCAACGATCGTCGCATCTGATTCAACAATAAAGCTCGGTGTATCTACTGCGAGCTTTTCCCATGTAATTTTTTCATTCGGAACTGCTCCCGAGTACGAACCATAACTGGTTGTCGAATCACTGATTTGACAGAAATACCCCCAAAGTGGAACCAAAGAATTCAGATCCTGACGAAGCAGGGGAACAGCGCAGATCGGAAAATCACCCGCGATCCCCCCACCGATCTGGAAGAAGCCGATACTTGAACTCGCAGATTCTAACGAATACCACTTTGTAAAATCCATCATGTACTCAATACCAGACTTCACCGTCGAAGCATCAGAAATATTACCGTTAAGGATCTCTGCAGCGTAGATATTGCCACAAGTTGAATCCTCCCATCCAGGAACAACGATTGGAATATTTTTTTGTGCAGCTGCGAGTAGCCATGAGTTCTTCGGATCTGCTTGGTACTCGTGTTTAAGGAGTTCTTCGTTTAAGATCTCATAGAGAAACTCGTGCGGAAACTTCCGTTCTCCACCTTTGTCTGCATCAATCCATTTCTGAATTAACACATCACCAAGTTTCCTAAAAGCTTCGTGCTCAGGAATACAAGTATCTGTTACACGATTTAGATGACGATCTAATAGAGCTTGTTCGTCAGATGGTGTGAGATCACGATAGTTAGGTACTCTTTCGTAATGATCATGGGCAATCAAGTTGTACAAGTCTTCTTCAAGATTTGCTCCAGTACATGAGATCGCATGAACCTTTCCTTGTCGTATCATTTCCGCGAGTGATCGACCCAGTTCCGCGGTACTCATCGCCCCGGCCAATGCGAGCAACATCTTCCCTCCTTCAGCAAGATGAGCCTCAAATCCCTTCGCAGCATCAACAGTCGTCGCCGCGTTAAAATGGCGATAATGTTCATTCATAAATGATCGAATTGACATTGACAACTCTCCTACGAAACCTATTGAACTCAAACGATCAGACGAAAATCATACTCCTGATGATCATCCCAGAACTTTATGACATCTACAATTCAGTCTATGATTACAGATTCACAAGCATTCCAAACCCTGGACCTTCCCATCCAATGCTCTGAATGGACAACTTCAGATTCAGAATCGTTGTATCGAACCAACGATTGGGGGCAAGGGTATTTCACAATTGATGATTCTGGACATTTAGTCGCACAACCGCACGGATCAACGGGTCCCCAAATCAATCTCTATGAAGTTATTCAAGCGTTAAGCGAACACGGTATTCACTCTCCAATTTTACTTCGGTTTTCTGATATTTTGGATAATCGCCTCTGCGCTATTCAAAATGCTTTCGCTTGTTCAATTTCTGAAAACAATTACACAGGCAATTACCTCGCGGCTTATCCAATCAAAGTCAATCAACAACACCAGGTGGTAGAAGAGGTTGCACAATACGGACACCAACTAGGATTTGGTTTAGAAGTTGGATCGAAACCTGAGCTACTCGCTGTGATGGCGCAAACTGTGAAAACTCCTGACCAACTCATTATTTGTAATGGATTCAAAGATGCACAGTATATTGAAGCAGTAATCCTTGCTCATAAGCTTGGCCGCCAGATTATCCCTGTTGTAGAGAACATCAATGAACTCGATTTGATTATCGAGTTTGCTGAAAAGCATTCTGTGCGCCCCCGTATTGGTGTGCGTGCTAAGCTTGCTACAACAGGCTCAGGTAGATGGGCAAGCTCTGTCGGCCTTAAGAGCAAGTTTGGACTCACGACAAGTGAACTACTTCGCGCTGTAGAAACACTAGAAAACCACAACCTTCTTTCTTGTCTTGATCTCCTTCATTGTCATTCAGGAAGTCAGCATCAGGACATCTCGACAATAAAACAAACGATTACTGAGCTTTCACATGTGTTCGTCCAACTCAGAAAAAAAGGTGCAAAGTTAACCTACATCGATGTGGGAGGCGGACTCGGAGTTGATTACCAAGGGGCTCGTTCTGATCGAGACTCTTCCATGAACTACACACTTGAAGAGTACGCATCTGACATTGTGTATCGGATCGGATCAGTCTGTGATGCTGCGAATATTGAGCATCCAACGATCATCACAGAATGCGGTAGAGCGATGGTCGCATATTCATCTGTTTTGATCTTTGATATCATCGGATCAACTGGACCTGACGATCTAATCGATCAAGATCATCAGCCTATCGAGCCTTCAAAGAATGAGCCACAACCACTGCATGACCTTTACGCGGCGTTGAGTGCGTTCAATGATTCAAACCCTCGTCTCGTTGAGATATTCCACGATACTGTTCGTGCGCGAGAAGAAGCGCTCACACTCTTTACACTTGGATATCTTTCCCTTGAACAACGAGCACAATCTGAACGACTTTTTTGGACGACATGTTCAATGATTCAGCTCGCTTGTAAACATCTAAACGAAGTTCCCGAGCCATTACTCCAGCTAAATGATTTGATGTCTGAAACATACTTCGCGAATTTTTCGCTTTTCCAATCTCTCCCTGACTCATGGGCAATCGATCAACTCTTTCCGATCATGCCTATACATCGGCTCGATGAAGAACCAACAAAAAGAGCTATCCTGGCAGATATCACATGCGATTCAGATGGAAAAATAAACTCCTTTATCTCTCCTCAAGGTGATCCTGATCAAACACTTCAACTACACCAACTCAACAAAAATCAACCCTATTTCATAGGCACTTTCATGGTTGGCGCTTATCAAGAAACACTTGGTGATCTACACAATCTCTTCGGAGATCCACATGCTGTTCATATTAAACTCGATGGAGACAATTGGTCGATCGAGAAAATTGTTCGCGGGAACTCTATCTCCGAAGTTTTATCATATGTCCAGTTCAATCCAACCCAACTTGCGAGATCATTAGAAAGAGAATGCGAGAAAGCAGTCCAACATAAACTGATGACGGTAAATGAATCTCGTATCCTCAATCAGTTCTATCAATCAGGACTAGCAGGATATACCTACCTTGAATCCAAACAACAACATCCATAGATCATCCATATGAACGAACAGAATCCAACTCCAAACTTCTTAGATATTCCTGATAATCTATGTGATCCTGAATTCGCTCAAATCCATATCATACCAGTACCATTCGATCTGACTTCTACTTATCGAAAGGGCTCAGATAAAGGACCTGATGCAATCATCCATGCATCTGCACAATTAGAATGGCATGACATCGCAACCAACTCCGAAGTCCATCGGTTTGGTATCCACACTCAAAATCCTATAGATTGCAACAATGTATCTCCCGAAGCTCTTTCGGAACAAGTTCAATCAAGAGTTCGCGATGTTCTGGAAGCTGGAAAAATCCCCGTGCTTCTCGGGGGAGAACACTCCGTGAGTATTGGTGCATTCGAAGCTGCCGCCGAATATTCTTCACAGCTCACTATCCTCCAACTCGATGCTCACGGCGATACTCGTGATTCATATCAAGGATCAACTCACAACCATGCGTGTGTGATGGCCCGCGCAAGGGAATTAGCTCCAATCACACAGGTTGGAATTAGAGCGATCGATGCTGAGGAACTCGTGTATATGGATCAAGACCGAGTCTTCTTCGGCCACGAAATTGAAACCCACGTCTTCAATCGTGATGACTCATGGATGGATCGTGTTGTTGATCAACTCAACCCACAGGTCTATCTCACAATTGACCTCGACGCATTCGATCCTTCAATTATCCCATCCACAGGGACCCCAGAACCTGGAGGCATGGATTGGAGAACTATGAACGAACTCATTCGTCGAGTAGCTCGATCGAGAGAGATCATCGGATTTGATATTGTTGAGCTCTGTCCGAATCCTAATCATCACGCTTCCGATTTTATCGCAGCGAAACTTGTACTCCGAGTTCTTGCGGAGATTTTTAGCTCTCGGCGCATTGCTGAAAGCTGATTGGACTGACCTGAATATACCGATCAGTTGATATGGCAACACAAGCGGATCAAATTTCTCAACACAGCAATGGATTTACAACCATCGATTGGATTGTACTCGGGTTGTATTTCCTCACACTTGCGATAACGGGATATCTATTTAGCCGAAAGAAAAATCAGAATACCGAAGACTATTTCTTGGGCAATCGCCAGATGCCGCCTTGGGCAGTTGCAATTTCAATCGTGGCTACTTCGCTTTCAGCCGTCACTTTTATCAGCGTTCCAGAAAGTGCATACACGGGCAACATAACATACCTCGCAACAAACATCGGAATGATCATCGCGGCGTTGGTCATTGCATTCGTATTTCTTCCCGCGTTTTATCACGCGAAGAGCGCCTCGATCTACGAACTCCTTGAGACTCGCTTTGGTACAGCTTCAAGAAAAGCAGCAAGCATCACATTCTTGATTGGACGAGTACTTGCATCGGGCGCTCGGATCTATGCAGGAGCAATCCCGGCCTCGATCCTCATCTTCGGACTCGATAAAGGCACCGATCCCCAAAACCTTGTCATCGCAATTTCACTCCTCACCTTTGTTGGGATTGTGTATACACTCGCAGGAGGAATTAGTTCTGTAATCTGGTCAGATGTCATCCAGTTTGGAATCCTTATCGGCGCAGCGCTCGTCGCAATAGTGCTAATCTCTAGTTCGTTTACTGTCCCTTTTTCACAGATCATCACTGAACTTCAAACTGGCGCCGGCGATAATCAATCGAAACTCGTCTTGTTCGACCTGTCACTTGATCCGCGCCATCCATTCTCACTCCCTGCAGTCATCATCGGATTTACACTCCTCGGAATTGGGTCCTACGGCACAGACCAAGATCTCGCTCAACGAATGCTCACATGTAGCTCCGCGAAAGGTGGAGCCCGTTCAATTATCACCGGAATCCTTCTTGCGATTCCAACCGTGTCCATCTTTCTCATCGTGGGTTTATTGTTATGGGTTGTCTACCAGCGTCCTGAGATGACATCCCTAACTGGGGATGCACCCAGCGGAGATTCAGTCAAAGTCTTCATCCACTACATCATGACCCAGATCCCACCAGGCGTTCGCGGATTGATGATGGCCGGGCTCTTCGCAGCAGGATTATCAAGCTTAAACAGTGCAATCAATGCGATGGGCGCTGCATTCATTTCTGATTTGTACAGACCAATGGTTACTTCTCGCAACATTGTGAAATCTGAAGAACACTATGTATATGTTGGGCGAATCTCAGTTGTATGCTGGGGAATCATCCTCGGCGTATTCGCTTGCATCTGTATCCATTGGAAAAGTAGTAACAACGAAACTCTCATCAACTTCGCTCTCGGAGTGATGGGTATTGCTTATGCTGGACTAATTGGAGTATTCTTCACTGCACTCTTCACGAAACGTGGATCAAACAAGTCAGTCATCACTGCTTTAGTATTTGGATTCGTATGGATGATTGTGACACAAGGATTTGTGTATAACCAACTAGAGTTTCTTCACAACTCAAGTATCGAGTATTTCTATTCAATCCACTTCACATGGAAACTGACGCTTGGAGTAATCATGACAACCACAATCAGCATGCTTGGTAATCGTCCTTCTCACTCATCTAAGAGCATTGCAGCTCCCGACGCGGCATGATACATCGATTCACCGAAGTCGAGTTCCCAATCTGGATTGGCAACACTTGTTAATCCGTCGTGAATCAACGATTTGAGTTCGTTGCATCTTGATTTGAACCCCAACCCGATTCCACCAGTTACAACAACTCGATCTGGTACATAAATTGCATGCACATTACGAATCATTCGTGCAAAAGCGATCATAATCGGATCATCCGATGATAGTTTGTTAATAAACTCCCAAGCATTTGTCGCACAATCCTTCGCCATGCGTTGCTCAATCGCTCGCGCTCCGATATATGACTCGAGGATATTGATACTTCCATCTGGCGCCACTATATCAGATTCACTTAGCGGCCCCATATCAAGCATACCCAGGTGCCCGATCCCCCGAATTCCAATCTCAACCCGTTGATCGCGATCAAAAACTACGAGCCCAACTCCCGTCCCTATAGCAATCACTGCTGTCCGATCTACATATTTCTGATTCCGAATTAGATCTTTTCCCGTCGCATCGATATCGCTTACAACTTGATAGTGAATAGGTTTGTTTCCAATCAACTCGATGATTGCATCTTCAAAGACCCATCCATTCAGAGAAGGGATATTGATGGAATTCTCAATCATCTTTTTGTCAGCCGACTGTTTCCCAGGAAGACACAACCCTACAGAACAATCCTTGCTCAAATCGATTTGCAGTATATGAATCGCTTCTTGCACTGCTTGTACAATCTCTGCTCGACTTGGGTTTACATACTGAGAACTTTGTGCAAAATGTGATTGCCCATTTGCGATGTAGCATATTTTGACACTTGAACCGCCGACATCGATACCGAGTCGAGCGTTCACATTAACGTCCTACTCGTTGGATAAACTGTGCAATCGCATTTCGTTTGAGCTCTCGGCTGCGGATCGCTTCTGGGTTTGAATCCTGATCTGGGTTTGATGACTCAAAGATTGAAGAAAAAGCAAAGAGGACAAACCTGCGAGGATGTCCAAGAGTCGCTTGCGAGAGTGTTTGCCCACCTGAGCTATGTTTGTATGTCCCAATTCCTGCAATAACGCGTTTCCTGTCAACTACTTGATACCACGATTCAATATCATCTTCGAAACGAGTATCTTGATCTGTATAAATCATGGGCATGACTTCATCAACAATTCCCTCATTCACCCATCGAACAGCATCTTGAAGATACTGATCTTTCGCAAGATCAGGCCTGCGCCAGACCGCCGCTGAATAACGAATGTTTGGACGATCTACTAGTGCTTCATCTGCAATCCGCCGAACAAGATGCGTTATACGATCACGTATCCATTCTCGATACTTTGTTCGATTGATCTGCCCCACTGTTGCCCGATCTCCTACATCTCGCGCATACATTGACAAACTCTTTGCATCGCCTGGGTATAACTTTTCATTCCCAAGCTCATCTGTTAAAAACCGAATATAGTCAAGATGAATACCATCGACTCGATAACGAGTAACGATGTCATCTACCACTCGAAGGATATGATCCTGAACCTCATCAAGTACCGGATTCACTACGACATAACCATCGCCAAGGGGTTGAGGTTTACCGGTCTCATCCGAGAGTCTCCATGATGGTTTCGAATGGAAAGGGTGACTCGAATCCAATGGCGGCGTCTTCCCCTTCCAAAGCGGCATCACATTCATCCATGCATGAACTCGTACTCCACGCGCATGAGCGGCTTCGAGTACATAATCCAAAGGATCAAATCCGGGATCGAGTCTTCGATGACTCGTCATGGTTTCATTTGCTTGTTTCGAACGAGCATCACCTCGAAGCCGTGTGAGATCTTCACCCCATGGCTCAAGAGTTGAGCGGTAAAACGCGTCCCCTTGCCCGCGGACTTGCCAGTACAGATCAGTAACACCAACCGCTGCCGCATCCTCGACAATTTGATCAATATCTAACTTTGTTTGATAATCCCATCGCGTCACCCAAAGCCCGAAGACATCTTCGCTCAGTATACGAGTATCGCTAGGGCTCGATCTTCGTTGATTGCGCTCAATCACACAACCCGATCCGAGTGTAACTACTGCTAAAAAAACAAGGATAACTAGACGAAATGAAACCTGTATCGACATTCTCAACCCTCCTTGGATAGCATGTGATCTACACAATCATACCGCCCGGGTGCAATGTCATCATCGGCTGATCTGCCCTGATCTACTGCAAAGTTGATTTCTCAATTTATCTGCATCAAACTTATTTGCCGTATAAGAACATGAGTGCTCGTTCGAATCGGTTTGACCAAGCAGTTTCATTGTGATTCGCATCAGGCTCAATTACGAGCATCCGCTGATCCTCGCTCAAACCAGAAGCAGCCAGCCCCATATCCAGTGTCTGAGCCCAAAGCTCGTACTGCTTGTTTCGTTGTTCATCTTCAGGAGCATTTCCAACCTCTTGCCCTCCCATCCCGATGAATACTTTGCTAGGCCAACTCTTCACATGCGAGAGATACTTCATCGTGGATTCGCCGTTATCCCCCATCATGGGCAAGCTTTCAACAATCACATTTGCAAATCGATCCTGATAAGCAGTTGAACCATACAACGCCATTGCTCCGCCAAGAGATGCTCCGCCGATGGATGTTGATTCACGATCGGTTTTCACTCGAAATGCTCTCTCAACACGAGGCATTACCTCCCGTAGAACCCATGCCATAGTCTCTTGACCATCTCCCACAACCCCTTTATACGATCCGAAGGGCAAGAACTCAGAAATTCGATGCTCGCCGCTGTGTGGGATACCCACGATTACAACTGGTTCGATCCGACCTGACTCAACGAGTGAAGTCGCTGTCTCGTCTGCGTTCCATTCACCTGGTATCCCGGGGAGTTGTTCAAAGAGATTTTGCCCATCGAACATGTAGAGAACAGGGTACTCTCGATCACGATTTTCAAGATCGTTATAACCTGGAGGCGTCCAGATGAGCAAATCACGCGTGAATGATTCAGCGCCACCTGCACCACCTTGTACCGGCAATCGAGCGACATCACCTGTCACAACGAGTTCATGATAAAATCCAGATTTGCGAACTTGCTCTGCAAGGGATACGGGTTCACGAAAATCTGCGACAGTCAACTCGATGATTGGTCGCTCGCCGCCCTTGTATTTCGATGCATCAATCAGAGGCAAACTTCGATTCGCGATTGGGTTACCATCGCTATCGAGTTCTTCACGATCCCATCCACCTAGAGTGAACTTAAACTGGACCCCCACGCCTTGTAGGTTTTTGTCGATCACGATCTGCCAACGCAGGTCGGATCTACCAGAGAGCAATGACTCCTCGTCTGCAGGATTCCACCCATTGATACTCGATGCAAAGTACATCGGATTATCTTTATTTGCTTTACCAGATTGATCCGTCACCACAAGCACAAAGCCCTGTGGGAGAGTTTCTGGACGAACCATTTCAGGCTCGTTTGCAAGGGATACAGAAGACATCATTCCTAAAGCAATGACTGAGAGAAACAAAAATACGATATTGAATGCACGCTGATTGAGTACCACTCGAATCCTCCTTGAGATCAACGATTCTATCGGGCGTCTAAGCGCCAGGCTTGAAAAAGGCGTCCGTGCAGTGTCATACACGGACGCCTAAATGTTTCACACATCAAGGCTTTCACCCTCGAACAGATAACTCGATTACGGACACCCAGCGCTGAATGCTGAGAGGAACGCTGAGATATCGAAGAAGTTATATGAACCGTCGCCGTTGAAATCTGCGGATGGATCTTGAGCACTAAAGAGACTCAAGAAAGTTGAGATATCGAAGAAGTTGAGTGAACCATCGCCGTTGTAGTCCGGCGGGCAATCCACAACAACTGTCGGGTTCGACAAGTTGAGGAACTGATCACCTGCAAATGTATTCCAATCAAGATCATTGGTGCCATCACCGTCAGAATCGCGTGGACCAACATTGTCTGTACTTGGGTTTGCACCCAAGACTTGGTTTGAGATGAAATCATATCCGCCGTTTGCGATCCAACCTGCGAGCAAGATGTCTTGGCTGCCATCCCATCCGAGCTCATCGAGATCAATGCAGATTTCAAGTCCAGTATTTACTGAACTCGCACCTGATGCATCGGAATCAGTTACACCTGCAACATTTGAGTTGTTCATCGCTGCTTGAACAAGGTTATCGATTGGATTCATCGGATCGAGTTCTGACAAACGAGGACCGTAGTTTGCGAAGAGACTACCCAATGAACCATCTTGGATATCGATGCGAGGACCCGCGAATGGAACAGTTGGGAATCCTGAAATCAATCCGCCATCGAATGAACCATAATCGGTAATGACCCCGAAGAATGGATCGATGTTTGCACCATTGGTTCTCATAGTTGCAGCATCTGCGAATCGCTGGAGTTCTCCCGAACCGCCGTCAACACCTTGGTTGAAGTCCATCCAGTAATCAGGTTCGAAACCAGAATCGAATGTGATGTTGGACATGTTGTTGAGTGCATTGAATGCGATATCAACATTGTTGTCGAGGATCACATTCTGTCCACCTGGTTGTGAATCAAAGAAGAGAACCAACTTGTTGTAGTTACCTTCCATGTTTCCTGCAAGGAAAAGATACAGTTTGTTGTTCGGCTCGTCAATAAAGACTCGAGCGTTGTCGAGCTCTGACCCGTATGCCCAGTCCGCATCAGGTGATACTGGAGTTGCTTGCGAAAGATCACCAGTTACACCTGCGATGTTGGAGTTATCAACACCCATTGAAATACCTGATGCAAGTGCACCAGCATTTGCAGCGCCGTATCCTGAAAGATTTCCAAGATCATCGATGTTAGAACCGACTCCACCAAAGTACGCATGAGGGACATTCGGGGTTCCGCCATCCATATCGTCGTCGATCGTATCGACTGAGAAGACATAGTCTGCATCAAACCCTGTATCGAATACCAAACCAGATTGACCATCGATAATGAATGCACCATCTCCAGAACCAGATCCAAGGGTGCTGCTTCCACCTGCACCTGTATCGATGTACAGATCAAGGCCGTTTCCATTGCCCTCTAGGTTACCCGCTACGAAGATGTACAAGTTTGTTGCATCCTTCGCAACATATATGCCGTCGATTTCTGAACCGCCGCCGTTTGGTCCTTCACCATCTACTGTGCCGTCGGTTTCATTACCAAACCCAGTGTAATTACCTTGGATGAATACATTGGTGTATGAGCTTCCGCCGACGCCGCCGTCAAGAACTCCGTCAATCGTAACGGCGCCTGAAGCTGCTGAAGAAAGATCAACATCAATATGCTGAGTCGTTGAATCAAATGGCGCCGCATTCAAGTCTTGAGCGTTACCGAGATTTCCAGTATCAAGCGGGAGCGAACCAACGAGTTGATTCGACTTAAAGGTACGATCGCCCGAGTTTACCCAACCTGCGATACGGATAGTTTCACCACCTGAGAGGCCGAGTGATGCAAGTGGGATCGCAACTTCAACACCTGTTGCTACAGTTTCAGGATCGCCAAAATTACCACCTGTGAAGAGTCCCGCGGAGTTGTCACCGAACTGAGTTGGATTCTCTTGTACCCAGATCAAATCTGTGTAGAGTGACCCTTCGGTCCCTGGATCGTAAATACCATCAAGCGTCGGCTGAGCAACAGCCATCCCCGCGATCGAAGCAATTAGCCCCACTCCGAATGTGCTTTGAATTTTCATGTGAGTCTCTCCCTTAAAGATTAAATATCGCTGCTCTTCTCAAACAGCTTCTCAGTTGGTGTGTTTCTATCTCCAGCACGATCATTACTGACATCGTACGAATTTCATCGACAATAGACAGAATAGCGAAACCGTTTTCGGAGTGCGAGCATCTTTTTCAGAGTTTTCCTCATAACAGTCAAAAAAACGAAATTCTATAGGAATAAAGGCCGTTTTCGTCTGATAAATCTACCAATCTTTTCCTAACATTATCCGTACGGAAATGCTGGGTGAATCATCAACCAATCCATAGTTTCGTAAACTTTCGCTCAATTGTTCTTCGTCTATGGACGCTCTGAACGATTCTTCATTTGATGGATTTACGAACTTACTCGGCACTAGAAACTCTACAATTTGATTGTTAAGCGATCGTCGAATGATCAATGTCCCTGCAAGCTCACCTGTTTCAATACCTTCGAACTCAACTCCTCCGAATCGGAGAATTTCACCGATTTCATCTTCATTCCTGAGCTTCAAAAGCTTGCAAACCTCTTGATGAAAACGAACTGCGATATCTACATCGGACTCAAACTTACGATTTGTAATCTCTTCCCAGGGAATCGGCCTGCGATTGTCCGGATCATCTGCGCCATCCATTGCGTATTCGTCACCGTTGTACATCATCAACGCTCCTGGGGACGCAACCATTGTTGCGATCGCTGAGAGCGCCCTCTGATAGTCATCAAGTTCAAGAACATTTACTTCATAACGATCGGTGTCTGACCAACGAGAGGAGTTATTGTCATATCCCCTTTCAAAGTCATTGTGCATCATTGAAGCCAATCGTTCGGTATCGTGCGATGTCATCAAGTTGAACTGCACAAGATCATGCTCGGGTTCATGATTGAATACCGAGGCAAGTCGACTTGCACAAAGCTTCGCGTCCCCTTTAGAGTTTCCGATGCTCAACCAATCTGCAACGGCATAAGCAAATGGATAATTCATCTGCCCATCGAATCCGTCATCATTAAACATGTGCCCTGCATCGCTCCAGATTTCACCAATGATAAGAGCTTCCGAGTTGAGCTCTCGCACTTGTTTTCTCCAGTCTTTCCAGAACTTATTCCCGATCTCACCTGCAACATCAAGTCTCCAACCATCGATTCCATCCGAAGGATCACCGTCTCCATTTGGATCCATCCATCTTCGAGTGACCGCCATGATGTGCGCCTTTGGTTCAGGTGCGATATCCCCATCATCCGTATGCAAGAATAACGGCAAGCTCCCATTCACTTGCCCCCACCCTTGCCATGCGAAGAGCTTCCCATTTTCATCAAAATGAACATCGAACCAGTCAACAAACTCGGACTCTATCCCATGTGCTTTTACATCTGAAAATGCGAAATGATCTAAACCAACATGATTCCAAACGCCATCAAGAACCACTCTGAGTCCAAGCGATTTCGCTTTTGGAAGGAACTGATGAACAAACCATAAATCACTTTCAGTCATCTCCCATGTAGACTCATCTGAAGGATCTTCATTTGAAAGTAGTTTTGTAAACCCTGGACCTTGATCCTCATAGATCCCAGGATGTCCGAGTGTTGGATCAATATGACGATGATCACTCGCGTCGTACTTGTGAAGTGAACGCGAACGGAACACCGGGCATAAATAAACCCCTGTGTATCCTTGTTCGGCGAGTGATTCGAGTTGGTCATATAGTCCTATGAGATCTCCGCCGTATCTTCTAGCAAATATACCGTTATATACACTCCCGCCATCTCGATCATCCCGATATCTGAACCTACGAGGTTCAACTAATCTCCGGTTCCAAGCTTGCTCTACCTCATCAGTCGTTGCTTCTCCGAAGGAATCACCCCATGAAGCTTGCGAAACATCCCATCCATTTGGGTTATTGTTTGGGTTTCCATCACGAAATCGCTCTGGAAAGACCTGATACCACACAAGTCCTTTCGCCCAATCAGGTGTTCGTAATGGGTCCCATCTTGAGAAAAAACATTGCTTCTCGATTCGTTGATCGCCGTGCTCGACGCAGTTGATATTGATAACGATGTTCACACTCGATGGATCTTGTGAAATCGCGTCAATATCGAACTTCACAAGAGCACTCCAAACCGCTGCTTCCTCTTGTTTATCAGCAACTTGCGAGTTTTTTGATACCCAAGAAATTGAAGATAGATCTTGTAGCTCAATACGAACTTGAGCATCGTGACATGCACCCAAGATGTCAATTTCTGCAACTCTTGGAGTATACGAAACTGGCGTTATCTCAACTTCTATCTTCTCTAACTTACCACTTCCTGTCAGAATTGCTCCAAATAGCAGCAACAGTGATAGCCGTTGAAATGTTTTTATCCCACGAAAGTAGATTCGGTTGACATGCATACCATAACTCCATTAGACTCATGTAATCATAAATGACGGGGCGTTCGATTCGCAAATCGCTGGGATAACCCAGTACAGAGGTAAACAGATGAAACGGTATCACGATCGAAGGCAAACTGCTGGTTTTACACTTATCGAATTGTTGGTAGTGATCGCAATCATCGCTTTGCTTATTGGGATCCTACTTCCCGCACTTGGGAAAGCTCGAGAATCCGCAAAGGAACTCAAGTGTCTTACACAAGTTCGCTCAGTCGGTACATCGTTTATGTTTTATGCAGATGACAATCGGGATTGGTATCCAATTATCCCTGCTCAACAGCCCAATTCTCGGTATCTGGATAATCAATATACCGCAGGTGGTGTCGCAGGATTGTTCTCTACCTTCCAAGTCGGAGACGGTGAAGGCACTATTGACCCACCATCAATTTCCGGAGATATCGGTTTCGTAGGTACTCCAGTTGGAGGCCCTGGAGCCTACATCAACGGATCAGACGAACCTCTCATGCGTGGATATCTCGATGTATTCGAAGTGCTCACTTGCCCTAGTGATAAAGTCGATTATTACTGGGACCGATTCCCAACGCCCACAAACAAACTGATAGCAGACGCAACGAGAGCAAAGACTCCTGAGGCGCCCACAACTGAACGCGACATCATCCACTACAACATTAGTTATCTCTACATCGCAGGATTGAAATCTGTAGATCCTTCAATCCAGTTCGCTCCACCACTATGGGGAGACGAAACAAATACTGCGGATGTCAGTGTAAACGCATGGTACGGTTGGGATTGGCGCAACAACCAACCAGGTGGCGGAAACGAACCTGACCCAATCAACGATTATGGATTCAATCCAGAAACTGGTTACGCAAAGGACGACAATCACAAAGACAAAGGCGGAAACTTTGTCCGCGCTGACGGCAGCGCTTCATTCATCAAAGAGAACCCTCAACGAGTCTTCTTTACAAATCCGGATGATGTCCGTGATGGAGAAGACTCAAGCTCGCGAAGTATTGATCTCATCAACCCTCGTCGAAGCGAAAAAGTTCAAGTTATCGATTAACAATGTCGCGTTGACCCGTGCCATATCGAGATCGGGATCAGGTACAATCAGATACACCCAGGGTATCCCCCGGCGATTGATAGGCATGAGGATCAACAGTGAGCAAATCTGCAGCAAACGCTGAGAACATAGCAAAGCAACAGGGCGCGAAGAAATCGTTTATCGGTTCACTCTTCGGGCACCAAGAGTCTGGATTGATCCTCGTCATTATATTAATGGCACTGGGACTCACGCTCTATGGCGCTGCGAGACCTGTTGATTCTCGACAAGAGATTATTCTCCCTGATAGCGCCAGAGTAATTCTTCTCGATGCTCAAGGCGAATCACATGAACCCGGCACAATCGCACGGACTAAAATCGCAACTTATCGAGTTGAATCAGATGGAGCGACAACTGATTATTCTGCATCAAAAATTAACAAGTTTGATTCGACAACAGGCACTCTTTATGCTCGCAACACGATCAATCCATTTCTTAACAAATCAAACCTAGTCCTTGTTACGAAAGACGCGAGCTTCTTTGCGATTATTGCTGTTGGTATGACAGGTGTGATCATTCTCGCAGGGATTGATCTTTCGGTTGGTTCGATCTATGGACTATCCGCGATTGTTGGTGCGATGGCTGTCCAATCATTCGGACCCGATGCGAGCTGGATGCTTGTTGTTCCTGTCGCACTACTAGTTTGCATTGCAGTTGGAACTCTCTGTGGATTTGCCAACGGCGCCATGAGTGTCGGGCTTGGAGTCCATCCGTTTGTGATTACATTGGGAATGATGGCCGCTTTAAGAGGTCTCACAGTTGTGATCCCTCAAGAGTTCTACGGCACTCAGTCAATCGGAGGGTTCCCTTCGTCCTTTACAACAGGATTCTTCAAAGCTGAGTTTTACGGCGTATATCCAGTTCCTGTGATCATTATGGTTCTCACTGCAATTGCAGGATGGTTTGTCCTATCTCGCACAGTATTTGGTAGACGAATCTTTGCAATTGGAGGCAACGAAGTCGCCGCGAAATATGCAGGGATCCCTGTTGGTAAAGTTAAAATCCTAGTCTACACAATCACAGGTGCACTCTGTGGACTATCCGCATGTGCATATCTCGGTTACTACGGCGCCGCAGAAACGAATGCAGGTAACGCATACGAGCTTCAAGTAATCGCTGCAACTGTAATCGGTGGCGCATCATTAATGGGTGGTCGAGGAACTGTAATCGGCGCGGTTCTCGGTGCAATTATCATCCAGTTGATCAACAACACATTGATCATCTTCGAAGTCGATACCAGTTATAATCAAATTGTGATGGGTGCTGCGATCATTATCGCAGTAGTCATCGATCAGACGAAACAACGAATCCAAGCCCGTAGGGCATAATCACGCACAATATCGGAGACTCATATGAGATCAGCTTCATTCTTATTTAAGACAAGCGCTGCAATATCCCTGTCAATGCTCATCCTTTCAGGTTGTTCTAAGAACGAAACAGAACAAACAACTTCAGGAGACTCCAGCGTTGAAACTGAAACTCAAGAAACAGTCTACCGGATTGGTGTAATCGCAAAGAGCAACTCGAACCCAGTATTCCAAGCCGCGAAAAACGGCGCGGTTGCTGCGGGAAAACGATTAAGCAATGAGCTCGAAGATGCTCGCGTTGAAGTCCTTTGGCAAACCCCTCCGATGGAAGATGCTCAAGTCCAAGCTCAATATGTAGAACAACTTGTTTCCTCAGGAGTTGACGGCATTGCAATCTCATGTACTGACGCGAACCTCTTGACAGGAGCTCTCAAAGCTGCTGTTGAGAAGGGTGTTGTCGTCGTGACCTTTGACTCTGACGCACCTGAATCAGGTCGCATGGCCTACTACGGAGTTGATGATTTCGAAGCAGGCAAAGAAGTCATGCGCCAGTTAGCAACAGTGATGGGCAACGAAGGCAAAGTCGCGGTATTGACAGGTAATCCTGCAGCCACAAACCTACAAGCCCGAGTAAATGGTGTGGTTGAACAAGCAGGAGAGTACGAAGGGATCTCAACTCCTGAAGTGTTCTCGTTCATGCCTGAAACTGCGACAGAAGCCGCCGCGAAAATGCAGCAGGTTCAAACTGCAAATCCAGATATTACAGGGTGGGCACTCGTCGGCGGCTGGCCTCTCTATACCGACAACGCACTCGATGGCATCTATGAAAACGCAAAGATTGTTTCCATGGATCCTCTCCCACTCCCACTCGAGTATGCAAAGAAAGGACAAGTCCAAGTTCTTGTTGGACAACCTTACTTCGGATGGGGAGAAAAATCAGTCGAGATGATCATCGACAAAGTTCACTTTGATCGAAGTCCTGATTCAGACATGGTGTATGCACAATTCGACATCGTAACTACAGAAGACGCTGAAGAGTTTGCAGAAAACTGGAAACTATGGCTCGGCGAAGACTAAACCTTAGACACTGCTTTTATGCCGAGTACCACTCAACCAATCTTGATCGCAAATAACATTTCTAAACGCTTTGGAAATACCCAAGCGCTTAAAGATGTGAGTGTGTCTTTCCTCCCTGGGGAAGTCCATGCACTAATGGGAGAAAACGGAGCAGGAAAATCAACACTTGGAAAAGTAATTGCAGGCCTTCACGCACAAGACTCTGGACAGGTCGAACTCGATGGAAAAAAACTCATCCAGGGTTCACTTGACGATGCATTCCATGCAGGGATTCGAATTGTGCATCAAGAACTTGCGCAGTGTCCGAATCTTTCTGTTGCTGAAAACTTGTGTCTCCACGATATTCCAAAAAGAGGATTTAGTGTCGATTTCGCAGAAATGATACGACGTGCAAAGGATCTTGTTCATCAACTCGATCCAACTCTTGATGTGTCAAAGCCCCTTGGTTATCTCTCACCGGGACGCAGGCAGATTTGCCAAATCGCGGCGTCACTCGATCGAGATAAAAATGGGCAAGCGAATGCAAAGGTCATCGTGTTCGATGAACCAACGAGTTCCCTTTCAATCTCTGAAGCATCAAGGCTAATGGAAATCACGCGTGAACTTGCAGACAGAGGACTCACAATAATCTATGTCTCGCACAGAATGAGTGAAATATTCACATGTTGTGATCGTGTGAGTGTTTTAAGAGACGGCATATTTGTCGCGACCAATGTTGTTGCTGAGATTGATGAACCAACTCTCGTTCAACAGATGATCGGCCGACGTCTCAAAACACCTCGAGCAAAAGGTGAATCAACAACTCCACTACAATCCTCAGACAATACCGAAGCAGATACCATCCGAGCTTTAGTTGCACCTGATAACACAACAGAGCCGAATTACGAAACTTCACCTGCCCTTACACTTACCAATGTCTCATCTCCAAACAAGCTCTCTGATTGTTCGTTAAAGCTCTACCCAGGTGAAATTCTTGGAATCGGAGGCCTCGTCGGTGCAGGTCGATCAGAACTCTTCGATGCGATCTTTGGTACTGATAAACGAGTAACGGGTTCAATCAGAGTCGGTGCCCAAGAGATTGCAGGCAAAGGCACGAAAGCCGCGATCAAAGCAGGAGTTGGTATTGGGTATGTCCCAGAAGATAGACGCAACCAAGGCTTGTTCTTTAATCTAGGTATTGATGAAAACATTCTTGCGCCGATCATGCCGGAGTTGTCTGGCGCGTTTGGGATCAGAAAACTCTCAAACGAACTCGATCTGGTAACTTCTCGTGTCGAACGATTCCAGATTAAAACCGCATCACTTCGACAAACTCACCCAGGCGAACTCTCAGGTGGAAACCAGCAAAAACTATTGATTGCTCGTTGGATGAGTGATCGAACGAAGGTTCTATTACTTGACGAACCTACTCGCGGAATCGATGTTGGCACTAAATCTGAAATCTATCGATTGATTAATCAAGCTGCTGATGAAGGGCTCGCGATTCTTCTTGTATCTTCTGAAATGCCCGAATTGCTAGCTCTATCTGATCGCATCCTTGTCATGGGCGAAGGCAAAATCAAAGGCGAGCTTGCTGGCAAATCAATGACACAAACAAATATCCTCACGCTTGCAACAAATGAAGACCTTGTTATAAACTAAATATTACTTTACAATAGATGTATGAAGACAACTCGATTTATTACCACTCTCTGTTATACATCCATTGTTTTGATTCTCGTAGGCTGTGAATCTACACCCAATCGGCATGAGACTCTACCTTTGTCTATTGGACAAGATGTTGAAGTGAACTATGCACTTGATGTTGAGACTCGAAAATACATCACTGGAAAGTTCGTCTCGATGAACGACAAATGGATCACTATTTTAAAACCTGCTACTCCAGGATCGAACGATCGAAGAGAAAAGCATTTCTCAATCAATCTTGATCGAGTTTACATGATACAAGTTTCTCAAGAGTAGTAATTAGTTTCCTACAACACGAACTTGAATCTTACGATCTATCTGCGCCATGTTGCCTGATTGAGAATCGATTTTCACCGTAACCGAGTCTCCATCTCTAACTGCTTTAAAAGTCGAGAGTAGATACTCTCCTTCCAGATATTCCAACCCATCACCCGCGTCTTCATAGAGTGTGCCTGTTGCTTCACCATTTGCATCGAGATGAACGATGAGCGTGATCTCGTCGCGTTGATCTGGGCGATCTCCGAAGTATTGCGTTACGGGACATGTGACAATAATTGATCCTGGTCGGATGTACAGATCTGGAAGATCTGAATCCTTTGAATCTCTTCCGCCGTCGTAGCTTTCGAAATCAAACTTTGCCCATTCAACTCCATTGATTGACTTTGGTAGAACTGAAACACGATCTGATTCAGGACTCACTTTCGCAGATACTAAAAGATGATCTCCAAGCAAGAACGAATCATCTTCCGATCGTAAAGCGAAATCATTAGGATCAGCAAAGAAGGTCGGCATCGCGATTGGTGCACCAGTTGTTGAAGACTCATGGAACAGCGTATAGATATATGGCATCAAGCGATAACGGCGCTCGAGCGCTCTTCGACTTGTCGCTTCTACCTCAGGTGTATATGACCAAGGTTCTTTATCGATGTTTCCCTTCGCAGTATGACTCCGAGCGAATGGAAAGAGAGTCCCGAATCCCATCCAACGAGCGTATAACTCGCCGTCGCCGTTGTATGCGAACCCACCGATGTCAGGCCCTGCAAAGGGCTGCCCTGAGAGACCAAGATTGATTGTCATTGGTATCGACATATCAAGATGTTCCCATGTCGCGGAGTTATCTCCAGTCCATGTCGCGCCGTATCGTTGCCCCCCAAGATGGTTTGCTCGAGAGAGAACGAATGGTCGTTTATTCGGATTCGCAGCAACAACTCCTTCGCGTGTAGCTCGAATCATCTGCATCCCATACACATTGTGGTATCTTGCGTGTGAACCTGTACCTCCAAGCTCAGGATCAGCATGATGAATGTTGTCCTCGGGCATAGTCTTTGATTCAACATTGAATACCGCAGGTTCGTTCATGTCATTCCAGACGCCGTCGATGTTGTACGCCATGAAATCTTTATAGAGTCCTGACCACCAGGTTCGGACATCCTTGTTTAAATAATCTGGGAACACACAAACACCAGGCCAGACCTCACCTTTGAATACTGCGCCATCAACGGTGGATGTCCACACATTAAGTTCAGTTCCAGAGTCATATACAAAATACCCTTCTTCAGCTTTCACACCTGGATCGATCATCCATACATTTGAAAACCCTACCTTATCAAGGTAGTCGTTGAGTTCTGTTGGATCTGGAAACTCTTCAGGATCAAATGTGAACACTCGATACTCATTCATATAATCGATGTCCATCCAGATCACATCCGCCGGCAAACTCCTTTTACGAAACTCGTCTGCAACTTCCTTCACTCGTGAATCGGGGTTGTAGGAATATCGGCATTGATGAAAACCGATTGCCCAACGAGGAGGCATCGCGATCTTGCCTGTCAATTCTGCGAGTTCCTTCATGACATCGGAGGGAGAATCACTTTCAATGATGACAATCGGAAACTGATATCCGACGCCTCGAAATGTGATCCCGTTTCTCAGATCAATCTCACAACGCTCTGTCGTATCTGCGAGCACACCAAATGCAGACCCATCTTCCCGGACCGCGAGAACCCAAGGCTGAGATGTATACAAGTTTTGTGCATCAAGACCATATCCGAACGCGTCGTAGTTCCATGTCTCTGTGACAAACCCATTTCTCAGGAGTGGGCCTGCAACTTGACCAGTTCCGTAGAGACTGGTTGATGATTCGATATTGATCGAAGCGACATAGCGTCCTTCTTCGTTCTGAGTAAATGTTGGAACTAGTGAATAGTTCTCTGTATCAAATTCGCCACTCGATTCGAGTTGCCTGACCATTGAGATCGATGGTCTGCGATGGAGTCTCGCGTCTTCTGAAGCATCGAATCTATAGACCCCATCACGAATGATTTCGGCTGTTTGAGCAAACGAAGCGCTTGCAAATACGGCACTTAAGATTGTCATCACAAGTTGAATACAGCGGATGTTCATACTACGACTCTCCGATTTACGAAAGATGGACAAGTTCTTCTAGGACGATACCATAAATTGGACAAAAAATGGCAATTATACATGAATATCCCACGAAAGTAGGTTCACAACTCAACGATAATAGGCGATAATCCGTACAGGAGTACACAGACCTCTCAGAATCACATTTTGCCCTCTCGTAGGACTAATTCAATGAAAACCAGTATGTTCAGATTGCACCATCTATTTGCCGCGATAGCCGGATCTTGCCTGCTTGTGCCTCAAGCTTCTGCTCAGAATACTCAAAACTACCTTCAGTGGTTTGAAACCGAATGGGATGACATCGAGCGCCGAGTCCCTGACTTCTTCATCGCAGGTTACAACGCAGTTTGGATCCCACCTGTTTCCAAAGCATCATTCCAAAGTCCAGGTTACGACCCATTTGATCGGTTTGATCTGGGGCAACCACCTCTGTTGACATTTTCGTCATCTCGTGCAAGAACAACCTACGGCACTGAGTCAACTTTCCGTGCAATGATCGACGAACTTCATCAAGCCGGAGGCGAAGTATACATCGATGCAATTTTAAATCACAACAATGGGCGCACCCAATCAGATGCATTCCTTGCACAAGGGGGTTACCCAGGATTCTGGATTCCAAGAGAAGATCCACCACAAGATAAATCTCCTACTGATGATTGGGGTGATTTCCATAACGGCGTCGCGAGCGGATATTTTCAATCAGAAAATCCCGGCGGATCTTTGTATCACTTACAGAATGGTGATCTTGTAGCGCTAGTCGATGTTGCTCACGAATCAAACAATCAGTTTATTCGTCAGCCAACTGAGGTTGGGAATCCAGATAACATTCCACAAGGGACTATTTGGAATCAACCCAATCCGAGCAATGCGAGGTTCTATCCAGATCAGACTTTGTCGCCGACAATTTTTACGAACCCAGGCACATCAAATAACCCCGGAGCTCAAGGATTCACTAGATATCCATTCAATATCAACACCCCACTCAACGGTGACCCAGTTACAGAGAATGCAACTGGACTCCTGATGAGATGGGCGCAATGGATGGTCGAAGTCCAAGGCGTCGATGGATTCCGACTCGATGCACATAAGCACATCCCGACTTGGTTCTGGGATGGATTCTTCGATTCCGCGGTGTACAAAACTCGAACTTCACCCGCAACTGGGAACAAAGTCACGCCGTTTAGTTTCGGCGAAAACATCACAGGCAACTTCGATGTATTGAATCAGTACATCAGAAGAGATTCGTTCGGAAATCGTGATTCGCTTGATATTCAAGGCGCTGCACGATTGCGAGACTTGCTCAATGCAGGCGGACTCGGTTCTTGGAGTGATGTCACTTCTAATGCAGATTCCGGGCCGTTAGACGCTGCAGATGATGGAATTGTGAACGGATCTCGTGGTATGAACCATGTATTCTCTCATGATAATGGCACTGCAGGAAATGGGTCCTCCGCCCCACCACTCCCAACTGCTCGTCAGCAGGGTTACCAGATGCATGCATACATGCTCATGCGCCCTGGACGAGCAATCGTTTATCACAACTCACGAGGAGTCCCTCGTAGTGGCGGCTTCCACCCTCGTGAAGGTTCCCCTTCTGCACTTGGATGGGACCCAATAACTCAATCATTCGACGATACAATTACAACGCTCGTTCAACTCCGAAACCAAATCGGATATGGACAGTACTTCCCACTCAACGGTAATGTCAGCGATGTCCTCGTCTACGAACGAGCATTCAACGGACAAGCGAACTGTCTCGTCGCAGTCAATGATCGCTTTGATTCCGGCGTGCGATCAGTCACTGTTTCAACGCAGTACCCACAGGGAACTCGTTTGCATGAGATGACAGGGAATGCTGCTGATCCTGAGATTGACCCTTCTAACAGCATCCCTGAGACAATCGTCGTTGGCGCAGGGGGGACAGTGAATCTTATCGTGCCAAATAATAAAACCGGTAGCGTAGAGCATGGCAAAGGGTATGTCATCTACAGTGAATCACTACCAAATGCAGATGTCACCTTCATTGGTGAAGATTCCACGATTGATCCAGATCCAACGAGCTTCCCTGACTTCCTTCAACGACTCAACAACGCAAGCGTCATCACAAGTGATTCATTTGAAATCCGCGTCCAAACAACCGCGGGTGATGCGCTCGATCCGAACACTGATGACAACGCACTCTTCGCATTCGATCAGCGCAATACTGATTCGAATGGGAATGGATCTATTGATATCCCAACTACATCTTCAGTAATCGGCGGATACGAAAACTTTGAAACAGTCAATGCTCCTTTATTCGGTTCAGGAAGTTCATTCGGTCTTTATCGTCAATCAATCGATGCGACCCAAATGAGCGAAGGATACCACTACCTGAGTGTGATCGTGTTCCGTCATCGCAACGCGGGAACAACACCAATCTTCCGAGAAGTCCGAAAGGTTGTATATATTGATCGACTCGAACCAGAGATTGAACTCGAACAAGCTGGGATGACATTTGATGTGAATCGTCCGCAGTTTACTGTCAACTTGTTAGATCGGACTGCAAAACAGATCCATATGTTCTTGAATCTAGATGACGGGATTGACCCACTCACACTTGTAGGGAGTGCAAACCAAGTAATCCCTTACGATCGATACATCTATAACTACAGCTTTGACAATGTTCTGGAAGAAGGCGAAAATACCGTGACCGTTGTTGCAATCGAGGATTCTGGAAATGCTCGAATCCTCAATGAATCTGTGTTTCTTGATACAGGATTGTGTGCGGCAGATATCAATGGCGATGGCGCATTAAACTTCTTCGATGTTTCTGCATTCTTGAGCTCATTCTCAGCAAATGACCCGGCAGCTGACTTCAACGGCGACGGACAGTTTAACTTCTTCGATGTTTCTGATTTCCTAAGTGAGTTTGCAGCAGGTTGCCCCTAATACTCAATGATGATTTCATGAAAAAACACCCCGCGAAGGGGTGTTTTTTAATTTGATATTGGTATCAGATTACTGTTCGTACTGAACTGTGAAAATGAATGCACTCAATAGATGCCTTCATCGCCGCCTGTAATTTGCTCAGGCTTCGTCTTTATCAATCCGAACCAGATTAAGTAGAACAGAGGAATCCCAACTCCTAATCCTATCCCGAGTGTCAATCCAACAATCAACCCAATCTGAGAAGCAGGGTTTTGTGAAGGGTCCATCCCGGCGGCCATCGGGTTGTTTGGAAAATCCTTCGCCCATTGTTCGTTGAGTGCCGCTTTATTAAACTGATTCAACATACTCCAAATTGTGATTGGAATAGCAATCATTGCATATGTTAAATGCATTGGACGAGTCACCGGCCTGCGTGTAACTGCAGCAATACCAGAGAAGAGTAACAGAGTGCTCAAGAGCAAACCTGTGCCGCCGATTATGAAATCGGTCGCTGTTACAGTCATCCCATAAGGGACTGGATCCCCTTCTAATGCAGCTTCCATAAACTTGGGAGCGAGCGGTGCCATTGCAAGCCCAATCCCGCCGCAAGTTAATCCCAACGAAGCGATAACAATACTGATCACCCCAATGACCTTTGGCCATTTGGGGAGCTGCTCTAAATCAATCGGATCCCATTGATCGTTCTCGTGTGTCTGTGTTTCTTGTTGATCGTAATCCATCAAATACCCCTTCCTAGAGAAGAATTATACATTGATATTGCTAGACCCGTTGTAAGAATCGCACATCATTCTCAAACAGCATTCGAATGTCGGGGATTCCATACTTTCCCATTGCGATTCGTTCAATTCCGAATCCAAACGCAAACCCTGTCCACTCTTCAGGATCAATCCCACAAGCTGTAAGCACATTAGGATCTACCATTCCGCAACCACCGAGTTCAATCCAGGATGGCTCAGAACCAGGCTTGAGCGCAATCATCATATCAAACTCTGCACTTGGTTCCGTAAACGGGAAGAAGCTCGGGCGCAATCGCACATCAGCGTCTTCTCCAAAGTATGCACGAGCAAACTGAAGTAATGTACTCATCAAATCCGACATTGATACATCACGATCGATGTACAAACCCTCGATCTGATGGAACATAAAACTGTGCGTTGCATCAACAGTGTCCGGGCGATAAACTCGTCCAGGAGATACGATCTTGATAGGCGGCCCCCAACCTTTCGCAGCAGCATCTTCCATCGTGCGGATTTGGACAGTCGAAGTTTGACTCCGCAACATGCGAGGCGTGTCCACTTTACTCGGATCATCAACATAGAAGTTATCAATCGGATCACGCGCGGGGTGCGCAGCTGGGATATTGAGTTTTGTAAAGTTGTGATCTTCATCTTCGAGTTCAGGGCCCTGAGCGACTTCAAATCCAAGTCGTGCAAAAATCTCTACTAACTCTCCTCGAACACGTGTGATGATGTGCTCGCGGCCCAAAGTGTGACTGTCGATAATCCCAGGTTCAGTGAGATCAATACTTGGTCCGGTAGATCCCGCTTGAGCTCCACCTTTGAGTGAAGACTGTTTCTCTTTGAATCCAGATTCAAGAGCAGTTTTCACTTCATTGAGTCGTTTACCAACAGCTGCTTTGTCTTCTTTGGAAACATCCTTCATCATCGGCATCACGCCGCGAATCTTTCCTTTGGTTCCAATGTACGAGACACGCCACGATTCCAAACTTGGAGCGTCTTCGATTGATGCAAGTTCAGTGAGTCCTGCCGATTCAATTTCGTTGAGTGCATTAAGCATAATGAATTATAGTTCCATCTCGCTCTGTCGTATGTTTGAAGTTTACAACTTCTAAAAAAATTCTCGTTCATATTCTAATAGACACAAAAAACCTCGCCAAGAATCTCGGCGAGGTTTGATATAGTTTTTAAATCTACATGTAGATTACTCGTCAGAGGAATCTTCATTTGCTTCAGCAGCAGGTGTTTCAGCCTTTGTAGTTTCCTTACGAAGCTTTGCAGCAAACGCAGTTCGCTTGTCCGCTTGGCGACGACGACCTGATGGATGTCCACCGATTTCTGGTCCTTCTTCGTTACCTACAAACTGAATCACACACAACTCTGTACCATCACCGAGACGGTGACGACCAAGACGCACGATACGGGTGTATCCGCCAGCGCGATCTTCAAAGCGTGGTGCAACATTCTCAAAGATATGGCGCACAAGCTTTGGAGCTTTACGGAGTTCACCGTAACGGTTGCGTTCGATCGAATCAACATCAGGGATATCGAAGAATCCTTCGACAAACTCGCGTTGTTCTTCAACTGATTCTCGTTGTTGCTCAGTTGCATTCTTTGCGATGTATGACCACGCGAAAGCGTTGCGGTCACGCCCGAGCATTGAGATCACGCGACGGCGTGCGTGCATATCGCCACGCTTTGCCTTGGTTACGATCTTCTCAACGAACGGTTGCAAAGCCTTTGCTTTAGGAATCGTTGTTGTAATTTGACCATGCTCAAAGAGGCTTGCAGCCATATTCCGAAGCATCGCTTCGCGGTGAGCAGTAGTTCTTCCTAACTTAAAGCCGGCTTTCCGATGACGCATGGCTTTATCCCTTCATGTATGATGCTTCACAGCATCAAAGTACTTAAAATCTCTCCGAGATCGATCAACTGATCGAAATCGGTTTAGTGCATTCCACCTGAAGCGTTGTATCCTTCTGGGAGTTCAACACCGAGGTCCAAATCAATATCAAGAAGCTTTCGCTTCACTTCACGCAATGAGGTTCGTCCGAATGAGCGAAGCTTGAGAAGCTCAGGCTCTGATTTCGTAACGAGTTGTGCAACAGTATCAATCCGTGCGGATTCCAAACAGTTGGATGCACGAACAGAAAGATCGAGTTGCTCGATAGGCATGTTGAGCTTGCGGATCAACTCTTCGTCGACTCCTGCAGCCGCTGCAGCATTCTCTGAAACTCGCTCTTCTCCAATATTGAAGTATTGAACGAATGGGTTGAGATGCTTACGCATGATCTTGGCACCTTCAACAAGCGCCATTTCTGGAGTGACAGTACCGTCAGTCCAGATTTCCATGGTCAGCTTGTCGTAGTTGGTTTTCATACCAACGCGAGTGTCTTCCACATGGTAACGAACACGCTGAACAGGTGAGTAGATCGCGTCAACTGGGATGACACCGAT
Organism: Phycisphaerales bacterium; assembly: GCA_029213305.1. GTDB lineage: Bacteria > Planctomycetota > Phycisphaerae > Phycisphaerales > UBA1924 > UBA1924. Next base: position 27,541 of record JARGPA010000016.1, read on the forward strand.
CTCTTGATCTTCGTTGCGACCGTATTGCTCAGAAGCAGGAACATATCCACGGCCTTTACCGACATGGATCTCCATCTCGAATGGGATCTCTTCTGTCAGTGTTGCAATGACTAAGTCTTTGTTCACGATTGTAATGTTGGTGTCAGCTTCGATCAGATCAGCAGTGACTTCACCAGGTCCCTGAGCTGCGAGCTTCATAACACGAGGCTCATCACCTTCGAGTTTTACAATCAAGTTCTTAATGTTGAGAACAATGTCAGTGGTGTCTTCAAGAACACCTGGGAGACTTGTGAACTCGTGCTCTACGCCTTTGATCTTGATCGCGGTAACCGAAGCACCTTCGAGCGACGAGAGCAAAATACGACGGAGCGAGTTCCCGATTGTTGTACCCATTCCTCGTTCGAATGGTTCAACAGATAACCGACCGAATGTATCGTCGGTAAACTTAGGATCGGGAACAACCTTTGATGGTAACTCTAAACCACGCCAGCGGACTCGCATGATGATTCTCCTAGGCAGGACGATTCTGGAATCGCCGTATGATCTTTACTTTCACCTTTGATCGATTCACAGATTCATTGCCCTGCCAACAACAATGATCTTTCTATTCGAAAAAGGTACTACTTATTCTTACTGGGTTAGAAGCAAACAAATAGATCTTCAAACCACTTACGAAAAACACCCCGCACATGAATGTGTGAGGTGCAAATGTTTATTACACGCGACGTTTCTTCGAAGGGCGGCAACCATTGTGAGGAACAGGAGTGTGATCTTCGATCGCAGTCACTCTCAAACCGGTTGATGCAAGTCCTGATACTGCGTTTTCACGACCAGCGCCAGCGCCAGTGATCTTGACTTCGATTTCGTTCATCCCCATTTTGCGTACCTTTTGGCCGCATTGTTCACCAGCTCTTGTCGCTGCGAACGGTGTGGATTTACGAGCACCTTTAAAACCGATGGTTCCTGCTGAGTCCCAAGCGAGAGTTTCGCCATTGGTATCAGTAACGGTAATCAATGTATTGTTGTGAGTTGCTTTAATATGAGCAACACCGCGTACTACACCCTTACGAATTTTCTTCTGCTTCTTCGCCATTGATCTTCGCTCCTATCGGTTCCACATTTCTTTGAGCGTTCAATGCTCAAAGCTGGAACCTTGCGATTATGTATAAACTTGTTCTAAACCTGTTTAACACGGACTCAAACATTGAAACAATGTTGTGTCGATGATTAACAGGAAGTTATCCTTTAACGCCCTTCTTACCAGCAACAGTCTTCGCACGACCCTTACGAGTACGAGCATTACAGCGTGTTCGTTGACCGCGTGTTGGAAGACCAGCACGATGACGAGCACCTCGGTATGAGCGAATTTCGCGCAAACGCTGAATGTTCTGTTGCACTTGACGACGAAGACCACCCTCTACGAGGTATGAACCGTCGACAATTGTGTTGAGGTTTGAAACTTCTGTTTCACTCAACTCGCTTGCGCGGGTTTCTGGATTGATCTTTGCTTCTGCAAGAATCTCTGCGGCAAACTTGGGACCAATCCCATGGATGTACTGCAATGAGTAGTAGATCTTCTTACGATCGGGAATGTCAACACCTGCGATACGGGGCACTGCTTCGCTCCTGTCACCGGGTTCACCCCGGTACTTGTATTCGTTGCACACATTTATCTGGCGTGTGCGTTTACTTACACTTTACAATCCATTTGTCGAACGACAACAGGGCAATTAGCCTTGACGCTGCTTAAAGCGTGGATTCTTCTTATTGATTACAAAGACTTTGCCTTTTCGACGAACGATCTGGCAATCCTTTGAGCGGCGCTTTACGCTGGATGAAACCTTCATCACAACTCTCCTGCCGCTCTTGCGGCCATCTGATACTTCCATTACCAACCCGAATTTGCAAACCGCATTTTCGGGGCGTGGATGATAGGCATCATCCACGAATTAATCTCTTTAATTGACCCCCAGAACTACGCTGTGGATCGATTTTCTCCAATTTTTAGAGCTTTGGATGCTCATATTTTAATCGAATACTCATTTTTACTACCCCAACTTCTACCAGCCAGATGACCACTCACCCTTTGATATGTGAAAGGAGAAGATTATTTAGTATCCGCAGCGTTCCCCATAAACCCGTCATAGTTTCTCATGAGTAGGTTTGCTTCGACTCGTTGTAGGAAGTCAAGAGCAACAGAAACCACAATCAACAATCCGGTACCACCCAAGAACTGCGAGACTGTAAAGTCAATCCCAAGTTTGGAACTCGCGACCATCGGCAGGACTGCGATCACTGATAGGAACGCTGCACCGACATAAGTAATTCTTTCCATCACAGCTTCGAGGTATTCAGCAGTTCGGGGTCCAGGACGAAGACCCGGAATGAACGAACCATGATCTCGAAGCTGTTTACTCATTTCCTCAGGATTGAACTGGACTGTAATCCAGAAGTAACTGAAGAAGTAAACCATTCCAATATAGAGCAGAATGTATGGATACTGTCCCATCTGGAAACTAGAACTCAACCATTGGATTGAGTCGTAGTACCATCCCACATTGTTGCCAGATGCTTGCGCTGAGTCTGCGAGGAATCCAAACACAACTGATGGGAAGATCATCAACGAACTCGCGAAGATAATCGGCATCACACCGCCGTGATTTACACGCAGTGGAAGGTAGCTTTTTTGACCCCCGAAGACTCGTTTACCTCGAGAATGCTTCGCTTGTTGAACTGGAATTCTTCGTTGAGCAACAGTGAGCAGAACTGAACCTGCGACAACCATCACGAACAAACTGATGAGAAGGATCAAACCCATCCAACCCATCTTATTCGGGTCCTGTGGATCGAAACCACTGATCAAACTCGAAATCGCACCAGGCATACCAGTCAGGATACCACCCATAATAATGAGTGAAACACCATTACCAATTCCGAATCTATCAATCTGTTCACCCAACCACATCAAGAAGATCGTACCCGCTGTCAGAGTCGCGATACCCATGACCCACCAAAGTGGATTGTTTGCCCATTGTGAATAGACAAGTCCAGATTTGGAAATATATGTCAACCAACCAACTGCTTGGACAATACAAAGTCCAACGGTTACATACCTTGTCCATTCTTGGATTTTGGTTTGTCCTGTAGGACCTTCTTCTTTGAGCTTCTTAAGTTGAGGCGAGACTGACCCGAACAACTGGAACACAATCGACGCAGTAATGTAAGGCATAATGCCCAGACCAAAGATCGTTGATTGTCCGAATGAACCACCTGAGAAGATCGCTACATATTGCATGACCTTACCCGCAGCGCCGCCTGCAGCTGCTTGAGCTTGGAAGAACTCCGAGAGTGCACTCTGATCTACACCAGGTACAGGAATCCAGAAACCAATCCGATACACGGCAAGCATCGCAAGCGTGAATAGGATTTTGTTCCGGAGTTCTTCGATCCGAAATACATTCGCGAGTGTCTTAAAAAACATCGTGTACAAGCTCCGATTCACGCAGGGATGACCCTGCGTTGGGGTCCTACAAATCAATTGACCCGGAATATTCGAGAAACGCCGCGATCGATTTCTGTATCCGGGATCATAGTAACCCTAGATTCAAACAATCGATCGCGGCGTCTGATTTCTATCAAGTTGGTTCAGTGAACAACTTGATCATTTTTGCTTGATAACTTCGCCGCGAGCGAATGCTTCCTCACGCTTGCGATGCCAATCCTGATTCTTAAGCTTCTTAGTGAGGTTCTTCGGTGAACGATCATCAGAGTTGCGATCAACCCCGCGAACACGATCACGACGAGTACCTGACTCATGAACCGAACCACCCGCATCAACAATCAGTTTACGAGCAGAATCTGTTACGCGATTAGTTTTGACATCGAGCTTCACATTGAGCTTGTCTTGACCATCTTCGAGACCGCCGAGGATCTTTAGATCTCTCGATGTATCGCGAACAAGGCCAGCTTTGATCAATGTTTCGTGGTTGACTTCGCCGCCGTTCTTGAAGTCAGCATGAGCAGTAATCGCTCCAAGGTTGACTGTCCAGAACTTTGTTTTGAAGTTCGCATTGGTAAAACCAAACTTTGGCATACGGCGGAAGAATGGCATTTGACCACCTTCGAACTGATAGAGCTTGGAATGACCGGTTCTTGCACCAGCACCCTTCATACCACGACCAGCGGTCTTGCCGTTACCTGAACCAACGCCTCGTCCGATGCGCTTACGTTGTTTGTACTTGCCCGCAATCGCGGTCACTTCGTGAATCATCATGGCCGGTTACTCCCGGGAACTGTTGCCTATTCGTGTGAGTTGATTAGCTCTTTGCTTCTGTTGGCTTTGCTTCCGCTGCAGGAGCTTCAGCTGGTGCACCACCGCGTCCGCCATTGCGTCCGCCGCGGCCTCCACCACTACCACCGCGTCCGCCGCGTCCACCACGACCACGATCTTGGCCGATAGTGTTGACAGGAGCTGCCATCTTCTCAATATTCTCGTTAATCGAAGGCATGAACTTGTTACCGCGTTCAATGCGTTGTTCGATATCAGTTGTGGTAATCTCTACGCCTCTGAGTTCAGCGATCTGTTCTCTCGTGCGGAGTCGACCGAGACCGTCAATCACAGCTTTCACTGTATTGAGCTTGCTCGTTGATCCTGTACACTTGGTTAAACAGTCAGTGATCCCTGCGATTTCGAGAACTGCGCGAACTGTACCGCCTGCAACAACACCAGTACCTGGTGACGCTGGCATCAGGCGTACTTTACTTGCACATGCTTTGCCTTCGATTTCGTGTGGAAGGGTAGTCCCCGCCATTGGAACTGAAGTGAGCTTGCGTTTCGCGTACTTCTGTGCTTTTTCGATTGCAGTTGGTACTTCGGTTGACTTAGCGTAGCCATATCCAACCTTACCCTTGCGATCACCGATCACAACGAGTGCACCGAAACTGAATCGGCGACCACCCTTGACGGTCGCAGCAGTTCGGTAAATACCAACGGTATGGGATTCTAGATTCGTATTATCGTCGAGGATTTCAGCCATTGTTGCTGTCTCTTTCAGGAATGGGTCTGATTAGAACTCAAGACCACCCTTGCGGGCCGCGTCTGCAAACGCCTTGATGCGTCCATGGAACTTGAATCCGCCGCGATCGAAGACCACATTTGTGACTCCTGCCGCTTTGGCCCGCTCGGCAAGCAAAGTACCGACTGATTCGGCGGACTTCACATTGCCAGATGTACCATCAATTTTCGCAGCCTTGTCTTGGCTTGATGCACTACACAAGGTTGTGCCCGCCATGTCATCAATCACTTGTGCGTACACATGATTGAGTGAACGGTAGATCGCTAGGCGAGGACGGGTAGGTGTACCCGATACACGCTTGCGGATTCCGATCCGACGACGTGATCTGCGAATATCTTTTTGTTTATTCTTGTTCATTGTTCATACCTCTCGTGGCGGCTTACCCGCCCTACGAGTTGCTCAAATATTATTTACCGAACGCCTTACCCTGCTTACGCTGGATCACTTCTTCAAGATACTTAATACCCTTACCGTTGTAAGGTTCAGGCTTCCGCTTTGCTCTTGTAGAAGCAGCAAAGTGTCCAACTGCTTGCTTATCTGCTCCAGTGATTGTGATCATTTGCTTCTCAGCAGTCACACTCAAACCAGTTGGGATAGGCATCTGAATCGTGTTGGCATACCCAACTTTAAGAGCCAAGTTGGTTCCACTGACAGTTGCAGTCCAACCAACACCAACAACTTGAAGCTTCTTCTCGTACCCTTTGGAGACACCCTCGATCATGTTATTGATCAATGAACGAGTTGTACCCCAGTATGCACCGTTTGAACGCTTCTTAGCAATCAATGCTTCGTCCATGCTCACAGAGATGCTCTTCGCAGAATCATCCCAAGTAACATCAACCTCTGGACGGAACTCGTAGGATAGATTTCCTTTCGGTCCCTCGATAGAGATTGTTTGGCCGTCAAGATTAACCTTGACATTGCCTGGTACTGATATAGGTTTTTTACCGATCCGCGACATATCGCGTTCCTTTCAGATTGTGTTTCTCATCCGATTCTGTTGGGAATCGGGGATTCCAATCTTGGTTAAGTGCAAGAATGCACGATGAAATACTTACAGTACGGTACAGAGCAACTCGCCACCGACGCGTTCTTCTCTACATTGACGATCCGACAGTACACCCTTGTTGGTGGAAACGATCGAGATTCCCAAGCCTTGCATTGGTGATGGGATGTTGTCTACCTGACGGTAAACACGGCATCCTGGCTTGCTCATTCTCTTGATCTCGTGGATCAAAGCTTCACCACGTGGACCATACTTGAGATCTACATGAATCGTGCCCTGCTTGTTGTCTTCAACAACTTCAAAGCCATTGATGTAGCCTTCAGTCTGAAGAGTCTTCGCAACGCCTTGGCAAATTTTGTTATTGAGCACAACAACGCTCTTCGAACGGTTTCGCGTTGCGTTGCGAATTCGAGTTAGCATGTCTGCGACTGGATCACTGATTGACATAGGAACCTACCTTTGTCCTGTTTACTATGCGGCATTCACTATCACGCCGCGGGGTATATTCGTTCGTATCTGTACTCTACTAGAACTTCTTTTTTACCAACTTGCTTTACGCATGCCTGGGATCTTGCCTTCGAGTGCAAGCTTTCTGAGCATGATTCGGCTGATACGGAACTTACGGTAAACGCTCCGTGATCGTCCGGTCAGTTCACATCTGCGTACTAGACGAGATGAGTACTTTGGAGTTTTTTTGCTTTTCGCGACTTGAGCTTTGGTTGCCATATTTCTATTCCTTCAACCTGATCTTGAACATGCCTGAACATGATGCCAGGTGCTTTGGCGTTGTTTACTTCTTCTTACCTTTAGTTGGCTTCTTGAAAGGCATCCCGAGTTCGGCGAGCACAAATCGGCTCATTTCCTTGTTCGAGTTACTGAAGCTAAAGTTGATATTCATACCATGGGTGAAGTTCTGCTCAGCCATGTTGATCTCAGGGAAAACACCTTGCTCTGTTAATCCCATTGAGTAACTTCCTTGACGGTCGAATGATTTATCACTCAGACCACGGAAGTCCTTGATACGAGGTGTGGTCAAGTTCATCAAACGATCTGCGAAGTGCCACATACGATCGCGACGAAGAGTCACTTTGTACGCTGTCTCGTAACCTTCACGAACCTTAAAGTTCGAAACACTTTTCTTCGCACGAATCATCATTGGTTTTTGACCAGTGATTGTGGTGAGTGTATGGATTACTGTGTCACGCACATTTGCAGGAATCTTGGTTCCGTCGAGATGACGGCCAACATTCACATTGACAGTGATTTTTTCAAGCTTTGGCATCGCCATGGCATTTTCAACGCCGAACTCGCCTTTAAGCTTTGGACACACTTCTTCGACAAATTTTTGCTTCAAACGCGATGGCTGAGGCTTCATAGCCTCTGCGAGTGTCGCTTCGTCGTATGTTATTTTCTTCGCCATAACTCGGTCTTCCACTCTGCCCTAGGGGCATGGATTTCGTGATCGGTTTCCATCCGAAACACAACCTAATTCTTATTCAATCAACCTTTGGTGCCACTCACTTGTCCGAGAGACTTGCCGTTGCGAACTGCGACACGATTTTTGCTACCATCTGTAGCAGTTTCGAATCGAACTCGTGTTGGTTTACCATCAACAACAGGACTTACCTTTGAGATGTGGATTGGCGCCTCGATTGAGACGATTCCACCTTGTGGGTTGATCTGTGTTGGACGGATGTGCTTAGTCCGAAGGTTTACACCTTTGACAATTACTTGATCCGATTTTGTGATGACATCAGTAATCTCGCCGGTTACACCTTTGTGATCGCCTGAGGTTACGATGACTGTATCACCTTTTCTTACATGCTTGGGCATCACACAACCTCCGGTGCAAGCGAGACGATTTTCATGTAGTTCTTCTCGCGAAGTTCACGGGCAACAGGACCAAAGATCCGTGTACCCTTTGGGTTACCATCATCGTTAATGAGTACAACTGCTGAGGAATCAAACTTCACGTAAGATCCGTCTTTGCGGCGGATGTTGCGAGCAACACGAACGACAACCGCTTTGTACATTTCGCCGGTCTTCACATCAGAACCAGGAAGAGCCTTCTTGATAGAGACCATAACCTTGTCACCGATATGTGCCTGCTTGCGGGTCAGTCCGCCACGGCTTGTTGAGCCGCCGTACACACGAATAACATAAGCGATTTTACCGCCGGAGTTATCCGCTACTTCACATCTGGATTCTTGTTGGAGCATAGCTCATCCGCCTTATTACACTCGATTGGTATCAATCGGGATATTTACACTTTGCTGTTGCTGATCATGCTCAGAGAGTATCGATCAACAATCACTCGTCACATACTTCGTTGTTCGACAATGCGTGAGAGCGTCCAGCTCTTGGTCTTTGAGACCGGTTTGCATTGAACGATTTCCACAACATCACCAACATGTGATTCGTTCTTTTCATCATGAACATGCAATACGGTTCGCTTGCTCACATACTTGCCATACTTAGGATGCTTTGATTTGTAGTGAATGACGACCTTACGGGATTTATCCCGAGCGTCAGTTTCTACTACGCCAATCTTTGCACCTTTGTTCTCGTTATCGCTCATGGTTATCTCCAGGTCAATCGCATGTCCGATTGCCCTAATCAGAAACGCCTCTCGGCTTTATCCTGCTGCCCTTGCTGTCTGCTCGGTTAGCAATCTTGCAACATCCTTGCGGATTTTGCTGAACTGAGTAGTATCTTCGATCTTCTCGCTCACACTCTTGTTTTTGAGAGCGAGCAACTTGCCACGCAGGTTGCCAAGTTCAACGGTTATTTCTTCGTCATTGAGTTTGCGTACTTCAGTACCGGTCATCGCGAGCTCCTTCTTATCAAGCTTTAAGCTTCTACACGCCGCCCGATCATTCTGCATCGGATTGGCATTTTCATCGCGACCCGGAAGAACGCACCACGCGCACGTGCTTCACTCACGCCAGCTAACTCATACAAAACCGTTCCTGGTTTCACGCGAGCTGCCCAGTAATCCACATCTGCCTTACCCTTACCCATTCGAGTTTCGAGTGGCTTCTTCGAGATTGGCTTATCCGGGAAAACTCGGATGAACAACTTGCCTTCACGCTTGAGGAAGTGCTGACAAGTTACACGACCGGCTTCAATACAGTTGCTCTTTAACCAGCAACCTTCGAGCGCCTGAAGTCCGAACTCACCAAAAGCAACATAATTACCCTTGGTTGCTTTCCGGTTGCGATCTCGCACACGACGGAACTCTTTGCGATGCTTCACACGCTTTGGAATCTTATATGGAGGCATTACTGCAATCCCTTCCTACTAAATCAATCGTTACTTACCGACGACCACGGGCACGAGCTTGCGCGCCTGCTGCGTTGGACTGGTTTTCTTCTACTTCGCTTGAGTATGGTCCCTTGTAGATCCATACTTTCACACCGAGGATGCCGTAAGTCGTTAGACTTTCAGCGAACCCATAGTTGATATTTGCTTGCAATGTCGAGAGTGGTAAAGCACCCAAACGGACATCCATACGACGGGACATTTCTGCACCACCGAGACGACCAGCGATTTGGATCTTGACACCCTTTGCACCAGCTTGCATAACTGCTTCTGTACGCATCTTCACTAAGCGACGGAAACCCATTCGCTTCTTGAGTTGTTCAGCAACATTGTCTGCAACTAACTGTGCATCCATGTCTGGTTCACGGATTTCGATAATCGAAATCGAAACCTTACGACCTGTCATGTACTGAAGCTCTTCAGTCATACGATCAACTTCTGCACCCTTAGGCCCAATGACCAATCCTGGACGAGCAGTTCGTACGATGACTTTGAGTTCTTCTCGTGTACGCTCGATGTGGATGTCTGAAACAAACGCATTTGGTGGCGTCTTGTTCAAACGGTTATCGAGGTAACTACGGATCTTCTCGTCTTCAACGAGTAGTTCACCGTAGAGAGCCTTTGGAGCATACCAGCGTGAGCGGTGTGCCTCGGTAATACCGAGTCTAAATCCGTATGGGTGTGATTTCTGTCCCATTAGCTTCGCTCCTGTACAGACAATGTTATATGACTGGTGCGTTTGTGAATCGGATGAGCACGGCCGCGATCCTTTGGACGGAAACGCTTGATGTGCATACCGCGATCGACGCAGATTTCACTCACGAAAACGCTGCTTGGATCTGCACCAAGTTGTTCAGCATCCGCTGCAGCAGCTTTGAGTGCTTTTTGAATGTTGACCGCGGCACGTTTCGTCGTGTATTCGAGCATGTTATTCGCATCCTCGAAACTCTTGCCACGGATCATATCTGCAACCAGCTTCGCCTTTTTAGGACTACCACGATGGTTACGTACTTCAGATGTAAACTTTGCAATATCCTTTGAAAGACAACCTACTGCAGTTGCCATTGCTTCGATATCACTCCGGGTACATTTAGGTTGGCATTTGCCACCCATCCAATTTTTGACAGCTGCAGCAGCTTTAGCACCACTCAGACCATCCCGAGTAACTGCATCGGTAAGCTGTTCAACGCTTACTCCTGCTTCCGCTGCTCGTGTTTTTAGTTCGTTCGCTCGAAGTCGCACGGCTTATTCCTTCCCTGATGCGGCATTTGATCCAGATAAAAATCTGATCAACGCCCCGATTTCAGGCCTTCCTTCTTGTTCGTATGACCACGGAATGTACGAGTAATGGAGAACTCGCCGAGCTTGTGCCCAACCATATCTTCAGTTACAAATACATCCAAGAATGCCCGACCGTTGTGAACCTGGAATGTGAAACCCACAAACTCAGGAACGATGGTGCACGAGCGTGCCCAGGTCTTGATTGGCTTGTTCTCGCCCGCTTCAGTCTGCTTCATGACCTTTCGGTACACGCTCTCGACTACGTACGGGCCCTTCTTAAGACTGCGTCCCATAGGGTATCTCCTCGCCTTACTTCAGTTGCCCATACCGCTTACTCTTGCGGCGACGGATGATCAAATCTTGTGATGGTTTCTTACGGTCACGAGTACCGCCACCCTTGGAGAAAGTACCAGACTTACTCACAGGTGCACGACCACCTTTACTGCGGCCATCACCACCACCCATTGGGTGAGCATGGTGACTCATCGCCACACCACGAGTCTTAGGACGGCGTCCCAAGTGACGGCTGATACCAGCCTTGCCAAGACGACGGTTCTGGTGATCGGTATTTCCAACCTGACCAACAGTCGCACGGCAATCGATAAGTACTCGACGGGTTTCACCTGATGGCATAACCAACGTTGCGTACTTACCCTCTTTATTGGTAAGACGAGCTGACGAACCCGCTGAACGACAGAGTTTGCCGCCTGCACCAGGAAGAAGTTCGATGCAGTGCACATTCATACCAGATGGAATGAATCGCAATGACATCATTGAACCTGAGGTTGGTTCGATTGACTCGGTTGATGATGACATGACCTTGTCGCCGTCGGTCAAACCAACAGGAGCAAGAATGTATCGTTTCACACCATCAGCGTACTGAATGAGTGCAATGTGACAGGTACGGTTCGGATCGTATTCGATTCCGATGACAGTTCCTTCGATCCCATCACGATCACGACGCTTGAAGTCGATCTGGCGGTACATGCGTTTCGCACCCCCACCACGACCACGAACAGTGATCTTACCTTGATGGTTACGGCCGCCCTTACGGGGACGCGGTGACAACAGGCTCTTCTCGGAAGTCTTCTTTGTTACCTCTTCGTTGAGGTTAACAGAAGCGTTCCGACGGCCCGCACTGGTTGGTTTGTAGACACGGATGGCCATATCTGCAGTCCTTTCTTACGAACCGGCTCAGAAGAGCTCGATTGATTGCCCTTGAGCTACCTTTACAGCAGCACGCTTCCAGCTGTTATCCGCAACTTTTCCGTACTTAAAGCGGCGTGAACCACCCTTGCGTACTTGTGTAGTTACTTTCACAACCTTGACCCCGTACGCCTTTTCGATTGCAGCCTTCACATCGTCCTTACTTGCACGACGATCGACTTCAAAGGTGTACACATTATCGTTTTCCATCTGCCCAGTGCTCTTTTCAGTTAGCAATGGTTTACGCAGAATGTAGTGTGGTTCGAGTTTCACTTCGCACCCCCTACGGCTTTACCTGTTTGTGAACTTGGACCTGCAAGCCATGCTTCGAGATCTGCTTTGTCAATCACCAAGTAGCGATTGTTAAGCATCTCAAATGCATTGAGCTGATCAGCCCGGCACAGCGAAACGCCTTCGACGTTTCGAGCACTCAGACGAGCATTCTTGCTCTTCTCAGCATCACCTGAAAGAGCAACAAGTGATGCACGATCAACGTTGATTGCTTCGAGGAATGAAATGAAGTCTCGAGTACGAGCAGTGTCGAATGACAAACCGTCGATTACGCGAACTTCATTATCAAGGAGCTTACAAAGGAGAGCATTCCGATTTGCCTTACGGCGCATCTTCTTCGGCATGTCCTGGCGATAATCTTCGCGAGTACGTGTTTTCTGATGGGCATGCCCACCACCACGCATCGTGTTAGATTTCTTATCACCGTGGCGTGCGTGCCCGGTACCTTTTTGCTTGTAAATCTTCTTGCGTGAGTACGCGAGAAGAGCACGATTCTTTGAGCGTGCAGAACCCTGGCGGCGATTTGCGTGATACATCACGAACGCCTGCTTAAGTAGATCTGCATTTACTGTTTCGCCGAGTGCGATTTCATCTACAGACATTGTGCCTGCAGCTTTACCACTCATTGAAAAAACGGGGACATCCATCGGTCTTTACCTCGTCGAACGCCTTTCGGACCACCCGAGAATCGCACACATGTGCGCTCCCGGCCCAATACGCCTCTCCCGGTTCTCAATATCGCCGCTTGGGCCACAACTCGTTTTACTAAGTTGCGTTGAGAGACACAAGATTGACTCGGCATTGCTCTCCCATTCATTTTCATGATGGGGACAATGACTAAATTCATATCAGTGGTTTCGTTTTTAAAACGACCTACTGAACCTTTGAGCGGAGATTATTGTCCGCCCAAATACAAAGATCAACTTTCAATCACGCTTTTGACGCTTTTGAGCGATAAAGTCGTGTCGCTGGACGAACTTCAACCCAGCTATTGGTATGCCCTGGGATTGGTCCCTTAACAAGCATCAAGTTGTTTTCAGTATCAATCCGAACAACATCCAAAGATCGAACAGTAATACGACGAGCACCCATGTGCCCAGCCATTTTTTTGCCCTTCTTAATGCGACCAGACTTACCAGCGTTGTTACCGTGACCACCGATCGAACCCGGTGAACGATGCTTACGCTCAACACCATGAGAAGCGAGCTGCCCTTTAAAGCCCCAACGCTTCATACCACCTGCAAAGCCCTTACCAATGCTGGTGCCGATGACATCAACATATTTGATATCTGAAAACTCGCTTACAGTCAGTTCTTGACCGAGTTCCCAGTTGCTTTCTTGTCCGTCTTCAACACGGAATTCAACATGCTTACGGCGAGGTGCAACGCCCGCTTTTGCGTCGTGACCAATCAAAGGCATAGTTGAGTTACGAGCTTTAATATCGCCTGCACCAATCTGAACAGCACTGTAGCCGTCAACTTCAGGAGTGCGAACCTGAGTAACAGTGTTCGGAGTGATCTGAATGACGGTCACAGGAAATGAAACCCCGTTTTCGTCATATACACGGGTCATACCTACTTGTTTACCCAAAAGATGTGATGTTTTACTTGGTGCGGTCATAGTTCATTCCTTCATCCCCGCATCGGGCGGGAACCGCTTCATACCAACAGGCAGAGGAAGTCTTGTCTTATTTATCTACTTAACAAATAAGGCCCCCCCATAATGGGAGGACCTTGAAAATGACTTGATTAGGCTTTAATCTTCACAAACACGCCTGCTGGGACTACAAGGCGGTTAAGCGCTTCAACTGTCCTGCTATTTGGCTCGTGAATATCGATAATTCTCTTGTGAGTGCGGATTTCGAACTGCTCACGCGATTTTTTATCAACGAACGGCCCACGTAGAACGGTATAACGTTCAATACGGGTAGGTAGTGGAACAGGTCCCTTGACTTTAGCATTGGTGCGTTTTGCATGATCAACGATCTCGCGTGCCGAAGCATCAAGTGCGATATGATCATAAGCTTCCATACGGATACGAATTTTATTGATAGACATGATAATTCTCCTAAGTCTATTAAAACAGCACCAAAGCCCGCTCATGTTCGATGTAGACCCATGCCTACATTCATCATCGCAGAAGCGAAAAAGCCTGATGAATCCATAACTCAACGATGTTCTCGTCAAGTCGGGAAGAGAAGCGTAGACATCCATATTCTGTAGTCAAACCCAGAGCGTGACGATAAGCCGATTTTCAAAGGACAATATCAAGAAAATACGCCAAATACGAACTCCATTCTCTTCCCAAAAGACCGATCAAGCCGACGAAATCCCTGTAGCATTCCCTTAGTCAATGAAAAGATCTTGATATGAACTCCAATCAACCTGATTCTTCGCGTCAACTCAACCCAATTCACCAACGAATGAGGACTTTGCTCTGCGGATTCATCCTGATCGCGGGGATCCAACAGAGTCTCCATGCACAAAAGAGCTCGGATTCAACTATAAACCCCGTTGCAAACCCCTCAGCGGTGATACTTGAAAGCAAACCCTTCCGGATTGATGCTCTGGATCTCAACATATTTCTTCCAGAGGGTTCAATCACTCAAACAACAAGTTTCTCAACCAACTCCACGATGGGAATAGGGTTCCCAGGCCAAATCGGAGTGATGATGATCAAGGAGCAGAAAACTTCTGATCCTGATCTGACGATTACCCAAGTCGCAGAGAACATCATTGGCCAACTCACAATGTTCTCTCGTTCGAAAACAGGAGAGGTCCTTTCTAGAAATCGAAATCTAGAGATCAACACTTGGATTGGTGAACGGTTTTATGTGCGGATTCCAGGCGCCAACAACAAACCTGATGTTGTTCGAGGGATGACAATCTTTCAGGTTCAACCACGCAAGTTCATCATCTTTGATCTCACGACAACCTATGACGATTTTGAACGCTCACGTGAACTCTATGAAACTTCTGTTGGTTCTATCGATTTAGGAAACCCAACCGAATCTGATGTGCGCAGAGCAGCTGCGATTAAATCAACACTTGCATTCCTCGATCTTCGTTCCGTTGAGGATTACCAATCTGCGATGACCGGTAAGAAAGACCATTGGGAACGACTCTATCTTCCCGCCGTGACCGGTGATGAAATGGATGCAACAGAATACGGATATCGAAAAATTAAATCCTGGGGCGGATTCAAAGGCGAACTCAGCGACAAACCAAGAAGATCATGGAATGAAGACGATCGTTCACTCGGGTACTTCGTCCAAATCGATGCAATGGCAATCGAAGATGATTTCCGTGTAGATACAAGAGCAACTTTTTACATGGCTGAAAACACAAAGGAAGAATCCTGGACGATCAAGATGTCGTTGAGAAGTGATGATTTCCAACAAACATCAACGATCACAGGAGCTCGATCAGACAAAAGCATGGTAATTCTCCTTGATCAATCAGATGCGCCTCCATCGAAAACCCATCCTGTAATTCAAGGCGAAGGATATCTCTCACAAGCTCAATCCTACCTATTCAGTACAATGCTCGCACAACACGCAGAGCCCGGGGAATACGCGTCGTATGTATATAACAGTTCACTTGGAACAATTTCCCTTAGAACAGACGAAGTAGAAAAACCCGAAGATACTCCTGACCTGATTACGGTCACCACCAAAACTTCGAATGACTCCCCTCCCACTGTCAGTTACTACGACAAAGACGGCAAACTGCTCAGAGTACGTTTAGCAAACAAGCGAATATGGGAACCGATTGAACTTGAACGGCTCATTAACCTCTGGCAGAAGAAGGGTCTACCTCTCGAATAGGGTGATTTCTGTCCGAAACTCTCAAGCAAACTACCACATTCGATGCACTCGATACCCTAAACTCTCTTTGTATTTTCTGATTCTGTGCAACGCACGAAGCTCGATTCTGTATAGATCGACTCGTGTTTGCCTGTACTCTATCAATCCCAAAGGAGCATTCTGAATGCGATTTTCCTCAAACCTTGCTGTCGCGATGATGGCTGGAACCTGTATCTCACTTGCGGCATGTACCAGCACTTCTCTCATCTCAGATGATTCCAACACTACTGATGATGGATCACTCAACTCTCAATCATTTGCTTTGATCGACGATCAACAAGTCCCTGTCCCTCAGATAGAGATGGGTGACCCTGAAACGATTGCAGCAATAATCGAAGAGGGTAAAAACAATACCCAAGCACTCGCAATACTCACAGAGATGTGTGAGACTTTCGGCCCAAGACTAACCGGTTCGTCACATCTCGAAGAATCTCAAAAATGGGCACGCGAGCGCTTTGAATCTTTCGGAATGTCCAACTCACATCTCCATAAATGGGGTGAAGTAGAAACACGATTTGATCGTGGACCATCAAGCGGACGAGTTTTGCTCGCATCTGGTCGCAGAAGCCAAGAACCCAGAGAGGTTCGCTCACTTGAGTTCTCAACTCTCGCTTGGTCCAAAGGCACTGACGGACCAACCACAGGTTCAGTGATTCATCTCCCAAGTTCAATGGACGAGTATGAATCAAACAAGGGTGCCTATGCAAACGCATGGGTCCTTCTTCAGCCAAACTACGCAGGCCGTGGTGGAATCCGCTCGACTGGATTCCTCATGCGTGAACGAATGGACGAACGCCACGATATCCGTAAAGGGATGATGGAAAAATCATCCCAAGACACAACGATGACAGATGTTGATTCGAACACTTGGAAAGGGACTTTTGATTACCACGGATCAATGGTTCCTGCAACATTCGTACTCGACGAAACCGGTGAAGAAGCCATTGGATCAATGGATATTCAAAACTTTTCAAGTGGACCTATCTCCGAGTTTTCAAGAGACGGCGATTCCATCTCATTCAAATGGAAACACGACATGGGCACTTCCAATATCTCGTTGACAATCGACAACGATGAAGCAAAGGGGTTGTCAACCTCAGCATCTGGAAATGAGTTCCCGCTTGCATTTTCCAAAGCATCAAGTGTCGCTGCCCAAACAGAGCTTACTGAAGACGAAACAAAACAACTCGTGATGGCTGCAGTCCTATCTGAGAACCCGAACGGTTTCGTATCTAGTTCGAAAGACGAAAGAGTCTGGACGACTTCATCGAATGATTGGAGAGAGCGTAAACTCGCCGACTATCCGGATGATGTTGAAGTTAATGTTCGTCAAAGCGATTACGACTACCTTTCCTCACGTTCATCAGAGGGTGTGGATATCCAGGTTGAGTTCGATCTCCAGAACAATCTCTTCGCAGGACCATACTCAGTTTACGATGTCATCGCTGAGATCCCTGGAACTGAAAAACCTGACGAAGTAGTCATAATCTCAGCTCACATGGACTCATGGGACGGCCCAGGATCACAGGGAACCACCGACAACGGAACCGGTACCGCAGTGACAATCGAAGCAGCTCGAATCTTGATGGCTGCTGGAGTGCAACCAAAGAGAACTATCCGATTTGCCCTTTGGGGAGGAGAAGAGCAAGGACTCCTCGGATCGAAAGCATACATTGAGAGTCTTACAGAAGAAGAACTCAGCAAAATCTCTGCGGCATTCGTCGATGACGGTGGTACAAACTACGAAGGTGGGATCCCCGCGGCAGACTTCATGGTTGATTACCTTGCAGCTGCAACAGCGCCTGTCAACAATGTGTTCTACTCAGAAACTGATGGCGAATACTTAAATGTCAACATTCGTCCAACCGGGGGGAAAATTGAAACCCACGGTGGGTCTGATCACGCAGCATTCAACAAAGTCGGAGTCCCAGGATTCTTCTGGGACGAAGAAGGTCGCGCAGATTATGGCTACGGCTGGCACACCCAAAACGATCGTCTAGATCTTGCGATTGAAGAGTATTTGATGCAATCCGCAACAAATGCTGCAATCGTCGCATACAACCTTGCTAATGCTCCTGGACTTTTACCACGAGAAGGTGATGTCTTCGATCAATCAGAAGACTCAGAAGAGATTGAAGAGACTGCATCCGCTTCGAACTGATCACCGATCATTGTCATTCACGAAAAGGGAAGCAAACACTTCCCTTTTTCATTTGGCTTCTATATATCAACCAGATTCTCCTCAAACGCTGCATATACACTCACTTTTCACGCTCGTGGCGCTTCTAACTCGATATACTTAACATATGGCTACCGATCGAATCATTTCACCTACTACGACTCCAATCGAAGAGCACGCAAACTGGGCATTGCGTCCTCAATCAATAGATGAATATGTTGGACAATCTGAACTCATCGAACGATTGTTAATCGCAATCGAAGCAGTCAAAGCTAGACAGAAGAACGCAACCGATCTCGACACTTGCGAACATCTTGAGCACATCCTCCTGCACGGCCCTCCAGGACTCGGAAAAACAACTCTTGCTCATGTCATAGGGACTGAGCTTGGCACAAAGGTACATACAACATCAGGCCCCGCGCTCGCTCGGGGAACAGATCTAGTCGCTGTTCTTACTCGTCTACAACCAGGCGATGTTCTCTTTATCGATGAAATCCATCGTCTCCCAATTGCAGTAGAAGAGTTCATCTATCCTGCAATGGAAGATTTCAAAATTGATATCTGTCTAGATACTGGATTGAACGCACGTACCGTCCAAATCAAATGCGCTCCATTTACACTCATCGGAGCAACAACAAGAGCTGGATTACTTTCATCTCCAATGCGATCACGATTCGGGATCACTCATCATCTCAAGTACTATCAAGAGAATGAACTGATTCATATCCTTGAACGCTCCAGTTCACTCCTCGCAATGAATCATCCAAATGATGACTCACATGGGCAAATCGCGTCGCGATCAAGAGGGACTCCCCGGATTGCGAATCGATTACTCAGACGAGTTCGTGACTACGCTGCAGTTCGAGCTGATGGAATAGTGGACAAGCAAGTTGTTGATCGTGCACTCAAACTTGAAGGCATCGATGATCTCGGACTTGACGAACTAGATCGTTCATACTTATCGACAATCAGAACAATTTACAAAGGTGGCCCAGTCGGTCTCGAAGCAGTTGCTGCGACACTCAACGAAGACTCAGGCACCCTAGAAGATGTAGTCGAACCCTACTTACTTCAGATTGGATACCTCGCAAGAACCAAGCGAGGGAGGATGCTCACTAATAAAGCGTGCAAGCATCTCGGACTCCCACTCATGAGTTCAGATGAGATGATAGAAAACAAGCCAACGACTCCTGTCATCGGCTAGTTTAATGTTTCAAAAGGTTGAACTATGTTTACTTCTTGAATGCCTTTGACAGCTCGTCTTCAGCATCATCCGTCAGATACAAAATGCATCCATCGTTGGGTGAGATCGTAAGTTTTCCTTGCATCAAGGATGCTGCAACTTCAACAGGTACAGACATCATTGAAGATCCACATACATACTCGTGTCTCTTGCGATCAACGATTTCGAGTGGCGCCATCGCATCGTCGCCTCTATTGTCAAGAAGCTCTTGATAGATTGTCAACGCATGCTTTGGAACATCTTCAACGAGTTGGTTTCGCTTAGATCGTAGCTCCGCAAGTTTATCTGCGATATCATCCGCACGATTCTGACGATCTGACTCTGCTACTCCGCGAACCTTATCACGATCGAGCTTTGATGATTCAAGGTCATCGAGTTTGCCCTGGAGTTGCTCGATCTTCTCGAGCCCTTCAATCGCTTGTTCGTCGTGTCCTGAGCGTTGCTCCTTGAGATTGTTTACCTCAGAAAGCAGAGCTTTGTATTCTTTGTTTGTACTCGCATTATTCATCTTCTCGCGAAGCTCATCAACATGCACTTTAATGCGAGCGCTCTCGCCTTCAGCATTTGATGTTGTCGCTTTGAGTTGACGAATTTGAGTCTGGAGCGATTCAGCTTGATCACCAAGATCGGCAAGCTTGCGAGTCTGCTCTCCTAAAAAACGTTCTGCTGCTTCGAGTCTACTCTGGAGACCTTGTATCTCAATATCAACTCTAAAAACAGCGAGCAACTGATTCGTCACGGACATGCATCTCTCCTGCGCAGGCGTCTCGATCATGTAATAGTTTAGCCCACTATCCGCCGAGTGTGGGATTTGAAACGATATCTTGTGTCACCTGAAGCACCCAATATGCAAAAGGGGCAACCAGAATGGGTGAATCGATGATATCGAGCGCCCCTCCAAACCCAGGCAAACTCTTCCCAGCATCCTTCACGCCTGCATCTCTCTTGAGCAAACTTGCAGCTAAATCGCCGCATTGCCCCACTCCGCCTGCGATGACACCCATAAATCCAGACACCATCAATGAAGGAACTTCTATCCCAGCGCGTTCAAGGAGAATCGCTCCCCCAATTGCAACGCCTCCGGATGTCAACATCCCACCGATGAGTCCTTCCCAAGTTTTCCCAGGACTCAACCAGGGAATCAGCTTGTGTTTCCCAATCGTGGTTCCAGTAAAGAAAGCTCCGATGTCACAAGATTTTACAATCGCAAGAATCCAGATAAGGACCCAAACTGAATGCTCTCTTCGAATAAGCACAAAGAATCCGAGCATCAAACCCATATATACATGGATAAAGAGCGTGCCAGATCCAATCGCGATCGCGCCTTCAACTTCTTTGGACCGTACTGCGTAAAGCATTCCAACAATAAATGCGACCACAATCGAAGTGATCCCTGCTGCAAACCCACTCGTACCACTTGCGCCTTCAGGGGTAAATCCGATGACAATTAGCCCGAGGAGCCCCATCATTATCGCTATACCAGTACCGATGGGAACCTGCTTTGCTCGGAAAATCCTTGCAACTTCTCGCGAACCCATCGCACTCAGTAGTGCGAACACACTAAACACAATTACACCTGGTGGGAAAGTCTCTCGGCCCACCCACTGAGGTGCATCAAGCCCATCGATGAGTTCGTCTAACCAAGCGAAGACGCCGATGAGAACGATTAGTAGAGGTCCAAATGTTAATCGATATTTGAGCACGGCCAGAGGATAGGAGCAAAACTGATGAAATGCACGCAATTCTTAGCTCTGAGAAGTCGCTTCTTGTTCACATTCATCTGAATCGAGTGCTCCGAACCTGCGAGATCGAGCTGAGAAAGTTTTTATCGCATCAATCCACTGCTCTTCCCCAAAGTCAGGCCAATAGCAATCAGTCACAAAGATCTCGCTATAACTGATTTGCCAGAGCAGATAGTTACTGACACGCAAATCTCCACCTGTTCTGATAAGCAAGTCAGGGTCAGGCAACCCTGTTGTGTACAGACTCGAAGACACAAGATTATGATCAATCTCATCGATCTGGAGATCCCCGCTTTGGATCCGTCGAGCAATCGATTTTATCCCATCAATGATCTCGTCTCGTGAACCGTAGTTGATTGCAAGGCATAGGGTTAAACCTGTACACCCGCTTGTTGTATCCTCAAGCGCTTGTAATGATTCGATGACTCGTTCAGGCATTCCATCGCGTCGTCCGATGACTCGCACTTTGATATTGTGTTCGAGCAAATCGTCACGTTGCCCATCACAATACGCAATACACAACTCCATCAATGCTTCAACTTCTTCACTCGGCCTCGCCCAATTTTCAGAACTAAACGAATACAGAGTGAGCACTTCAACACCAATTTTCGAACAGGTCTCGATTGCAGTTCGGACACTCGCTGTCCCATTCCTGTGTCCGAAGACCCTGGGGAATCCTCGTTCTTGCGCCCATCTACCGTTGCCGTCCATAATCACCGCAACATGTGTAGGAATCTTTGAAGGATGAACATCACTCAAAAGAATCTCAGGCTTTGAACCTGGGAATTTATTATGAATTTGCTCGTATCGAGCAATTGCTTGAGCATCGTTAAAAGGCAAATCTATATGCAAATCCGTGGATTCAGATGACACACTATCTCGATCGTCCACTTCATTTCGCTCGGAACTATTCATAGATTACCTGCTCAGTCTCGAATGATGGTCTGCTCACGATCAGGTCCTACAGACACAATCCCAACACGGACTCCTACAAACTCCTCGATGCGTTTGATATACGCCTTCGCTTCAGCGGGAAGTTCATCAAATTGTCTTACCCCAGTAATATCTTGGGAAAAACCAGACATCGTTTCATACACAGGTTCAGCGTCCGCGAGTGCGTACCCATCTGCAACAAACCGATCGACTCGACCATTGGGCATGTCATACCCTACTGCGAGCTTGAGTTCTTCTTCACCGCTCAATACATCGAGCAAGGTAATACAAAGTTCTGTCGCACCAGAAATCATTGCGGCATACTTGAGTGCGACTAGATCGAGCCAACCAACACGACGTGGACGGCCAGTCGTTGTACCAAACTCTCGGCCTCTGACTCTGATCGCATCGCCGACTTCGTCGAAGAGCTCAGTCGGCATTGGTCCCCCACCCACGCGAGTGCTGTAAGCTTTTACGACACCAATGATGCGCCCAATTGCTTGAGGCGGAACACCCGTCCCAGGACCCATCCCCAATGCAGAAGAATTCGAGCTTGTCACATAAGGGAATGTTCCATGATCAACATCCAACATTGTCGCGTTAGCACCTTCGAAGAGAATTGTGCCTCCATCGTTTCGCACATCGTCTAATAGATACGCAGTATCCTGAATCATGGGTTTGAGCCGCGATCCGAGTTCAACCATTTTCTCAGTGATCTCATCGGGATCAAAGCATGTGGTCCCACATGGACGGAACGCCGCAAATATTGCGTTCTTCATTGAGCAAATCATCTCAAGCTTTTCACGAAGGATCTCAGGGCGAAGCAGATCTCCAACCCGAATTGCCGTCGCTCTTTGAACTTTGTCTGCATATGCAGGACCGATACCTCGCTTGGTAGTACCGATCGCTGCGATGACGCCGCTACTCTCGGTTTTTTCTCCAACTCCTGAGCTGCTTAGGAGTTCTTCACGAAGAGCATCCTCTTCCTTGTGATAAGGCATAACAACATGAGCGCGATCAGATACAACGAGTTTGGATGTATCCACTCCCCTGCTCTCAAGTGTGTCAACTTCTTCAAGTAATCGCTCTGGATCAACTACGACACCGTTTCCCACGATCGCAAAGACTCCGGGAGATAGGATCCCCGAAGGTACTAGATGAAGCGAATAGCGCTCACCCGCAACTACCACAGAGTGACCCGCGTTTGCACCCCCGTTATATCGAACGACTGCATCAAACTGAGGAGCAAGCAAATCAACAAGTTTGCCTTTGCCTTCGTCGCCCCACTGGAGCCCAACAACCGCCGACGCATTCTTCGTGCAGGTAGACATGATCTACTATCTCCGTTTGGTTCCGTCTTAGATGATTATCGGTACAACCATAGCCCCCAAAGCGCCAAGGGCACTTCGATGGATGCTCAGAATTGGGACCTTTGTGATGATTAGATCAGGTTGTGTCTCAGATTCTCAAGATGTTCCCATCTAGTCGTAAGTTGAATCGCCCGATATAGCAGTGTAAACAAATAGGAGATGGTTATGTCCGACCAGAACATGGTCCGAATTATGTGCCCCAACCTTACCTGTCGAAAGGTACTCTCTATCCCTGAGATGGCGAGGGGAAAAACGGTTCGCTGCAAAACTTGTGGCACCAATATCCGTGTACCCAGCAATAAACCTGCTCCGCAGACTCCGAAACAAGATTCTTCGAAGTCATAAACTGCTACAAACAAAGATCATAAAAAAGCACCAACGAGTTCGTTGGTGCTTTTAATTTAATCAGTTGTAATCTTTAAAGCGGTGGCTGATCGTCTTCGTCATCGAAATCAAACTCAAAGTCCATCATGCTTGAGTCATCATTTGAGTTGCTGATTGATGCCATCTGTGGTTCTGGTTCTGAGACTGTAGCCTGCGGCTTTGCAGCTGCAGGAGCAGTTTGCTGTGCGACAACAGGAGTTTCATCACTCTCTGGGATTCCATCTTCAAACATCATCTCAGCGTCAATATCACCCGGTTCGCCGTTAACTGTGACTAGGAACACCAATCCACCAAATGAAATCAGATCCCCCGCAGAAACAGGTTGAGACTGCACTCGATCTTGGTTGACATATGTTCCGTTGCTTGATCCGAGATCGTTTACAACTATCGCGCCATCATTGACAACAATTTCGCAATGTTTGCGAGAGATCCCCGCAATTGGAACACGGATGTGACAATCATCAAGACGTCCTACCAAAGTGCGATCACGCATTAAGGGGACTGGAGTCGATGAACCATTCTTTGCTACTCGTACGAGGACAACATCCAAAGCAGTCCTATCCTTTCCCGCACACTATTCCAAGAGACCATTCCTCGGAGGTTACGCTATAGCGGACAATACCGCCTATTCCTTACTCAAGCAACGATCAATCGGCTCATCGAGCAGGGTATTTGCCAAAAAACATGGGGCATCTGCCCGCACTGATGACGCCAATTGTACACGATCACTCTATATACACATACCTTTTTGTTCACACAAATGCCACTATTGTGATTTTTACTCCATCGTCGATCGACAAGATCGGCAACAAATTTTTACTGATCGACTCGTCCGAGAACTCCGAGCACAAGCTCCTTTTGCCCAGAACAAGCCACTCTTATCCATTTTCGTAGGCGGCGGAACCCCCTCTCTGCTTGCCCCACATCTATGGAAAATTTTGCTCAAAGAACTCAATCAACTCTTTGATTTTTCGTTGATTCATTCAGATCAAGCAGAATTTTCAGTCGAATGCAACCCAGAATCAGTCTCTGCTGAACTCGCGTCGACACTCTTTGAAGGCGGAGTCAATCGAGCGTCACTCGGTGCTCAATCCTTCAATCCAAAGCATCTTAAATCACTCGAAAGAATCCATGATCCTGAAAAAGTTCGTTCGGCGATTGAGACACTCCAAGTCGCAGGAATCAAACGAACATCCATCGATCTCATCTTTGCAGTTCCAGGACAAACCCTAAGTGAGTGGGATCTCGATCTTACAACTGCTCTTGATCTCCCGATCGAGCACCTATCCGCGTATGGACTCACATATGAACCGGGGACTGCGATGACCGCAAGGATGGCGCGAGGTGAGTTCTTCAAAGCACCTGAAGAAATCGAGACTGAGATGTATCAACATACGATCCAAACATTGCGCTCTCGTGGATTTGATCGTTATGAAGTTTCGAATCATGCAAAGCCTGGCGCTGAATGTCGTCACAATCTTTCCTATTGGACAGGTGAAGACTGGCTCGCCGTTGGCCCCAGCGCATCAGGTCACTATCAGGGTGTTCGATGGAAGAACACGCCGCAACTCGATGAATACATCAAGAATGATGAAGATGGATTTGCTCCCTTGTGTGACTTTGAACCACACGATGATAGAAGAGAGCTCATGGATCTGTTAATGACAACCATCCGACTAACACAAGGCGTCGATTCAGTTGATGCACTTCACAAAGCAGAAAAGCTCGGAGCATCATCACAACTCAGAGAAGCTGCGATAATGTGTCAAGATCAAGGCTGGATCATCGATGCACAAAGCAATCGTTGGCAACTCAATGACGAAGGGTTCTTGTTCGCAGATAGGGTTGCAAGAGAGTTCATCGGCGCGTTAATGGTTGAGTGATTTCATTCAACTGACTCTGATTCACCCACAGGACTGATTTTGCTCGTTGGTTCTTTGAGATCAGGGCGTGGAATATCGAGTCTGTTAAGAGTATTGCGCAAGTCCTTAGGCCACTTGGAACTGATATCCATCTTCTCTTCTTTCACAGGATGTGTAAACACGATCCGATGCGCGTGAAGCGCAAGACGAGGAGATGCATCCCGGATGATCTTGGGGCCATAGAGCTTGTCGCCGAGGACTGCAGATCCGATGAGATCCATATGGATTCGAACCTGATGAAGTCTTCCAGTCACAGGACGAGCTTCGATCATCGCAGCTTTATTACTAGTTGACAATACCCGATACGCAGTGAGCGCCGGTTTTCCTGCGCCTGAAATCGAAGCTTTTCTCACCGATGTATATCGACTGGTTCTTTTGAGTTGATCTAAAATCGGGCGCCGAATCACACCTTCGGGATCTTTGGGTGCTTTGTGACATAGTGCCCAGTAATACTTGACGATCTTTCGCTCTTCAAACTGCTTTCTCAACCCGTCATACGCCTTCGCCGTGAGCGCGACAAGCATCACCCCAGAAGTCTCACGATCGAGCCGATGAACAAGTCCAAAATCACGAGCTTGTCCGAGTTGTTGGAGTTGTTTGCCATATTTGACAAACAATCCATTGAGCAGCGTATCGTGCTCGTGGCCGACCCCTGGTTGCGTAACAACACGCGTGGGTTTCTCTACAACCAAGAGATCGTTGTCTTCGTACTTAATCGAGAATGTTACTCGCTCGTTGGGTTCAATATATCCTGAAGGTCGATTCACGCGGATTCCTCTTGTGTATGGTTGCAAGCGTAGCCATCGAGATACCAACGAAGGACTCCACCAGTCGGAGAAACACCTATGTTGTGTTTATTCTGTGTCAATGCTTCGACTAATCCCCGTCCTGATTGCCCAACTGCAAGAATTGCAACAAATCGAGATGCATCGATTAATCGTCGAGTCATCGCAATTTGAGTGTCAGATTGAGTAAACCCCACCAATCCACCTAAGGGATCATCAACCCCTTCGATGAGTTGGAGATCATCTCCGATTAAAACGAAATCAAGGCGATCTTGGCCCCGTTCTCGCCATTCAAGATGCTCAATAATTTCTTGCTCGTAGAGTGTTGGCCCCGAAGGATCATGCCCCTGAACTCGATGGATTTGTTCTTCGGGGATCCCTCCTGCATCCGCTGCAATCTGACTCCAATGGGTCATTGAATGCTCAGGATGTTCAGGGGGTAAATTTGTTTCGATGACGGACCAAAGATGTGTCTTAGACCATGGCATTGATCGATACTTGGGATCAACCATCATTTTGATCAAAAGTCGCTCTTGGATATCCCCATACGAGAGCGCGAAATGAAACTCTCCAAACGAGCGAACACAGTTATTCGCCTGAATAAAGAGTTCTGCAGCTAAACGATCGAGGGTTTCTTCTCGATCTGCGCCAACTCGCACAGAACCAGGCAACGCCGGGGGCGTCGCGACTGGATCAAGGTCATATGATTGGACATTGGGATTGTTCACAGCGTATTGTGTGCATGTCCCCATCAATAAACCACTTGAGCACACTCTCAATAAGAAATTTCATCTATGTCAATACCAAATCATCCTGAAAACACAGCGATTCTGCGGATGATAGATGCAAATCTCAATCGCGCATCTGAAGGACTTCGGATGATCGAAGATTGTGCACGCTTTGGGCTCAACGATCCAGCGCTCTCTGAACAATGTAAAACTGCTCGTCATCAACTCAGAGTAGGAATCGCAAATCTTCAACTCCCATCCGATTCGTTAATCGTGTCCAGAGATACCATGGGTGATGTTGGAGTTAAAATAAAAACTACAACAGAAGGTAATCGATCAGATGGAATCAGAGATTTAGTGGACGCTGCTGCGAAGCGTTCTACTGAAGCGCTCCGAGTAATCGAAGAATGCGCCAAAGCAATCAGGCATTCCGGGGCTCCATTTGAGTCTATCCGATATCAGTTGTACACCATTCATAGAGAACTGATTTTATCACTTGCACCGACTTGCCCACAATGGACACTCTGCGTTCTCATTACTCAGTCTCTTTGTGTTCATTATGATCCATCCGAAATCGTAAAGAGAGCAGCGCAAGGCGGAGCTCAATGTATCCAAATTCGTGAAAAAACCATGCCTGACTCTCAAATGCTCGATCTTGCAGGCCCATTGACTGATCTTGCGCAAAGCTATGGGTTAGATGTCATGATCAATGATCGAGTTCAAATTGCACAACTTGTCAATGCAGACGGAGTTCATCTCGGACAAGATGATCTTCCGATATCGGATGCTAGAAAACTTCTTGGTCCACGAGCATGGATCGGACGAACTTGCCCCACGATCGATGATGCACGTGTTGCGATTGCTGAAGGCGCCGACACATGCGGACTTGGTCCTGTTTTTCCATCTACAACGAAATCGAAACCAACTCTTGCAGGACTGGATCTTGTAACTCAATATCTCAATGATGAACAGATGAATCAAACTCCGATGCTCGCGATCTCTGGGATAAATCCTCAGAACATTAACCAACTTGCCCAAATTCAATGTCCTGGGGTCGCGGTATCGAGCGCAGTTTGCTCAAGTGAAAACCCCAAGCAAGCATGCGAACTGATCATTGACGCGATATCCCGATACCAAGGCTCTAACGAACCTACACTTCCAGTATGAGTATCCAGTTCCAAAGCGCAACCCTCGAATCCGGTATGACCATCATTGCTGAAACAGACCCCCAAGCCCATTCGGCGGCTGCAGGTTTCTTCGTCAAAGCTGGTGCCCGAGATGAAGCAACAAAGATAATGGGAGTGTCTCACTTCCTTGAGCACATGATGTTCAAAGGAACTGAAGAACTGAGCACTGAAGATATTAACCAAGGGTTCGACAACCTTGGCGCGAGCAACAATGCATACACCTCTCGAGAGATGACTTGTTTTTATGCTCATGTGATCCCAGAGAATCTTACAACTGCAACAGAGTTGCTCTCAAAGATGATGAGACCCGCTCTGAGGAACAGTGACTTCGATACAGAAAAAAATGTCATCCTCGAAGAGATCGCGATGTATCAAGACAACCCTTTCTGGGTCCTCTATGAAGAATCTATTGCGCGTCATTATGGATCACACGGGCTCGCTCATCGAGTTCTTGGGACAAAGGAATCTGTTTCAGATCTCTCACGAGATGAAATGGCGCAGTACTTCAATGATCGGTACGCTGCTGATAAAACAGTTGTTGCTCTTGCAGGCAACCTCGACTTTGATAAATCAGTTGCACAGATTGATTCCCTTTGTAAAGGTTGGCAAACAAGCGTTGGTAATCGCGACACAGCAACCCCAAACATCAAAACATCATCATTCACACTCAAAGATGATAAAGTAAATCGTGGGTATCTCATTGGTGTAGCACAAGCACCTGCGAGCAATGATGATCAACGATACGCCGCCGCGTTGCTCGCACAAATCCTGGGCGGGGTCGACAACTCAAGACTTCATTGGGCATTGATCGAAACTGGTATTGCAGAAGAAGCACAAGCAGGGTACGACGGCCTTGACGGCACAGGCGACTACTTCGTCTACGCGTCTGGTGATCCAGACAAACTTGATGACATTTGGGAAGTAATTGCGAAGGAAATTCGCTCCCTAAAAGACTCACTCACAGACGACGACTTAAGCGGTTTAAGATCGAAGATGGCCACCGCTGCGGTACTCGGGTCTGAGCGCCCGAATGATCGGATGCAACGACTCGGACGACTCTGGACAATGACAGGCACATATCTTCCACTCGAAGATGAACTCAAGAAAATTGAAGCAGTTACTGTCGAAGATCTCAAAGCAGTTGCAGAAGCATTCCCATTGGACAACTGCACTCTTGGAAAACTAATCCCTGCAGATCAATAAGTCTGAGTTGGTTTCTTGAGATTCGTTAAGCAGCGTCTTTGCGTGCGACAAAAGCTCGAACTGTTGAGGTTTTACTTGATTTCGCCGCGAGGAGTGCTTGTGTTGCTGATTTCACAAGTAGCTCAGGAGACTTAAAGATTGATCGTGTATCTTCGTCGAGTGTGGAAACACCCATCGAAACTCTGATTTGATCTCCAACGGTGTCATCGTCAGGAACCCAAGTCTTCAATCGTTGATCAAACTCTTCACAACACGCGTTTGCGTATTGGGTTGTAATCACTCGTTCAATATTGGGCAAAACAACCGCAAAGACAGAATCAGCAATACGACAAATGACACCACCCATATGTTCAAAGTTTCGCCGCAGCATTACCGCAGTACCAATGACAATCTCGTCTGTAACACTGTCCCCGCTTTTTTCGTTGAGGGCTTCGTATCCTTCGAGTAGTATCTGTACGACGCTTAATGAGTATTCGCCGGCCTTTGCTGCTTCAAATGCTTCACGAACCGCGATTGTAAAACCTTCACGATTCAAAGTCCCAGTGATTGGGTCAACTCCATCGGACTCATTGACAAGTTCTTTGAGCTGCTTTGCAGCGTAACTTTCAACCTTTTTCGCTTTCGCGAGCTCGATAAGCTGACGATCCGCCTTTGCGAGTACCTCTTCTGGGTCTGGAACAGTACCAACATCAATAGAGAAGAGTTTGCCAAGCTCCTTCGTTGTTATCCCTGCTTCTTTGAGCAAATCATCTACTTGAGATTCTTTAAGACCCAACCAGCTTGAAGCCTTTGAGTATGCTTTACGAAGTGGTTCAGTAGGATTTTCAGCACACAATACTTCAGCAATCACATTACCCAGCGCCACGCATCGAGCAACCTGAGAAAACTCTTGCGGACACGCAGTTGGACGATCGTGATAACGAACTGGGATCACAATCTCGTATGGGATTTTCCAGTTCTCACACATCATGGCGCCGACGGTTGAATGCTGGATCTCATATGTATCGAGTTCAAGCTTTGCGAGTTTGGAGTGATCGCCCTCGGTGCTCTGAATAAGTTCTAGATACTCATTACCAATCGTGCGGTGCATCGCGATCATTCCGATGTCTTGGAATAACCCTGCAAGGAATGCTTCATCTGCGATTTCTTTATTCTCGATCATCTCTGCTGCATACTTTGACGCAACCGCTGTTACAAGGCCGCGTTTCCAGTATCCGAGATAATCAAAAGCATCTCCGTCTTTACTTTTTACAGTTGAGACTAGAGAAAATCCAAGCACGAGCGATTTAACAGGGCCAAGCCCAAGCATGATGAGTGCGTGATCTATCGAGGAACAGCGTTTACGCAAACCATAAAAGCTTGAGTTCACTGTGCGAAGAATCTTTGCAGCTATACCCTGGTCGAACTGGATCTCTTTGGCCAGCTCATCCATTTTTACATCTGGATCAGATGTAAGCTCAAGCACTCGTATCGCTACCGATGGCAGCGAAGGCAGTGTTGGGCAACTCAGAATTTCTTCCAGAAGTTTGGTGTCCATCCGCTCGTTTTCTTCAGTTCCAAAGTTCATCAAACGATCCGTCGTAAGATGGCCCTCAACTGAACTATCGGCGTAATAAGATGGGGGATCCACCCCGATCGGGAACGAATAAAAATCTGAATCGAGTACACTCTCTAAGTCCGAATCAACTTATATCGAAGGGTACATCATCACCATCGATGGGATTTCATTTCCCACTATATATCGAAGATAAGACGCGAGAAGCCCACCTAATCGCTCGAGTTGATCTTCTGAGTTGATGACTAAATCATCCACACGGGCACCCCCTAGAAGTTGTCGCAAGAGAATTACTGTTGATCGTCTGACTCTCCAAGTGTCCGATAAATCATGTTGTCCATTAGGGGAATCAATTTGCTTAGGATCGAGTGTAAGTCCGCCGTGAACTGGATTAAAACCAAACACTTGTGCATGATCATCCAATGGTTCGCCGCTGAAAACATCGATGTTTAACTCCGGACGAGACCCAGTATGTTCGAGTAACTGCCAGAAATACCATACGAGTTGACTCTGAAGATCTATCCGTGATGTACATCGAGATGGATCGGAAAGATGATTGAGCGTGTCAACAATAGCATCAAAGACTTCAGGGTGTGGATCATGATCATTAATCAATCGCGGGATCAGATCAATAACGAACATGGACGCATGATACCGATCAAGGGATCTTCGCATTTGGTACATTGGATCAACCAAATCCCATGCTGTGAGTATCGCGAGCTCAGTGTTTGGTTTGACTATCGCGACCATATGACCGATCGTTGCGATTTCGAGCCCACCTGAAAATGCAGACTTCTCCCGTTTTGAGCCCTTTGCTAGACAACGGATGAGCCCAAAATCACGGGTCAACAAGGATACTGTCTGGGAGGTTTCGGACCAATCCCATTGACGGACACACACTGCATGATCTTGTATCGTGGGCACAGCTAAAGGATAGCACTTTGAATAAACATGTGCCCTATCCTTCAATATGCACTTCAACCTAATCGACCGTGTTCTTGAACGCAATGAAACTCAGATCATCACACTTAAGCATGTGTCAAGTGCTGAGGAATATCTCCAGGATCACTTCCCCAGCTTCCCAGTCCTCCCTGGAGTGATGATGCTCGAAGCGATGACCCAAGCAGCTCGGAGTTTTCTGGATCCAGATAATACAAGCGAACTCCCTTGGGTTTTGACTCAAGCAAAGGCCCTCAAGTACGGTTCATTTGTTCGCCCCGGCGCATCCATCCGTGTGACGATGACAAAACACAAAGAGAATGCTGATGGGTCAATCGATTTCAAAGGCGATGTACGACTTGTGGAACCTGATGCAGACGAAGATAATCTGCCAGTCGCGTGCTCAGGACGCATCACACTTCGACATACAAAAATTGGTACAACAACTGCGAGCTGTTCATGACCCAAGTATGTGTCCCACTAATGGTGGAAGATCACTCAGAAGCTCTCCGAGACGCGATCCTCGCGGCCGAGCTTGGCGCTGATCTCGTCGAGTTTCGCGTTGATGTGTTCTTCGAGGATCGATCGGATGAAGAAAAAGGTTCCGTTGAGATGTTGCAAGACCGGATCGATCGAGTGCTGGATCTCGTCGAGGTCTCTCCACTCCCTTGCATCGTCACCTGTCGACCACACTGGGAAGGTGGCGAATATCACGGCGACGATGACGAACGCGTCGCACTTTTCGAAGCACTAGGCACATCAGACACCCCTCCGGCGTATATCGATGTCGAGCTCGCGACCTACACGCGATCGAAGAACATCCGCCAGAAAATCAATCTCGCAGTAAACCATCCAAAGCAGGTGCGCGCGGTTACAACTCGATTGATTCTCTCAGCGCATGACTTTGAAGGCCGACCGTCTGATCTCACACGCAAAATCATCGAAATGCAAGATGAACCCGCGTGCTCAATCGTCAAGATCGCATATCGAGCGCGTTCGATCAGGGACAATCTTGAGTTGTTCGAGATCCTTGCAGATCGTCAAAAACCAACCATCGCACTGTGCATGGGTGAGTTTGGAATCATGAGCAGAATCCTCGCACCAAAGTTTGGTGGATTCCTGACATTTGCATCGCTGCGAGATGAGTCCACCACTGCTCCAGGTCAGATCACGATCGACGAGTTGATCAATCTCTATCGGTTCCGTTCGATCACCCCCACTACCAAGGTTTACGGCATCATCGGCTGGCCGGTGACGCAGTCGATGTCGCCGATGGTTCATAATGCGGGGTTCGAGAAGATCGGGTGGGACGGGGTGTATGTCCCGATGCCTGTGGAGGGGAGTTATGAATCGTTTAAGGCGACAGTGCTCTCAATGATTGATTCACAATTAGACTTTGCTGGCGCAAGTGTAACGATTCCACATAAAGAACACCTTGGCCAACTTTTTGGATCAAATGGCCTGTTCACTAACGAGTCTGATCACAACTCTTCTAATCATCTTGACATTCTATCTTCAAACACACTCATTCGTGAGCTTCAACATGTAAATGACAACTGGATTCTCTCTGACAACCAACCAACTGGTGTAGACACGGATACCGAGGCAATCCGCCACTCCACAGCTGGTGGACACAGAGTAGTTATTGTCGGAACTGGTGGAGCTGCGAAAGCAGCAATGCGTGCATTTAGTGATCATCGCATTTACATAGTGAGTCGAGATATTGTGAAGTCACAAACACTCGCGGATCAATACAATTCGACTAGACAAGAGCAAACTGAACGCTTTGCAACTGCACATACGTTACAGAATTTTCCAACAGATACTGTAGATTTGTATGTCAACTGCACTCCTGTTGGGATGAAAGACGGGCCTAACCCAGATGGAATAAGTATTCCGCTCAATCAGCTCGGTGCATTAGCCGCAGAGACAATTGTCTTCGATACAGTTTACAACCCTATTGAAACGCCACTCATTAAGTTTGCCAAATCGATTGGAGTTCAAACTGTCGACGGTGTAACCATGTTTGTAAAACAAGCTGAGATGCAGTTCGGATTATTCATTGGTGATGAAGATATCCATGTCTCAGGAATTGAAGACCTCTTCGATCGTTTAGTTCGTGAAAAACTTAGCTCATAAAAAAGGCTCCCGATTGGAAGCCTTCAGTCTTAGTTCTTTTTGTAAACTGATTCGCCTGTTGGATGGAACAAAGGTCCCCAGTTCGGGTCATGGCGTTCGTATTCATGCAAGTCTGCGTACTCAGCTTGATTTTTAAGTTTGAGCTTTGGACTCGCTTTTCGCATATCCCCATCCGTATACGCATTTGCGAATGCACCATCTTCTGGGTAGAGCTCAAGGAATCGATCCCAGAACTTATCCATCGTGTTTTTGTGCCAAGTCATACGCTGAGTGTTTGCAAGTGACCATTCAATATCGTCTGCGAACTTTGCAGTGTCTTCTGCAAGTTCCATTGCTCGAAGTTGTGTATCAGCATCGACTGAACCCGAATCGCGGAGTGCCTTTGCGTATCGATCTGCGCGATATGCGAGATTGTTAGCTTCGTTGTATGTAATGATCAATCGCTTGTAGGCCGGCCCACGCATCGCGGTGTGCGGTCTACGAGTAGTGCGATCGATTTCTCTCGTTGAGGAACAGCCGGTAAGTGCTGATGTTGAAACAACGAGTCCGAGTGTGAGTGCAAGTGTTGTCTTGAGCGTTCGCATTGATCCATTCTCCAAATGACGATGATCACAACTGAGTATACGGCATAATCACTAGTGATGGATTAGAAATTTGCTTCAATCCCGCTTGTCTCCATCAGCGTTTTGAACGACTCGCTGAAGACGAAGTTCTCTTCAGGGTATTCAATACCCCCCATATTTTGATCGAGATGGCTAAAGAGCAAGTCGATCTGTCCGATAACTACCGGTTCTGATTGCCCATTTGCACTTGGTTCGATCAACTCGACAATACCTTTGGTCGAAGCGCCAGCAGCAGTAAACTGCTCGATCGTCGCGGTGTATCGCAATGTGCATCCAGGAGTTGCTTCGCGATCGAGTTTCGCTTTTGATACCTTTGCGAGAACTACTTTTTCTTTGAATCCCTCTGCGTGTCCGACGAGCACCCCTGCGGTTTGAGCCATCCCTTCGACGATCAATGACATGGGCATCATCGGCATCGCTTTGCGATTGCTCGTTGATGGAAAATGATCGTGGAGATGTTCCTCGGCCATCGAGACCTGCTTGATCGCAACCATTCGTTCTTTGGGAACGAGCTCAACGATCCGATCAATCCACATCCATCGCATGATGTATCCTCGAGTATGATCGAATCAAGCAGTTTGCAGTTTTTGATCGCAGAATGTCACGAGCGCATCAACTGTGAAAATCTTCGCGACATTCTCAACTGATGGATCAGACTCAAGATCTGAAAGATTGAAGTGTGGAACACGTTCTTTGAGCAACTCGATACCTTTACTTGTGACTTTCCCGTCTTGAACATAATCAGGATCTTGTGTGATCCCTTCTGGGAAGAGTTCACCTTGAGCAATCTTGAATCCAAACTCTTGTTCGAGCTTAAAAGTGATATCAAGGATATCGATCGATTCAGCACCGAGATCGCCGATCAATGTTGCTTCGTTCGTCACTTCGTCATCATCGACAGCGAGAGCGTCAACAAGGATTTCTTGGATTTTGTCAAAGATTTCAGATCGTTCCATATCGGTGCATCTCACATGATGTTTGGTATGTGCATGGCATCACTGCCGGTCAATTCAAGTGCCCAACTATAGGCTCTTACCTCTGAAACTAAACAGCGTTCAATGATTTTCTCTTCCTGCATATGATGAAGATTAACCCATATTTCAAGTTTTGGTGTTCACTGGGAATAAACAACCGTTTACCATGCTTTCAACATAGATACGAACCAGAAATCACTGATTCTTCATTTATCAAAGCAATCCCAAAATGCCACCCTTATTTGAAGAACTCATTAATCCCCCATTTATGCGAGACTACCAAATGAAACACTTCCATTTCAATCCGATCCGTTCCTTGCTCGTATCTACTGCCATCTTTGCGCTTCCAACATCTGCCCTCGCTCAAGATTCTGTTGAATATCAGTTCGAGTTCATCTCTGAATGGAGCGCACAAACACACCCAACTTCATTTCCTAGCAATCCACATTTCTCATCCGTCATCGGCGCTACACACACCGATTCAGTTTCAATCTGGGAACCTGGCGGGATTGCAACTCATGGAATTGAAAGAATGGCTGAATCCGGAACTAACGGGACCTTGCTCGGTGAAGTCAACATCCTTATTGATCAAGGAAATGCGGACCAGTTCTTCAATATGGGTGGGATCCCACTATCCCCAGGACAACGAAACAGCACAATCACTGTGAACACAGATTTCCCACTCATTTCGTTGGTATCAATGATCGCGCCGAGTCCAGATTGGTTCATCGGAGTTCACGACATCAATTTACGAGAAGACGGTATCTGGGTGCGTGAACTCGTATTCGATCTTGATCCATATGATTCCGGGACAGACTCGGGTACAAACTACACATCCATAAACGCGGATATCAATCCACATATCCCCATCGAAAACATCGCAAATCAGTTCCCGTTTACAGGATCTCCACGGATTGGTTTTTTCCGATTCACTCTCATTTCAGATGCTGCGTGTTCATTTGCTGATTTCGCAGAACCATACAATGAGTTGAACTTCTTCGATGTTTCAGCATTCTTGAGCGCATTCTCAGCTCAAAGCATAGATGCAGATCTCAACGATGACGGAGAGTTCAACTTCTTCGATGTCTCAGATTTCCTCACAGCGTTGAGTGAAGGATGTCCATAATAGATCAAGAGAATTAAATCTCAGCTAATCGTCGTGCGGTTTCTTGTTCTATTAGTGCATCAAACATAGGTTTGAACTCACCTTCGTCTACGATTTTGTTCTTACTGAATTTTTGATCAAGTCGTTGATCTGCAACGATGTTGTCTTGGTATCTATAGACTCGGATTTTCTCTGATCGACCGCCTGTTCCGATTTGGGTGTTCCTGCTCTCTGCTCGCTCTGCTTCGATTTTCTGTCGTTCAATTTCATACACTCGAGCAGTGAGCAACCGCTTTGCCTTCTCTCGGTTTTGTGCTTGAGATTTCGTTTCCTGCATCCGTACTTCAACACCAGTCGGCTTGTGAATCATGTGAACGGCAGTTGCGACTTTGTTGACATTTTGCCCGCCTGGTCCTTGAGCAGTTGTAATATGTTCTTCAACATCGTTCCCCCAATCGATGTTTACTTCGACCTCTTCAGGTTCAGGTAAAACCGCGATTGTACATGTACTCGTATGAACCCGGCCCTGAGTTTCTGTTTCAGGGACGCGTTTTACAGAGTGCACTCCAGATTCGAAACTGAGTTGTTGCCAGACGCCGTCACCTTGGAAGTTAAGAACTGCGTGTCGAATACCGCCGAATCCTGAGTCGGTAGTCATATCAAGCTCTTCCATTTTCCAACCTTGAGTGATCGCGTATTTAGTGTACGCTGCGAGCAGATCCCGCGCCCAAAGTGCTGCTTCGTCTCCTCCTGTTCCTGCTCGGATTTCCAGCATGACAGACCCAATAGCACGATCATCTGTAGTCACAAGTGTTTGTTTTATATCCTCAATCAACTCATTTGCTGATTGCTCAATTGATGGGAGCTCATCCTTTGCCATCAATGAGAGTTCTTCATCGTCTCCGTCTGCTGCATCACGAAGCTCGTTTACTTCTTGAAGTAGTTCGCAGTAGTTGTTGTAACCTTCAACTACGGGTGCAAGAGCAGCTCGCTTAATCGACAACGCAGATATTTGTTTGTGATCTGAGAGCACTTCTGGATCTGATAGTTTCTCAGTAAGTTGGGCATACTGCTCCTGAAGCTCATCGAGCTTAGTGAGCAGATTTGGATCAATATCGTTGATTCCCATTTTTAACGATATGCCTTGAATGAGAAAAATCGCGTATGAATCTTCGTTTTCAAACAATCAAAGTGCAACTCAACAACACTGTATCCAATAACGCATACACTGTGGGCAACTCATAAAGGGGTGTGTATGACGAATGCGGTATCAATGTCGGGTGTTCGAAAAACTTTCGGAAGAAAAGTCGCTGTTGAGGGAATTGATCTCACAATTCCTGAAGGCTCAATGTATGGATTCATTGGACCCAATGGCGCAGGGAAAACAACAACAATTCGGATGATCATGTCGATTTTATTCCCTGATTGTGGCGAACTCTCTGTGCTCGGAAAGAAATCCGCAGTCGAATCGAAAGATCAGATCGGATACCTCCCTGAAGAGCGTGGTATCTACAAGAAAATGAAAGTCGGATCATTCCTAAAGCATATGGGTAGACTCAAAGGACTCGACTCTAGGGGACTCGACAACAGAGTTAAAGAATGGTTGGATCGAGTTGATCTAAACGAGGTCTACAAAAAGAAATGTGAAGAGCTCTCCAAAGGGATGCAACAGAAAGTTCAGTTTATCGCTTCTGTTCTTCACGATCCGGATTTGATCATCCTCGATGAACCATTTTCAGGACTTGATCCTGTGAATATGAGATTGCTCCGTACCCTTATCGACGAGCAACATACACAAGGCAAAACTGTAATCTTCTCAACCCATGTGATGTTTCAAGCAGAAAAAATCTGTGATCACATCATCATGATCCATGAGGGCAAAAAAGTTCTCGACGATACACTCGACGATATCCGCACCCGATTCGATCCTCGTGCGATCCACATCGACCCAATCGGAGGTGAAATCGCCGCAAACATAATCTCGCAACTCCCTTGCGTCTCTCATCTTCATCCAGTTGAAAGCGCAATAGAAGTCATACTCAACGAAGGGTTTGATACGCAAGACGCAATGAGCGCGATTCTCCAAGCACAACCATTGAATCGTATCGAGATCAAGAAACCCACACTTGAAGATGTGTTTATTGAGATCGTCACTGGAGGCGAAAAAAGCGAAGATGCTCAAGAGCTCCGAGCAACGCTCCTTGCAGGCACAAAGAACGAAGAGGAGGCAAGCTCATGAATATCTCAAAGATCATGCGGGTCGCCGCACGAGAGTTTGCATCTACCGCGATGACCAAAGGGTTCATCATCGGCGCGCTGGTAGTCCCTGCAGTGATGGCTGCCGTGATCCCGCTTGTCATGATTCTCGCAATGAGCGCTCAGCCGCCGGCCGATACCGGTACTGTTTATATTCTAGATCACTCGACAGAAGTGTTACCTGTACTCGAAGATCGACTCGACCCAGAAGCCGTCAAAGGTCGTTGGATAGAACGATTTGGTGATGCTGCAGAATTCGCAGAGAAAATGATGCCTGGAGTAGGAAGTGGCACTGCAGAAAGCACTCTCGAGCAAGCTGCTTCAAACATCAAGTCTCCTATTTTCAAGCTCATCCCCGCTGGAGGGGATACTGACATCGACGAACTCAAAGCAGAACTCAGAAACCAGGTTTCTGCGAACGAGAAGTTTGCTGATGAAACTGAGAAGTTGCTCGCGATTGTAGAAATCGATATCGACGCAACTCGAAAGCTCAATGAAGAAGAGGGTTACGGCGCTTATCAAGCATTTTTTAGACCAAAGCTCAACGATGAAACTGTTGGAGAAATTAAAGATGGCGTTCGATGGTCAATCCGACAGAAGAGATATGAAAACGCAGATCTCGATCGCACACTGATCTCTGAGATCAACTCTATCCGAGCTCGTGAGAGTAAAGAGATCACTGAAACAGGAGAACGCAAAGAAGCATCAGGAATTGCTTCATTCGCAATCCCTTTTGCTTCAATGCTCTTATTGCTCATTGCTTCGATGACCGGCGGCCAATACCTGTTAACAACAACCGTAGAAGAAAAATCAAATCGGGTCGTCGAGGTCCTGCTCTCTGCAGTATCCCCAATTGAACTCATGACTGGGAAGATTGTTGGACAAATGGGAGTTGGACTCTCACTCCTTACAGTGTACAACTCTGTCGGGATTATGGCATTAATCTTCTTCAATCGCAGTGACTTGGTCTCGCCGTTAACATTCGTCTACTTCTTTATCTTCTTCATCCTCGCATACTTTATGTTCGCGTCACTCATGGCCGCGATCGGATCTGCAGTGAACGATCTTCGCGAAGCTCAATCACTCATGACTCCTGTCATGATCATGATGATCATGCCTTACATCTTCTTCATGCCTGTGATCAGAGCACCAAACTCGTTGTTCTCAACCATTATGAGTATGATCCCTCCGATCTCCCCGTTCATCATGATTATGCGAGTCTCATCAACTGATGCTCCTCCAACATGGCAAGTGCTCCTTGCGATCTTGATCAACTTGGTCGGCGTGCTCTTCTTCCTCTGGTTCGCGGCGAAGGTGTTCCGAGTTGGGCTCTTGATGTTTGGAAAACCACCAAATCTCAGAACCCTGATCAAATGGATTCGAATGGCGTAGAATGTAAACATGCAGGATTATCCAACTTCAGAACCCAAAGCCCGTTCAGGTATTCGATGCCAATCTTGTAGTTACGACCTCATCGGAGTAGTCATCGGGGATCGATGTCCAGAATGCGGCACTCAAGTCATGCAATGGGCAAGTCAACAGCAGTCCAGTGGTAAAGCAATCACTTCGATGGTTCTTGGGATTCTCGCGATTATCACATGTCTTGGATATGGAATCTTGGGTGTCCCCTGTGGGATCGTCGCAATCGTCTTTGCGAAGAAAGCACGGCTCGCAGTACAAGACGGCACAGCACCAGCAAGTTCATTGGGGATGGCGACCGCAGGACGAATCTGTGGATGGATTGGACTCATACTGAGTGCATTGTACCTCCTTGCAATTATTGGTATCATCGTTATTGCTGCTGTCGGTGCAGCAGCTGCAGGCGCTGCTGCAGGACCATTCCTACTCCCATGATTCAATCTGAAACATACGACAAACATGATCTCTACGAGCTCTGCGTGCAATCACCCAAAGATCTTGTGCCGTTACTACGTGCGATCCACGGAGATAACCCGATCACACTTGGAGAGGATTTCTCAGGGACTGCTGCGCTTTCGCACCTGTGGGTTGAACATGATCAATGCAAAGCGATCGCAACCGATCTCGATGATGAGTCACTCAACAAACGAGGCGAGCATCAGAGAGTTACGAAACATCTAAATGATGTACGCGAGATTGATGACCAATGTGATATCTTATTCGTAGGCAATTTTTCGATAGGTTATCTACACACTCGCGACGAGCTTGTTGAGTATTTGAAACACGCTCGCTCAAGACTCCAATCATCAGACGGCACCTTCATCTGTGACACCTACGGCGGGGACACCGCGTTCACCCTTGGTGGGGTTCATCGCGCGCATCCAATGCCCAACGGTAAACTTTGTCGATATACCTGGGAACAACACGAAGCAGATCCGACAACCAATATGGTTACCAATCTGATCCATTTCCGTGTTGAAAAAGCTGGTGTCATCGAGTTCGAAATGGAAGATGCATTTGTATACGAATGGAGACTCTGGTCAATCCCAGAACTTCGTGACGCGATGATTGATGCAGGATTCAAAGACACACAGGTATATACAAAACTCGCGGATGCTTTAGATGCAGACGGGAATGCGTATGTTCTACCAGTTGAAGATGGACAAGAAGAGCTTAGCGATAGTTACATTGTGCTTGTTGTTGCGAAAGCGTCATGAATCCGGATCAAGGTTTACATATCT
Organism: Phycisphaerales bacterium; assembly: GCA_029213305.1. GTDB lineage: Bacteria > Planctomycetota > Phycisphaerae > Phycisphaerales > UBA1924 > UBA1924. The sequence continues at coordinate 69,513 of JARGPA010000016.1, forward strand.
GCCAAGAATGCGGATATGACATGTTTGATCGAATCCATGGAGACATCTGCCCAGAATGCGGCAAGTCGTATGACACACGCCGTGTTGTTCCACGGATAAACAAGAAATCTCGCAATGCAATAATTTGGTTGAGTATTGCGATCATTACAATGCCATACATCGGGCTACTCTCGTTTCTCCCTTTAGTACTCGGTGGCCTTGCGTCTCATCAAATCCTCCGCAATACGACATACAACAGGGTACCGTACCATATTAAGAAACGTCTAAAAGCCATTAGCATTCTCATGTGGGTATATGGCATTAGCTTTTTAAGCATTCAGTTGATTTACATATTAACAAATTTATAAGTATATATTCAATGCCCATCCATGAGAACAACTGTTGAGTGAGATCACAGTTTGCTCGCACTCCAAAACCACTACATTTCTAGTCTTATCTATTCAACTGGTGATATAGGGATTTGTGCCCTACAATCCAAGCATGACCACTATGAACACCCCCACCGCTGCTGATACTCTCAACTCCTATAACCCATCTACCGGCGAACTCGTAGGTAGTGTCCCTGTGACTCCTGCGAATCAAGTTGATGCAGTGATCGCAACTGCACGAGCTGCACTCCCCGCTTGGCAAGCACTCAGCGCACAAGAACGAGCAGATATGCTCAAACCAGCAGGTGAGAAACTCATCGAAAAAGCAGATGAGCTCGGACGAATCCTCTCACTCGAGCAAGGCAAACCCCTCGCAGAAGGTGTTGGTGAAGTTACTGGATGTGGTTCACGAATGAACGACGAAGTAGATGAAGTTGCCAAAGCAGTTCAGCCTGACATTCTTGAAGATGAAGGTGTCAAATCTACACTCTACTATGATGGGTACGGAGTCTGTGCTGCGATCACCCCTTGGAACTTCCCGGCGCTCATGCCTCACTGGACGATTGTCCCTGCACTGGTTGCAGGAAATACAGTTGTACTTAAGCCATCAGAACAAACTCCGTTGATCGCAGATGAGTATGTCAAGATCCTCAACGAGTACCTACCCGAAGGTGTTCTGCAGATCGTTCACGGCGAAGACGATCAAGGCAAAGCACTCGTCGCAGGCGATGTAGACATGATCGCATTTACCGGATCAAAGACAGCCGGCCAACACATCATGGCGGCCGCCGCACCTGGATTGAAGAGACTCATCCTCGAACTGGGATCGAAAGATCCATGCATTGTTCTTGAAGGCGCTGATCTTGAGCAAGCTGCAGGGTTCGCTGCCCGCAACTCCTTTAGAAACTGCGGACAGGTATGTGTATCCACTGAACGGATCTATGTTCAAGATTCAATCAAGGATGCATTCGTTGATAAACTCATCGAAGAAACCAAGCAGTTCAAAGTAGGTGATTGTCTGAATGAAGAAGCGAACATCGGACCGATGGTGATGAAGGAACAAAAAGAACATGTGATCGCGCAAGTGGAAGATGCAAAATCGAAAGGCGCCAAAATTCTCTTCGGCGGCAACCCACACGATGGCAACTTTGTAGAACCAACAATCCTCGATGGGCTCACTCATGACATGGAAATTATGACCGTTGAGACATTCGGTCCTATCGCCTGTATCGCAACTGTCAAAGATGCAGATGAAGCAGTTGCACTCGCTAACGACACAGAATATGGACTCGGCGCTGTTGTGTACGGCGAAGACACGCTCGCACGCAAAGTTGGTCGTCAACTTACTGCAGGTATGGTTGGAGTAAACAGATCACTCGGCGGCGCAAGCGGATCTCCTTGGGTCGGAGCTCGCAAGTCAGGAATCGGATACCATTCCGGACCTCTTGGACATCGCCAGTTCTGTCAACTCAGGGTTGTGAGCACGAACGAAGAATAAATATGTCACACAATTCACCATTTGATGATCAAATCGATCGCGACCCTGGGCAATCTCCTTCAGAACCTACGTCAGCTGAAAGAGCGCGTACTGATCCGAGATGTGGACATTGTGGATACGATCGCTCGGGAATACCTGCTGATGATGCATGCCCAGGATGCAGCAAGTATCAAGGTGCACCCAAGTGTACTTACTGTGGTTATGAACTCTTTGGACTCCTTGTTTCTGATTGTTGCCCTGAATGTGGTAAACCAATTTGGGATTCAAATGTAACTCCCCCAACTTCCGGGCTTTCGATTGCTTCGCTCGTGCTTGGAATTGTGAGCTTGATGAGTTGCATTTTCTACGGCGTCCCAGCGATCATTTTGGGCCCTCTAGCGATCATCTTTGGTGAAATTTCTATTCGTCAATACAAGAAAGGACTCCGTGCAGGAAGCACAAAGGGGTTCTCATGGGCAGGTCGAATTTGCGGCTGGATCAGTCTTACAGTCGGACTTATATTCACCGGACTGATGATCTACATGATTCTAAGTATCTAGCTGTCCTTGACAGGTACTTTGTACGCAACGACATATTGAAAACCGTACACAGGGTACTGAATTTGGAGTCGATGAGTACGGAACTCTTCGGGCTTGTACCCATTCTTGTCGCAGAGATAGTTAACCATCTCTCGATACTTTGGTACATCAGGGATATCAAGATTCTGAATTCCAACACCCAGGTCGACGATCTCATCACTTGTCACGACACGATCTATGTCTCGCTCAGGATCTTCAACATCTGCTCCGCCTTTGCCCATGGTTTTGTAAACAAAGAGTTGCGGTTCAATTCCTTCAAAGATGTCGCCGTGGAGTATGAGATCACTCACGAGAGTAACAACAGGGACATCAGGTATAACTGAAGTTCCTCGTTTGGTTCTTCCAGGCGCAGCATATCTGTTTGATCCATTGGGAATATGAACAGACGCGATCAGATCATACAGAGAATCTTTCCCTTCGATCTTTGGAGCAAATGTATTGATAATTTGCCCACTCTCTTCCACAACAATCAATGGCGCAGGAGTATGTGAAAAGAACGGAGTGAGATCGAGTTCGAGTTGCTCAGGGTTTTGTCTACCAAACTTGTATCGAGGGGGTATCCCATACGAAAGTAAGATTGGCATATCCGAACGCAAACGACGGAGCCCGGATGTACCATGAATCGTTGTGATGTCGATCGCGTCTACTTCAGTTTTACTCGGAGTGAGTACCATACATGTGAGCCAAATCTTACTTTCAACTCCCAAGACTTGGCTCATCCCTTTGAACACCTGATATCGACTCGATTGCTCGAACTTATCAAGCATGTCAGTATCTGTGGTACTCAACGCTGCATTGAGTGCGGCACGAGTTCCAAACTGATCTCGGATGAGTCGATCAAATGCTTCAACAGCGAGGAGTCCATCATCGGTTAAAGATTCATCGACTCCAGATCCGCACGCTGCTCTTAAGACCGATCTCAATGTCTCAGGACCTGGAATGCTCGTGAGTGTTTCGATTGAGTTCTCTTTGCTGATAGCACCCAAGATCCGACTCACCATTACTCGCGAGACATCGAGTTTGCGAGCTAAGTTCGTAGGACGTAGGTTGCAGTTAGGAACTGCATCAAGGACAAGATCAAAAGAGTTTTTTAGTCCATTGCCAATTTGTTCAATTGATTCATGTCCCTCATTAACCTCTGAGTTGTTTACTAATCCTGCGCTGTCATTCAAATCAAAGTCCAAAAGAAGCCCTCTTCGTCATACCCTTGAGATACAAAATATATTGATAAATACAAATGTTATTTATTACAATTTGCGATAATTCTGATACAGTTTCTACTCACTTAGCATACTGGAAAAGATGCTATTTGCGCAGCAATAGGGCAATGTACAACCCGGAATGTGGGATTAAGGTTCAGAAAACATGATTTCCTCTAAAAATGTAGCCGTTTCATTCATACTTCTGTCTTCGTTCTCAACAGTCAGTTGGGCGCAATGGGACTCAGATTCCACAATGCATCAAGTAATTGCAGACGGCGCTGGAGAGCAAGTCCAACCCAAAATCGTCGCGACCCCAGATGGGGGGTGCTATGTCAGCTGGTATTCGAGTCAAACTGGTTACGATGTCAGGCTCCAACGACTCGATGCTTCAGGGAATGAAGTTTGGGCGCACAATGGGATCCTGATCGCAGATCGTGGATTCTCTTCTACTCAAGACTACGACTTGGATATCGATACCAGCGGCCACGCCGTCTTGGTATTCCGTGACGATCGATTCGGAGGCGTCAAGATTACTGCTCAACGAGTTGCGCCTGATGGCACTCCTCAATGGGGCGCAGATGGGATTCAATTTGGGAACGGTTCAGACTTTGTTGCATCACCTGATATTGCATCCACAAGCGATGGCGACACAGTCATTGCATGGATCAATGATTCCGACACAAACCTCGCTCGAATTGCTCAAAATGGATCTACACTTTGGACTTCGAGCATCTCAGATCCAGGAGGAAACGGAATAAACCTCGCGTCGATGCATGGATCTGATAATGGTTCTGTCATTGTCTCATGGGTTCAGTTCGCAGCCTTCTTTGATCCGAAACATCTCTATGCTCAGAAAATAAATGCGGACTCATCCCCAGCATGGGGATCCAATGTTGCGGTCTTCGATGGGGGATCACTTCAGTTTGGAAACTTCCCAGAGTTTGTCAGCGACGGATCCGGAGGAGCTGCCTTCTCATGGTATGACACTGCAAATGGATTGAATGTCTACGCACAACATCTTGCAAGCGATGGTTCAGAGTTGTTCACTCATAACGGTGTTGCCGCATCAACTACCCCGCGCGAACGAGTATCTCCAAGCGTGAACTATGATCCGAGTACCGATTCAGTGCTAGTTGCATGGACAGAACTTGACAACAATCAAGGGAGTCAAGGAGTCTCTGCTCAACGGATCGATTCGACAGGTACACGAATGTGGACTGACTCTGGAGTTGAACTGTCCGCCCCAGATGCGAATGGATCATCTTCTGTCAATATCCAAATGAACGGTTCTTCAGCTGTCATCCTTTGGATTGAAAATGCGGGAGGATTTGGACTCGATACAGTCGTTGCTCAAGGACTGAGTATTGACGGTATGAACACTTGGAGTCCTGCTCAAACGATTGTTGCATCTGACCCTGTAGGCCGAAGTCGACTCACTTCGACATTGAGCACGAATGGTTTTGTCATCGCGGGATGGCAAGCGGGAAGTTCAAATGCGGATATTGAGACCCATAATATTAATACTGACGGCACTCTGGGAGTTGCAAGTTGTTCCACAGATCTCAATGGGGACGGAGATCTGAACTTCTTTGATGTTTCCGCATTTCTCGCCGCATTTGCTGCGAATAATCCATCGGCTGACTTCAACAACGATGGTTTCTTCAACTTCTTTGATGTCTCTGCATTCTTAACCGCATTCGCTGTTGGATGTCCATAGAGATCTTGTTTGCCCTCACTGGTCTCAGCAATGAGACCATCCATGCACCCGTCTGGGAATTTTCCAGGCGGGTGTTTTTACTTCTCGATACAACTATTCTGATTTGTGAGACCAAAAATGGACACGCCCCACTGGTTTCCCAGCGAGGCGTGTTCGCAGCTTGATGAAGCTGATAAGCCGAGTTCTGTCCAACGATCGGTTTCTGATCCACTCCTTATGACGGGGGCTCTGAACCAGACCTAATCGCATAGGCGATCATTTCTCTACTCGTGTTGTTGCCAACACGATGAGGAGCACAATGCTCCCAGCACCCTACCCGAGCCAACTGTGCGGAACACACATGACCCTGCTTGGGCTTGCACGCGGTGGGGTTTACCTTGCCCTGGTTGTCACCAACCAAGCGGTGCGCTCTTACCGCACCTTTTCACCCTTACCTGTGATAACAGTCGAAACTGTTAATCCATCGGCGGTTCATTCTCTGTGGCACTTTCCCTCATCCCAAGCTGCACCCTTGCGAGCTTGTTGAGATGGGTGGGTGTTACCCACCACCGTTTCCTACCGTGCTCGGACTTTCCTCCCGGGACAGACGAATCCATCACGAGCGATCACCTTGCTTCATCAGTGAATAATACGCAATCACATTGCTCTGAGTTTGCCTGCAAGGGGATCGATTTGCGAGTAGAATCTGGATATGTCCAAAGCAAGGTGTGTTGTCTGGATCGATCCCGCTCAGGTGTCACTGCTCAAAGGAATCATTGAGCGTGGTAACTTCGAGCTTATCGGCGCAGGTTCACCCGATTCTGCTCGCATAGGGCAAGTCGCATCCAGTCTTGATACTCAACCCATTGATGATCTGCGCCATGCATTTGCAAGCGCTGATGCAGACTTATTCATACTCGGAGATCCGGGTAGCTTTGGGAATCAAGCATCCGATCCGGATCTCGAAGGACTCAAGGCGGCCCACGGCCGCAATGTAGAAATCGCAACATTCGAACCGATTCCCGCGACCGCGAGTGAAATAGCAGGAACCTTGTATGCGGAATCGCTCCAAAATGGATCACTCAATGAACTAGTTCGTCTCGCGCCATTAACAAGACATACGCCAACCATTGTTGAACTACTCACAGTACTGGAAACCTTTGGTCCAATTCGATCTTGCAACATCGCGATCGGAGTCCCCTCGAACATGGGTTCACTTGGTGCTCGTTTATTCGACGCGATGGATCTCATCCGATCTTTGGTCGGCGTACCCAATATGATCGAAGCTGCGTATATCTCACCCGCTGCGGGACGAGGACTCCATCCACTCCCAGGACAATCTCTCAGGGATCTGCACGGCGAGATCACAACCAATCTTCGATTTTCAGATGGACGATGCGCATCAATGCTGTTGAGCGATCAAATAGGTTCATCAAATCTCTCGATGACACTCATCGGAGCAGAAGGGTTAATCCAAGTAGACAATCACGGATTCAAATGGCAAGATTCTAAAGGCAACGAAATCGACTCGTACCAATATGAATCTACTCCAGAAATCGATCAAACCGAGATACACATCGCAGAACAACTCATCGAGTTATGCAGCGGAGTAGGACCAAAGAGATCGCCAATTGACTACCAAACCATTCTCTCGATGACACATTCAACCCTGCTCAGCACCCGCACAGGGCAAGGGGAATCTCCAAGATCTGTCGAGCAGATCATGCTCTCGATGTAAATAGAACTATTCAACTGTTGAGTGAATCATCAGGACCATTTGGTCATGTGCCACTTCTTCTTCCCGCGTCGTACTGCGATATACGACTCGTGCAATAGATGCTCTTGTGTCAGTTTCGTATCGAGTGTGATCTTTGTGCCGTTGATTGACACGGACCCTTCGTTGAGGAACTCTTTTGCTTCACGATTCGATGTTGCAAGGTTTGTATCCTTGAGTAACCCGACCATGTCTACGCCGTCATTGAGTTCTGACTTTGCGTGCTCTGTTGTTGGAACACTTGCGAACACTTCGAGCATTGTTTGTGCGTCGAGCGCTGCGATTTCGCCGCTGAATAATGCTTTCCCTGCTGCTTCTGCGTTCTCCATCGCTGATTGGCCGTGAAGAATCCGCGTCGCTTCTTGTGCGAGTGTGCGTTGGAGTTCACGCTTCCCAGGGTTTTCTTGATGACGAGCAATCAACTCTTCAACTGTTGTTTGATCGAGGAATGTGAAGACTTTGATCCATCCTGTCGCATCTTCGTCTGTTGCGTTGAGCCAGAACTGGTAGTAGGCGTACGGCGAAGTCCTTGCTGCGGTAAGCCAAATCGCGCCGACTTCAGTCTTCCCAAACTTGCCGCCGTCAGCTTTTTGAACGAGGGGCGCAGTAAGCCCGAATGACTTACATGCATCGTCACCTTCTGCAGCAGAGATCCGACGGATGAGATCTGAACCTGCAATGATGTTCCCATATTGATCACTTCCACCAATCTGTACTGTTACACCTTCGTGCTCGTATAGATGTGAGAAGTCGAAGGCCTGCAGGATCATGTATGAGAACTCTGTGTAACTAATCCCCTGTTCGCGATTGTTGAGTCGTTCTTTAACCGATTCCTTCTGCATCATCATGTTGACACTGAAGTGCTTTCCGATATCTCGGAGCGCTTCGATGTAAGAAATCTTCCCGAGCCAATCATGATTGTTGAGGATCGAGTGCGATGGACCTTCGATTTGATCGAGAACCGTGTTGTAGATTGGGCGCTGACAATCGACAAAGTGCTCGATCGTTTCAATCGTGTTGAGTTGTCGCTCTGCGGACTTCCCGGATGGGTCTCCGATTAGTCCGGTTCCGCCTCCCATGACGACAACTGGACAATGCCCTGCTCGTTTAACATGTGCGAGGAGCATAATCGGAACCAGATTTCCTATGGTCAACGAATCCGCTGTCGGATCAAACCCTGCATAGATTTTACGAGGATTGTTGTCTGGATCTGCGAGATGTGCTCGTAGACCGTCATTATCTGTGCAGTCTTTTAATAAGCCGCGCCATTCGAGTTCATTGATTAGATCTATCCGTTCGCTCATGGACAAAGCGTAGGTCGATCGTGCACATCTAGCACGAAAATCCAGAGACTTACGGCAGGCGTGCTTCGAGCATCCAATCACGCTCAGTTGCTTGATCTGACCAATGTCTCATGTCATTGAACTCATCCCAGCCCCACTGCTCTGCGTGGCCATCGAGCATCCCTGCGATTCCTTGCCCGTTGTATCGGAGTGAAACGCGACCGGCGTTGCGTTCAGGAAGTTCTGCATGCTCGTTGTACTGATTTTCCCATTGGCGCCCGGCTGTCGAGTATAGATAAGGGGGTTTGACGATAAATGAGCCCTCGACGATTCCATATCCTGGTAAGAATGTTGGACTCGCAAAGTCATGTGCAGATGAGAACACCATCAAGTTGCTTGTACTTCGAGGTTGGTACATCTTCGAGACATGAAACTTTCCATATACTCGTCGGCCGATGTCGCTGAATGGGATTGGATCACCCGGAGCGCCCCCGCCTACAAAATACGAGTTCAGTCCAAACGATGGATATAGGCTAATTACATATCTGAGTGAATGATCAGCTGCGGATCCAGTAGTTGATCCCATTGCTTCTGAGAGTTGTTCAACCACTCTCTCGTCTTGATAGAGTGCTTCGAAGTTGCCGTTGAAGTAAGAGATTAATCTCCACGGATAACGGGCCCCAACTGTTTGTCCGAGTGAATCGCCGTTGAAATCTTTCGGATCTTCACCTCGATCAACCATCTTGTCCCAGATAGTGCTGTTCGGAAAACCAGTGAGCAACTTGTCACGATTATCATCTGCATACATTGTGTACGCGATCATGGTCTGTCGCATGCCTGATTGTTCTTTGACGGCTTTCGCGGTTAATCGTGCTTTTCCCAGAGCAGGGAGCAAAATCCCGATGAGCAACGCGATAATCGCGATAACAACCAAAAGCTCGATAAGAGTGAACCCTCTTCGATCATTACTCATTCTTCGTTGTGGATGTAGAGTTTGCATCATTGCATGTTTCCTACGAGAAGCATCATTATTCGTACTTAAGATCGGTCATTAGGCCTTCAAATGAGACTGAATCTCATTAAATTTCCTATCCGACTTGACATAACTGCGACTGACTCTCAACTATATACATGATCCTTCTGTTTTACAGGTTCTTTTCCTAAAAAACAGAAATCTCTTGAAGCATAGCATCAATTAAGGACACGCTGATGATCTTTGAATACACAAAACGAAAACAACTCACAGTCGCGTCATTTGGCGCTGCGGTTTTTGCATCTTCACTCAACGCACAGGTTATTGAAGTTGAGTACAACTCGCCGACGATGGATCGTTGGAACTATCCATTTAACGGTGCTCCAGGTACGAGATTATCTGCATCAACTTTTGGTGCTATTGAGCTTGATGGATTCGATGATCATGACGCGCAGTTATTGCTTGGATTTGAAACATTCGCAGAGATCCCACTTGGGCTTGATCCATCGGAGTACCAAATACTCTCTGCAACGATCACCATCACAAGTACAAACGATGAAGAGTTTCGATACGATCCGACATATGACACTCATGACACATATGAGTTCTTAGACGAATCACTTGATACTGATCTGGGTCGACCGACACATCTATGGGCGGTTGGATATCGTAATGGATTCGATCAAACAACTTTCGGCGAGTTCTCAGCATTCGGGGGAACCCCATCAGTTGAACCGACTCAAGAATCACGCCATGCTTTTGCGGCATACTTCCCAGACGGAGTTACTGCAACTGATGTCTCGAACAATCTCAAACAAGAGTTCGACGCAACCCCAATGGCCATCGGACAAACAGATTCAGTCGCACCTGGAGAGTTTGTTCCTACAGATGCTCAGTTCACGTTCGAAGTAAATCTCTGTGACCCTGCAGTTCGTGGATACCTCAACGACTCGCTTGCTCTTGGAGATCTTCGGTTTGTGGTTTCATCGTTGCACACTGCAAACGGTGGCGATGGCGGCGGCACTGGAGATATCACATACCCATTCTGGTACACACGAGAGAACCCAATCGCTCAGCTCTTTGGATTCGCACCAAAGCTCCAACTCCGGGTCAGAGTTGGTTCGCCCGCGGATTATAACGGAGATGGATCTCTCAACTTCTTTGATGTATCTGAGTTCCTCTCTGATTTCAGTGCAGGAAACACAGATGCAGATCTCAATAGTGATTGCACACTCAACTTCTTCGATATATCGACTTTCCTTTCAGCGTTTTCAGGATAAAAACACCAAACCTCCCTCTGCTGTATGTTCGGTAGAGGCTCATTCTTAACGGAGATCAACATGAACACGATCATCATCCCAACGATTGCACTCTTTGCATCTGCATCATTTGCGGGCGTAACACCATTTACTGAAACCTTTGAATCAGGCGCCAACGGGTGGCTTCAGGGTTCATTCAGCGCTCCTACCCATGTTGCTTCGGGCGCAATGGACGGGAGCGCATACATCTCATCATCCGCGGATCTCAACAGCGCTGGACCTTTCGGACTGACAATTTTCCGAGGCCAAGACGACTTTGATGCATCCGGCGATGCATTTGTTGGAAACTATCTTGCAAGCGGCATTAACCAGATTAGCTTTGACTTCCGTCACAACGCAGGACAGGATCTCGGTATTGCACTTCGTGTTGCAACTTCCTTCAACTTCCCAGCTTTCGCCGTGGAACTTCCAGCCGCGATTGGTTCTGACGAATGGACCACCCTCTCGTTTGATCTCAGCTTCTTCAACCCGTTGCTGACTATTGAAGGCGCACCGACGCCACAAGCATTTAACGAAATCATGGAAGCGATTGGAAACATTCAGGTTTCAGCGGATCGCCCTGATGGTTTGACAACGCCATTGGTTGTCGACTTTGATCTCGACAATGTCCGAATTACTCCAACCCCTTCGACTTTGGCACTACTCTCAATCGGTGGATTGGGCATGACACGTCGCCGTCGATAAATGAGGCGAGCTCAGAAAGCTCAACGAAATCGTTACCCTCTTTGCACGAGACCTCTGCAACACTTTGCTCAGGTCTCGTGCTCTTTTTGAACTCGAACTAATCTGTCTGAAGCAATCTTTAATGCATCCGGATTGAGATCGCACCCGACAAATTCTCTACCCAATATCTTCGAAGCAACAAGTGATGTTCCAGAACCAAAGCATGGATCAAAGATGGTCCCGTCTATCGGCGAACACGCTCTGATAAGCATCTTGAGCAGATCGAGCGGTTTCTGGGTCGGGTATCCGACTCGCTCATCCGCCATGTTATTGAGAGAAGGTATGTCAATGACATCCGTCGCTTTCTTCAGTTTCCCCTTCATTCTATTGCTCGTAGCGGGAATCATTGGAGGATCAAAGTAGTATTGCTTAGGGTCTTTGCAATAGAACAAAATATCATCGTGCTTACGCGCAAATCTTCTTGGAGACGACCCACCCAGTCCATAACTCCAGATGAGATGATTGACGAAGTGTTCTTCGCCGAGGATTTCTTCGAGCAGTACACGAACACGATGCGAAGTGCGCCAATCGACATGGATCAATACTGACCCAGTTTGCTTTAACTTTGGAATCGTTGCACGGATTCGTTCCTCAAACCAGCACACCCAAGAATCGGTGCTCGGCCAAGAGTCTTGATACGCTCCTGCTGACGCGGATTGAACCTTACCGGTATTGAACGGCGGATCGACATACATCAGATCGAGTGATTCATTCTCTATCTGCTCACAGAATGTGAGCCAATCACAAAGCACGAGATGAGGATCAAGTTGATTCACGCAACGAGTATATCCGACTATGCGATCGGATCAGTACTCTTCTCTTGCTTGATTCGATCTGATTTCCAAGCAGCATTACACTCAGGACAGATCACGCACCCATCTGATTCACACTCGAGATCATCAAGAAGATATCCACATGATCCGCAGAATCCTTGAGATAAGTAGATCTCTGCAATGCGAGAAAATCGGCCTCTTCGAATCCATCCTAGAAAAACGTACCAGACAATCATCGCAACACAGATCGCAAACACAATATGAATCACAAAATCGATCACAGAACCAACATACTGTTGGACATATTGATTGAGAATCCAACCATACAGCCAGTACCCGATGAAACCACCAATAAGCGCAACGATTGTTTCGCGTTTTTCAGTGACTGCTTGCTCTTGTTGTGTCACTGCATCTTTCGTGATCGATTTAAGACCAAGCGTGCGCCAACCGAGTTGGGACACAGATAACTTTGGAATCGAGCACAAACGTCCACGATCATCGTAAGGCGTTTTCATAACCCAATGATATCAAATCTTGATACCATTGATTCCATTAAACTGGCATTATCGGTGATCGTCCTACTGAATAATAATGGAATCCGAGTTCACCTAGATGTTGACGGCGATAGAGGTTTCGACCATCAAAGATGACCTTTCCTTTCATTACGCTTGCGAGTCGCTCGAAATCAGGGCTTTTAAACTCGGCCCAATCTGTGGAGATCACAAGAGCGTCGGCATCTCGTGCACATTCGTACATATCGTCGATGATTTCGATCGTGTCACCCATCTCTATACCAACATTTTCTGCTGCAACTGGGTCGAATCCAGTACATGAAGCTCCGTATCCGAGTGCTTTTCGCACGAGTGTGAGTGCCGGAGCTTTGCGGATATCATCTGTGCGAGGTTTAAATGCGAGCCCCCAGAAAGCAATCTTCTTCCCTTGGAGCCCGGATTCACCCCCGAAGTGGCCGAGAACTTTGTTGAAGAACAAGTTACGCTGACGCTCATTTGTACCATGAACTGCGTTTGAAACTTGTGTAGTAACACCTGCTTTGTCACCCATCATGATACATGCGAGTGTATCGTTCGGGAAACATGAACCGCCGTACCCGAGACCTGGATGTAGGAATGCGTGACCGATTCGTGAATCTGAGCACATGCCTTCTCGGACACGATTGATGTTTGCCCCATACGCTTCACAGAGATTGGCCATCTCGTTGATGAATGAAATCTTTGTTGCAAGGAAGTTGTTCGAAGCGTACTTAACCATTTCTGCTGAGAGTACATCCATCACAAAGATTGGATGTCCGTTGCGAACGAATGGATCGTATAAATCTCGGAACTGTTCTCCAACTTCTTCGCTTTCAACTCCGACGACAACACGGTCAGGCTTGTTAAAGTCCATTACTGCATCGCCTTCTTTGAGGAACTCTGGATTATCCGCGACATGGAATGGGATATCACCAACGATATCTGCGATTCGCTCTTTAACGCGGAAGGTTGTTCCAACAGGGACAGTCGATTTAACAACAATGACCTTTGGTTTTGCTTCAGGGCCAAGGTCCTTGATTGCGCGCCCGATATCGTCTGCGGCACCATCAATGAAGGTCATATCAGTATGCCCCTTCTCGTCAGAAGGTGTCCCCACACAAATGAAGATCATTTCAGCGGATTGATACGCATGCTTTTTGTCTAATGTGTAAGTCAATCGACCCGATTTTCGGTTCTTGATCATCAGATCAGTGAGTCCGGGTTCATAAATCGGGCAGATATCTGAATCGAGTTTCTTAATCTTCTCAGGATCCACATCAAGGCAGATGACATCATTGCCTGAGTTTGCGAAACAAACCCCAGTTACGAGACCGACATATCCTGTACCAACCATTGTAAGATGCATGCTGTTCATTCCTCCATATGAGTCATCGAGTGTAGCCCTCAGAATCCCTGATCGCATTCTCAGAAGATGATGGTTTCAGTCTGATAATGAGATTCCTGCTCGAATGCACACTATGATTTCTATAATAAACTCGGCTCAACGATGATCGAGATTCGCTCGATTTGCGAGCATTTGGAGATATCTGCAGATGAATGTGACCACTATGCCCAATAAGTCATCCAGACATCAAAAACGGGAAGAGAAGGCGGCAAAAAAAGCGGCTGAATCAGGACATTGGTCCGCTTCCAACACAAACATCCACGAGCTCTATCAGCTTTCTGTTCAGAATGTAGAAGCTGAGATCGATTTCATTGACGAGACTTTCGAAACTCTACGGAATAGAAAAGCAATTTCCCTTCGTGAAGATTTCTGTGGAACAGGGAATACATCCGCAGAATGGGTCCGAAGAAGAGAGTCAAACAATGCAATTGGGATTGATCTCGATCAGCCTACACTCGACTATGGCCATGAAGTTCATGTAAAAACACTTGACGAAGGGACTCAGTCTCGTATTGCACTTCTCAATCGCAATGTCCTCGACCCTGGCGCTGATGCTTCAGGTGTTGATTGTGTACTTGCGATGAATTTCAGTTATTGGTTATTCAAAACACGTGATGATCTACGAAACTACTTTAAGATCGTTCGGGATAGCCTTGGACCGGACGGCGTGTTCTTCCTAGATCATTACGGCGGATCCGAAGCAATGGTCGAGTCCAAAGAAGCAAAGAAGATCGATAACGGACCAGGACGCACATTCACATACATTTGGGAGCAAAAACATTTCAATCCCATCACAGGTGATATGGAATGTAGAATCCATTTCAAGTTCCCAGATAAAACCAAAATCAAAGATGCTTTCATTTATCAATGGAGACTTTGGTCTTTACCAGAGCTTCGTGAGCTGCTCTCAGAAGCAGGTTTCTCAAATGTCCATGTGTATTGGGAAGGCGAAGACGAAGAGGACGAAGGCGAAGGCAACGGCGAATATGAAGCAACCCTCGAAGGGACTGCAGATCCAGCATTCATCTCATACATTGTTGCATACGACTAACTCACATATTTTTCAGACGGAATCCATTCATGCAAGGTGTACTCGACATCCCCGCGGAACTTAGCAAACTCGAATCATTGCTCTTCGAGTCACTCCCTCAAGTGGAGAAGGTCTTTGCTGATCAGCTCATTTCAGATTTACCACCCGTTGATGAGATGTGTCAACATGTAGAGAGATACAGGGGCAAGATGTTACGCCCTTCACTCGTATTGCTCTGTGGCGCGGCTGCAAACCTTGAAACGGATTCATTGCTCGCCGTAGATAACACAAAATCAGTGATTACTCAGTCTCATATTGTTTGTGGTGCCGTCTCCGAAATGGTACATATGGCAACTCTGGTACACGACGATGTTCTTGATGAAGCAGAAATCCGCAGACGCGGTCAAACAATCAACATGCTCAAAGGAAATGAGACTTCGGTTATCCTTGGGGACTACCTGATTGCTTCTGCTTACGAACTCTGTTCATCGCTCAACTCCCCTGTCCCATCACGAATTGTGGGAAACGCATCAGCAGTGATGTGCTCTGGAGAACTCCTTCAACTCCATCATCGAAATAACTTATCACTCGACGAAGCAACCTACATCGAAATCCTTGAGCGTAAGACAGCAGCCCTCATCGGCGCTGCGTGCGAACTCGGTTCACTCTCAACTCTCGGTTTCGATCAATCGGATCATCCTACAACAATCGCACTCAAATCGTTTGGAGTACATCTCGGTGTTGCGTTCCAAATTCAAGACGATGTTCTAGATATCCTCGGAACAACAGAAACAGTGGGTAAATCTGTAGGCAAAGATCTCGATAAAGGTAAGCTCACATACCCGCTTATTCATCATCTATCTGTTGCGGATGTTGAGCAAGGCGCCCGATCACTGATATTGATCCAAAGAGCAGCCAACGGCGAGACTACGGTATTACCTGAGATCGTTGAGTCCATCCAAACGACAAAATCGATCGAAGCAACAAAGTCTTTTGCAGCTTCATACGTTGTGCGCGCGAAGGAAGCACTCACAACACTCCCCCCATCGTCAGGCCGCTCAATGCTCGAACTTATTGCAGATGCCGTGATCCAGCGTTCCTATTGATAGCTCTATTGTTTAAGGTTGCTCAATGCCCAAACGAGCTTTCAACATCTATCAACGCAAACGTGTCGTTAATATCAACCTGAATATTTTGGCTGCGGGACTTTTGTCGATTGCAATCGCAAAATTCCCTGTGATGTATATCAGTAACTGGATCGGACCAGAGCATAAGTTCTGGATATCCGTTATCGCATATGTTCTCGATACAACGATCGATGTCATCCTGTATTACGGGCTCCACTGGCTAGCAAACCAATGGAATCCTCGTGGTAATCTTCCAAAGAAATCTGATCGACCAAAACATCGTAAGTTCTTACAAGACGCAACGCGCATTCAAGCAGAACGCATGGCGCTCGTCCCGATCTTTATGCTCATCGCAATGGGTGGAATGTGGGCCCTCCAACATTACATGCAAGTGAGTGCTTCATGGGCATTCGTGTACGCGTTCGTCGCCGCGATGCTCTTCACACGAGTCATCCATACCTTCTGGGGATATCGATCGGGTACTTTTAAGGATCATATTGATGTGATTATTGATGATGGGATTCAAATCGGGAAGGATCTCTCGGAAGATTCTAAACGACTCGAATCAGGAGACGATCTCTAATGTGCGGCATCGCAGGAATCATCAAGATCCACGATCCGAAGGACGGGCCGCCGCCTACGCATTTGGAAACGATCCCCGAATCTTGGCTCGACATCCTCGACGAATCAATCAAACATCGAGGACCTGACGGCCAAGGTCGATTCCGTGATCGCGCCACGCGTGAGGATGGAACGATTGTCGATGTCGCTCTTGTCCATCGTCGCTTAAGCATCATCGATCATGACGGCGGACATCAACCCATGGTTCACGACGGCGATCGGCTGCGTCCTGATCTGACATATCAATCTGGGGATACTCCGATCATCGCGTCGGAAGTTGAACCAAACAAGCCATTGGTTGCGGTGGTGTTCAACGGATGTATTTACAACCATCGTGAGTTGCGCAAAAAACTCGAATCTGCAGGTTGTGTGTTTGAAACGGACCATTCGGATACGGAAGTGTTGGTGCATGGGTGGCGGGAATG
>JARGPA010000017.1:0-31074 GCA_029213305.1 Phycisphaerales bacterium
AAATCGGGATGAGAGGATTTGAACCTCCGACCTTCTGACCCCCAGTCAGACGCGCTAACCAAGCTGCGCTACACCCCGTGTCGACGGATCAAAATCCGCTCAAGATAAGCATAGCGCTTTGCTCAGATTATGCCAAGTCGGGTTAATCCGCATATCCTTTGTTTAATGAGCAACACAACTACTCAATCGATTCTCATCCAGAATGCCCGTGTTATTGATCCTGCATCTGGATTTGACCAAATTTCAGATGTCCTCGTAGAAGAAGGCGCTATCAAATCCATTAAAAGTGGGATTGATTCTACAGGAGTTGATCGAGTTATAGATGCAACAGGGATGATCGTCACCCCAGGGTTGATTGATCCGCATGTACATCTGCGTGATCCGGGTCAAACGCACAAAGAAGATATTGAAAGTGGTACGAGAGCAGCCGCGTTCGGGGGATTCACAACTGTCTGTTGCATGCCCAACACGGATCCGTGTTTGGACGCCCCTGAGATTGTTGAATACATCACATCCAAAGCAAATCGAACTGGTCACAGTCGAGTGTTTTGTGTTGCTGCTGCGACAAAGGGTCGCAAGGGTACTCAACTCGCAGAGATCAATCTCTGTGATAATGCAGGCGCAGTTGGTTTCAGTGACGACGGCGATGTGATCGAATCTGCATCCATGATGCGAAATGTATTCCTAAGTGTGGCTGCAACTGGAAAAGCGTTCATGCAGCATTGCCAAGAACTGACCCTTACGAAAGGATCAGTGATGCACGCGGGAGAAGTCTCTATACGACTCGGACATAAAGGATGGCCCAGAGTTGCAGAAGAATTGATCATCGAACGCGACATTATGCTCAACCAAGGGATCAACTGCCGATATCACATCCAACACATGTCATCAGGAAACTCCGTTGAACTCGTCGCGAGAGCTCAACGAGCAGGACAACCTGTTACTGCAGAAGCATCCCCCCACCATCTGTTACTCACTGATAAAGCAGTTGAGTTGCAAGGAACCGCGGCAAAGATGAATCCACCATTGCGTGAAGAGAGCGACATGGAAGCACTCCGCAAGGGAGTCGCAGACGGTATCATTACGATCCTTGCTACGGATCATGCGCCTCATCATCATGATGAGAAAAACCAACCTATGACCGATGCACCCTTTGGAATCATCGGGCTCGAATCGGCTCTTGGACTGTATCACAAAGCACTTGTCGAAACAGGACACATTGATCTTCCAAAGCTCATTGAGCTCCTCACTATCAATCCTGCAAAGCTCTGTAATTTGGACTCACAAGGGTTTGGCAAACTCTCAATCGGCGGCCCCGCAGATATCACGATCATCGATCCATCGAATAAATGGACTCTGAGCACAGATGATCTTGTTGGCAAATCAACAAATACTCCATTCATCGGATGGGAGATGGGAATTCGACCGATTATGACAATCATGGGTGGACAAATCAAATATGAATTTTCTGGAGAATAACCAGATGGAGCATCAATGAGAATACTAAGAACGCTTTGGAACACTCGCGAGATCAGCATTGCTGCACTTGCAATCATAACCATCGCAATCCATCTCATCCTTCGCTTTGCAACCGAAGCAACTCCATTTCAAGTCCAACTTCCATTACTTATCTGTCTTGTTCTCGGCGGCACACCACTCGTCTTCGAACTTATCGCAAAAGCATTCCGCAAAGAGTTTGGATCCGATCTACTTGCAGGGATCTCGATCATCACTTCAGTGATCCTCGAAGAGTACCTTGCAGGATCCATTGTTGTCCTCATGCTATCTGGAGGAGAAGCTCTCGAAGAATACGCAATCGCAAATGCATCGAGTGTTCTCAAAGCGCTCGCGAGTCGAATGCCATCCGTTGCACATATCAAATCTGAAGGCACTCTCAAAGATGTCCCACTTGACGATGTTAAGATCGGGGATCATATCACGATCTTCCCACACGAAACTTCCCCAGTTGATGGTGTAGTAGTTGACGGACACGGCGTGATGGATGAATCGTACTTGACCGGCGAACCGTACATGATGTCCAAAGCGCCAGGGTCATCCGTTTTCTCAGGAGCAATCAACGGCGAGAGCGCGATCACGATCCAAGCGACAAAGCATCCTCAAGATTCTCGATATGCAAAAATCATGGAAGTCATGCTCGAAACTGAGCAGCGCAAACCTCAGATGCGCCGTCTTGGTGATCAACTTGGTGCGTTCTATACCCCCATCGCGGTTGCTCTCGCACTCGCAGCATGGTTAATTTCTGGAGATCCAACCCGCTTCCTTGCGGTACTCGTCGTCGCGACACCTTGCCCCTTGTTGATCGGGATCCCAGTTGCAATCATTGGCTCCATTTCTTTGAGCGCCAAACGAGGGATTGTCATCAAGGATCCTGGCGCACTCGAAGCAATCGATACCTGTAAAACGATCATCTTCGATAAAACCGGGACCCTTACATATGGGACTCCAAATGTAACTCAAATCATCACGGCGCCCGATGTAGATCGCAACAAACTCATTTCTCAGATCGTCTCCCTTGAGCGATATTCCAAGCATCCTCTCGCAGATGCAATAATCAACGAAGGTGAACGAGTAGGCGCTTCAATCTACGAACCCTCTCAAGTCTCAGAAAAACCAGGCGAAGGACTGTCTGGGATGATCGAAAATCATCGAGTTTTGATCACAAACAGAGGAGCTCTCAAGACGATTGATTCTCAAGGATACGAGCAACTTCCTGATCAAGCCGCGGGACTCGAATGTATTGTCGTCGTCGATCAGAAATATGCAGGGACAGTTCAGTTCCGTGATGAACCTCGTAGAGAAGGCGAACATTTCATTCGTCATTTATCAAAAAAACATCATTACGACAAAGTCATGCTTGTGTCAGGTGATCGCAAATCAGAAGTCGAGTACCTCGCCCAGCGTGTCGGAATTAATGATGTTCATGCAGAACAATCTCCTGAACAGAAGGTTGAGATTGTCCGTAAAGAGTCCGAATCTGCTCGCACTTGCTTTGTCGGCGATGGAATCAACGACGCCCCTGCACTCTCACTTGCAACCGTTGGAATCGCATTCGGGCAAGCATCAGATATTACCACTGAGGCTGCGGGAGTAGTCATTATGGACTCCTCGCTCGAAAGGGTGGATGAGTTTTTCCATATCGCGCGTCATATGCGACGGATCGCGCTCCAATCAGCTGTTGGGGGAATGATTTTAAGCATTGTGGGGATGATTCTGGCCGCGATGGGGATACTTTCACCTGTCTGGGGCGCTGTATCGCAAGAGGTGATTGATGTATTTGCAGTTGGGAATGCCCTTCGCGCTGCGTTCCCTCCCAAAGTTCTTTCTGATATAGATGATCATTAACTCTCTGACAAAGAACTCTTGAACACATTGACCTAAAATGCAGGAATCGAATCAACACTATCGAATCAAAGTGCTTCGATAGATACTCTGGACCAACCAGCTTGAGGATAGAATAAAAATGAGCATCAAAATCGGAATCAACGGCTTTGGACGCATCGGCCGACTCGTTTATCGCATCGCATCGAATACTCCAGGAATTGAAGTCGTTGCGATCAACGATCTCGTTCCAGCAGACAATCTCGCATACTTGCTCAAGTACGACACAATGCACGGGCGATTCACCATCGATGGAAAACCTGCTGAGATTTCTGCAACTAACGATTCCTTTACTGTCAACGGCCAAGTCACAAAAACCACCGCTGAACGCGACCCTTCTAAGCTCGCTTGGGGCGATATGGGTGTCGACTATGTCCTTGAAGCAACCGGATTCTTCACCGCTGCTGAGGATGCTCAGAAACACATCGATAACAACGGGTGTAAACGAGTCGTTATCTCCGCACCAACCAAAACCCCTGATGCAGTCAAGACCCTCGTCCACAAGGTCAACTGCGCACAGTACGACCCTGCGGCCGACACGATTATCTCGAATGCTTCGTGTACCACAAACTGTCTTGCACCAGTGACCAAAGTCATCATGGACAACTTCGGGATGGTTGAAGGCCTCATGACAACCATCCACGCGGCGACCGCAACACAACCAACTCAAGATGGTCCATCCAAAAAGGATTGGCGAGGCGGACGAAACGCGTACCAAAACATCATCCCATCATCCACCGGCGCCGCAAAAGCAGTTGGGCTCTGTCTCCCTGAAACAATCGGTAAGCTCACAGGAATGGCATTCCGTGTTCCTACCGCGGATGTCTCATGTGTTGATCTCACTTTCCGCACAGAAAAAGCCACTACCCTAGCTGAAATCAATGCCGCGATGAAAGCTGCATCCGAAGGACCGATGAATGGCGTGCTTGGATACACAGAAGAAGGGGTCGTTTCGTCAGACTTCCTAGGCGATCCACATTCATCAATCTACGACGCGACCGCCGGTCTCGAACTCAACAGCAACTTCTTCAAGATCGTCACTTGGTACGACAACGAAGCGGGATACGCAAACCGTTGTGTTGACATGCTCAAGATGATGGGCGAAAAAGACGGCCTTTGCTAAGTTCACTCTGATTTAATCATGACAGCACTCTCAACATTGAGAGTGCTTTTTTTTATCTGTGAATGATCAATACCGATCATATCTACTCTACTGAAGCAGTACCGATCCGTGTGGTCAACTCATCTTCGTTTGCTTTAAAGTTTCCGCTGATCGCAGAACTTGAGAACTTCCTCATTGGTCGCTTTTTGTTGACCTTACCAATCACCCAACCATCTGCAAGCATCGACTCCATAATCTGATAACAAATCATTTCATGGAGCGGGGCTTGATTTCCATATTTCTTTCGACAGACAGTTTGAATCTCGCCCATAATCTCATCGAGTTCTGAATGCTTTGAGAGAACATTGAGAACAACATTGAACATCCCGTAACTCGGGAGCATCCGCCCTGCGCGTTCGAAACTCATTGCGGGAATTACTTGCCCGTCTTGGAGATAAGGAGTCGCGATTTTTCGAGCGGCATTCAATTGGAGCTTAAAACTATTGTACTTACTGAGTTCCCACCCAAGATTTTCTTTCCCACCGAACCGTGCCGCGAGTGATTTTACTCCACCTAGATCCACTCCCCCTATGCCTACCGCACCTTGCAGATCATCTGCAAACCCACCTGTGGAGAGCCAACGGAAAGCTTCCTTTGGTCGCATGTTGAGACCAGACTCTTTCGCAATTTGCGAAGAGTGTTGTTCAAGATCCGTAAACTGTCCATTACCTGCGTACCAGAAGTCTGCAAATCGAATGTGCTGATTGATCCTTCGTCTTTGTACTTGATCATATTGTGATTTGAGCCACTTTGGATCGTGTTTCGCTCTTTCGAGTTCAAGGATCGTATACGCGGCGTGGCGTGCACTTGTATGAGTCAGCATCATACCGCCTGCAAGAATTGGATCCGCGAATCCCGCGCTCTCTCCGGCGAGCAACCAGTTGTCCCCCGTAAGTCGATCCGCGAGAAAGGACCAATCTTTCGTCGCTTCTACTTCCCCTCGTTGAGTCGCATTCTTCGTCAGTTCCGTAACTCTGGGTTCTTGACTTATTGCCCATTGATAGAGTTCTTCTGGGGACTGTCCACTTGATTTGTAGTATGAAGCGGGACAAACAAACCCGATGCTCGTGCGCGTCGGCCCTAACGGGATAAACCAGAGCCAACCGGTTCCAATAGAGAGTACTTGAACACGAGTCCCCCCAACTCCGATTTCAACTGCCCATTCTGCATTCTCCCAGTAGTCCCAGAAAGCAACATTCTGGAGTGATGTTGGAGAATCAACATTGATACCGATTGCTTTGCGAAGGACCCCAATCCCACCAGAGGCGTCAACATAGTACTTCCCTCGGACTTGGAGATCATCGCCTGCTTCATTGCGAACACAGAGATGATCGATTCGATCAGGATTTGAATCATCAAGAGCGGTCATTGAAACGAGGTGTTGTTGTCGAACCACACAACCCATTTCCTGAGCATGATTCAACAAAATCTCGTCATAGATCGCTCTATCAACCTGCCAAGCAGTGGACACACGCGCTCCAGCGTATTCCGCTGGTCTTGCGAGCGACTCAACTTCATCAGGATCAACGAAGTTAAAATCCCACAACTCGTCTGAGTTGCCCCAGCGATATGTTGCTCCAACTTTTATTGGGAATCCGGCAGCTTCGCACTTCTCCCAGCACCCCATCTCACGAAGCACGCGCCCAATCATCGGGAGCTGGCTCTCACCGACATGGTCTCTAGGGAAGATCGCTTTCTCAAGGATCAGAACCTCAAGATGAGGCATGTACTTTTTAAGCAAGCACCCTGCAGTTGAGCCTGCGGGTCCGCCTCCCACGATTACGACATCTGCGCATAAATGCGACGAAGTTTCTTCGTTCGATTTCATCAATATTCTCCCACGAGGATTGCAGTATGACATATTCATGTCACAAACACAAGCCTTCAAACCCGTGTCCGTGTGTATTAGCTCTCATGGGGCCTACCCTTGCATATGCAATACAAATGGACTCTTTTACGCGCTGGCCAATTCCTTCTCGACGGGGGAGGCATGTTCGGTGTTATCCCCAAGGTGATCTGGGAACGATCAATCAAGTGTGACGAGAAAAACCGCATTCAGCTCATGCACAACTGCTTGTTGCTTGAATCTGTCGATTCTGATCCGATCACAGGGAAACCGCATCGATATCTCATCGAAGCTGGGACTGGTGACAAGCTCGATGAGAAGATGTCTTCGATATTTGGGCTTGATGGCCGAACTGTTGAATCCGAAGTCATCGCGGCGGGAGTCGATGTAAACGACATCGAGGCCACAATTGTCTCTCATCTCCATTTTGATCATGCTGGCGGCTTAACCCGTAAAGCGAGAGAAGGGGAAACCGCAGACTGGGAAGCGCTCAAACCAGGCGCCGCATCAGGTGAAAGCACGCAGATCAAGTTCACATTTCCCAATGCTGAACTGATTGTGCAGAGACGAGAATGGGTCGACGCACGCAATAACGATGCAGTGATGACACGGACATATTACCGTGATCACATTTTGCCGTTTGAAGACGACAAGCAACCAATTCGTGAAGGCAAAGCTCGACTTCGCCTCATTGATTCAAAGCGCCCATTCCCCCTCAATCGGAAACCGTCAAAGGGTGAAGAACCCAAAGCGCCTCTTGAAGAGCGAATGAGTGAAGTTCTCCCAGGGATTCATGTTTTCCTCGTCCCAGGACACACATGGGGTCAACAAGCAATCTTATTCACGGATGAGACAGGACGAACTATCGTTTTTACTCCTGATGTCATGCCTACACATTACCACAGCGGCCAAGCATATTCCTTGTCGTACGATGTTGAGCCTTACACCTCGATGATCACTAAAGAATGGTTCCTAAGAGAAGCCGCCGAGCGAGAGTGGGTTTTAGTACTCGATCACGAACCCGGAAATCCACTTTTTAAGGTCAAAAGCAACGATTCAGGGTGGTTTGAACTCATCGAAGAAGTCAGCTGCTGATGCTTGTTATTCGTATTGGTGATCTATAATCATGTAAGCAACTATGACAGCCAACACGACTTCATCAATCCCGGATCCAAGCACCAGTGCACCTGAACCCGAACAATCGGACTCGGGTCCTGTGTTGTCAGATGAAACTCAAAGCACACAAAGTGCAAAGAATGCGAAAAAACAAAAACGCACTCTCTTTGAACGTGCAGAAGCATTCATCTCGAACTTGTCAACCCGAAACAACTTCTGGAACCGTGTCTGTTCGATGATCTGGCTCCCATATGCGTTTCGTTCAGGCATTAAGATGTCATCGGATGCAAGCACCTATCGTGCAACGCTCCCGTTCCGTCGGTTCAACAAGAACTGGTACAACGCGATGGCAGGCGCTGCACTCTTGGGCAACTCTGAAATCGCAGGAGGCAACTATGTCTTCGCTGTTTGCGGCGGCGATTACACTGTCGTCTGTAAACATCTTGAATATAAATTCCTGCGTCCATGTCACGGCCCCGCAGAATACCGGATGACCCCACTCGAAGATATTCACGCACTCGTTGCAACAGGTGATGAGTTCAACATCGCAATCCGAATGGATATCGTCCAAGTTCTAGTCCCTATGAGCGAGAAAAAACTCAAAGAAGAAGCAGAGCTTGTCGACGAAAAACCAGCGAAACCAAAGCGGGTTGGACGATGCACTGCGACATTCCATGTGACTCCCAAAGCACATCATAAAGCAAAAAAACTCCGCGGGACTAGCGAAAAATGAGTGACGAGTCACCGGCTGTACCATCAACAACACGAAATCCAGTATTGTGGGGCGCATTCCTAGCATGCTCATGGACTTGGTGTATCGGAATGTTCCTCCCTGCATTACTCATCCGAGATATGGGTTGGATGGGATTTGTTATCTTTGCGATACCCAATGTACTCGGCGCTGCGGCAATGGGTTGGGTTCTCAAATCTCGTGAAGACTCCATTCGATTTGTGAACAAACATCCACAAGTCATCTGGTGGTTCTCAACGATTACACTTGCGTTTCACGTGTATTGGGTCCTTTGGATCACCAACTTTGTGCGGACTGCATTCCCAATGCCGCGCGTATATATGCAAGCAGTCGCCGCGATTGTTATCGCTTTTGCAATCATTACTCAACGCGCGATTCGATTCGAAAAAATGCCTCGCGTCGCTGCGGTTTTGATTACTTTGAGTATCGGGGTGCTCATCTCTACCTTTTTCTTCCCAGACTTCACCCAAGCAACTCAGCAACTTGCAGATGCCGCACCCAAATCCATTGCCCCGCTTTGGATGGTTCCCATCATGATTTTTGGATTCTTGCTTTGTCCATATCTTGATATCACTTTCCATCAAGCACGCCAAGGGCTGGACAACCAAAGAAACGGCCGGATCGGATTCACGATTGGATTTGTTCTGTTCTTCGCGGCGATGATCATACTTACCACTCGTTACTCAGGTGTCATCTCTTGGGCATTACGCGGCGAAGCGTACCCAGACCCAATGAACTTCCCACCTCTCCTAAGCGCTGCACTTCTCACTCATATCTTGTGCCAATGGATCTTTACAGTACGAGTACATCTGGGCGGCATCAAAACAATCCCGGGGAGTGAATCCAAACAATCACTCCTATTTATTGTGATCTTGATCGCAGGACTATTCGGACTCGGCGCCATGAAACTTCCCGAGTATTCAGAATTATCTGGAGGCGAAATCGTCTATCGATCATTCCTCGGATTCTATGGATTAGTCTTCCCAACGATGATCGCATACCGATTCATCCAAGCAAAGAACAACTTGAATCCGATCAGCCCTGTCGCTGCGTGGATTGCGATTGCTCTTGCAATGCCCATGTTCTGGATTGGATTTATGCAACGACAAAATATCTGGCTCGTCCCAGGAATTGGGATCGTGATCCTCGGCGCGATTGCACTCTTAGCGAGTCGCAAAAAGCTTCAGAACTCATGAATCGCTTTGGTCATTGATCTCAATCCCTTGATTTCTCGCGACAATCTTTGCATTTCGTTGCATCATTGTTAGCTTTGCTCGTTTCATTGCTGACCCCAAGAATGCAGAGCGGCGATCATCCTCACTCCAG
Source organism: Phycisphaerales bacterium (assembly GCA_029213305.1). GTDB lineage: Bacteria > Planctomycetota > Phycisphaerae > Phycisphaerales > UBA1924 > UBA1924. The sequence goes on from JARGPA010000017.1 coordinate 9,601, forward strand.
TTCATAACCTCGAGCAGATCAAAGCTTGAACGTGGAGATTGATACGCGGGGTTTGCAGTTGCTTCGAGCACGCTGCTTTCTTTGAATGAGTTATGTGGACAAACCTCTTGGCAAATATCACATCCATAGATCCAATCCCCCATTGATTGCTCAAGCTTAGGTTCGATGGGTGCACGATGCTCAATCGTTAAGTAACTGATGCATTTTCTTGCATCTACTCGATGTTCTGTAATCGCATTTGTCGGGCACGCGTCAATGCATGCGCTGCATGATCCACAATGATCGGTAATCACAACTTGAGATTCAGGAGCTGAAACATCGATACTCATTACGATCCCACCGATGAACATGTAACTCCCAAGTTTGGGATGAATAATCAGAGTGTGTTTTCCAACCCAACCGATCCCTGCGCGTTTCGCTAGTTCTCGTTCTGGGACAGGGGCAGTGTCAACAAATACCTTAAACATTGCGTCTGGATGTATTTCACGCAGATCATCTGCGAGTTTCATCAAGCGTTTTTTGATCAGCTTGTGATAATCTTTCCCGCGTGCGTATCTTGCGATCTTGCCTTGCCCTTTCTCGATCGGCGCATCCTGATTTCCATCTCGAGAAGCATAGAGATCCCCCACAACGAGGATTGAGCGTGCATTTTCGATGAGCTTAGATGGATCAGTTCGGAGATCGAAATAGTTTTCCATCCATTCCATTGTGCCGTGCATTTCATTGTCGAGCCATTCCCTAAGGCTCGCACGATATTCGCTTGGATCAACGCTAGAAATTCCTGCGCACGCAAACCCAAGCGACTTCGCTCGCTCGATCAGGTCTGATCCAAGATGTCGTGATGAGGATTGATCCACAGATAAACTGTAGGCTCAGCAGTTTACTGCGTTTGCATTCATCCAAGTGTAGAGTGTGTCTGCGGCATGCTTTAGGACTGCTTCTGTGTCATCAGACAAAGAGTTGTCCCAGAGCTTTGGATACTCGTAGACAATCCAGCCGTCGTATTCGATCTCGTTGAGTGTCGCAATGAACTTCTCAAGTGGTAATACACCTTCTCCGAGTTTGACCGCATTCCCATCGGAATCTACATCACAAATCTTAATGATTTTGATGTGATCCTTCAATACTTTGACATCCTCGATTGGACAGCCGCCAATATTTACGGCGGCAATTGTGTTATATGAAATATCAAGCAACGGTGATCCAACTTCATTCACCAATCCAAGTAAATCTTGAGCACGAGCAAATGATCCCGCGTTTTCAATCAACATTCGAACATCTGTATTACGAGCAGTCTGAGCCGCAAGTCGGAGTCGATTCACAACGCGTGTCATACTCCATGACACAGGTTCAGCAGCAGGCAAGTCACACCCAAACACCCGGACAAACCGAGTTCCCGATTGATCCGCAAGATCGACATATACCTTTGCATCACTCACACCTGCTTCTTCGTTGAGGAAGATTCGTCCAATGACTGGTGGATTGATTGCTTTGTCAAATCGAACACTGGTTGCAAAGGTGAGTGGGACAATCCCAGCTTCTTCATAGATGCCCTTGATTGAATATGCTTTGATTTCGTAAGGATCAGATTCCATATCCACGCTTTGATCGTGGAAACTCCTCATCTCAACACCAAGGTACCCGAGCTTCGATGCAGTATTTACAACTTCATCAAGTGTCCATAACGGGCAGGCGATTGTTGAAAATGCGATTTTCATACTCGATATCCTCTTATACCATGCGTGGTCAGTTTGACTCAATAAGTGTATGTCACCTGAAACGACATTGCACCTATCAATGCTCACTTGAGATAGGATGGGGTATAGACTTATCTATCGGCTAATTCACCCGGGAGATCGCTCAAATGTCATGCCCACGCAATATCGAAGATTCTGTCCACACAGATCTCAAAGACAAAATGACCTATTCACAGTTTTTGAGGCTCGACAAACTCCTTGATTGCCAAGAAATACACTCGGACCCCGCTCATCATGACGAGATGCTCTTCATCATTCAACATCAGACTTCTGAATTATGGCTCAAGCTCGTAATCCATGAAATGACAGAGGCCCTTGAATATATCAAGTCTGATCGACTTGCCCCTGCGTTCAAGATCCTCTCTCGCGTTAAACATATCCAAGCTCAGTTGCTCCACCAATGGGATGTGCTTGCGACATTGACCCCTTCTGAATATACGCAGTTCCGATACGCGTTAGGCACCGGATCGGGATTCCAATCAATCCAATACAGAGTCGTCGAGTTCCTGATGGGAAACAAAGATGCAAAGATGATCCCTGTGCATAAGCACGATCAACAAGCTGTGGATCTCCTGACAAAGACGCTGAATATGCCCAGCATCTACGACGAGTATCTTCGTCTGCTTGCAAGAAAAGGGATGGACATCCCTACAGAAGTTCTTGAACGAGATATCACGACTCCACATGAATCAAACCCAGGAGTCCTTCAAGTGTTTAAGGAGATCTATACACATCCCAAAGAATACTGGGAAGCGTACGAGATGGCTGAGAAACTTGTAGACATAGAAGAGCAGTTCTCCCATTGGCGATTCCGACACATGAAAGTTGTTGAACGAGTAATCGGATACAAGCTTGGAACAGGTGGTTCTTCTGGGGTTCCATTCCTTCGAAAGATGATCGATCATCGATTCTTCCCAGAGCTCTGGGAAGTCAGAACCCATCTTTAAATTTCACATTGGTGCTCAACATGAACATTACCAAATCTGAAACAGAATCGAAAATCCTCAGAGCAGTTCGAGAACTGGGCAGTTCGCCTTTAACTGAAGCTGGAGTTGTTGAGCACATCCATCCACTCTTCTCTCGATCGTTAGACAGAAACCAATCGTCTGATGAGATCTATCTTGCGAACCACTCTCTCGGGCGCCCATTGGATGAAATAGCTGACAGAGTGGCCAACTCACTCGATGCTTGGTATACCGATCTTGATGGCGCGTGGGACCTGTGGTTGAAAGAAAGAGACCAGTTCCGCAACTGTGTCGCAAGTATTGCAGGTTGCTCTCAAGCAGATGCGGTAGTCCCCAAAACCAGCGCAGGACAAGGACTCAGAGCAGTCATCAACTCACTTCCAGAGTCAAAACCTAATATCGTATCTACACGAGGCGAGTTTGATTCACTTGACTTCATACTCAAGAGTTATGCTCACAAAGATCGAGCGACAGTCCAATGGGTTGATGCAAACAATGAAGGTCTCTATCAAACTGATCAAATCATTGCATCAATTAATCAAGAGACAGATCTTGTTGTACTCTCTCTCGTCTGCTTTGTCACAGGACAGTTGATTACTGACATCCATCGTGTTGTTGAAGCTGCTCATCAACATGACGCATTAATCTTGATAGACGCCTACCACGGTTTCGGAACACTTCCAATTGAGTTTGACAAACTTGGTGCAGACTTCATGGTCGCAGGCAATTACAAATACACCCGCGGCGGCCCGGGGGCATGCTTTTTGATCATTCATCCAAGACATTTATCTTCAGATGGAGGCGTACCAAACCCAGGTTCATTGTTTACCACTGATACTGGATGGTTCGCAAAGAAAGATCCATTTGCATATCGCAGACAGGACACTCCCGAATACGCCTCCGGCGGCGATGCCTGGCTCGAAGCGACCCCTCCTGCAATTGTTTACGCACAAGCAAATCCAGGTCTTGAACTCGTTGATGCAATTGGTATGGAACGAGTTCGCAAATATTCACTCGAACAACAGCAATTCCTAGTCGATAAACTGAACGAAGTAGGAGTTCAAACTGAATCGATACCGCAACATGGAGCATTCATCCTCATCCCTACACAAAATGGACAAGAGGTTGTCACTCAACTCAAAGCGAATGGCGTCAATGTTGATGCTCGACCTTGTCCTCAAAGTGGACGATGGCTAATCCGTTTGTGTCCAGACATGCTCAATACTCAAGCAGAGCTGATCGAAGCCGCAAAACGAGTTTGTAGAGTGTTTGAAGAACTGAAAGCTTGAATCCAACTAGATTGATTCATTCATTGTGTTCTCAGAGATTGGTAAAAGGATTACAAAGTCAGTCCCTTTACCAACTTCACTATGAAGTTCAAGTCGGCCGTGATGCGCTTCAACAATCCGTCGAGCCGTTGGTAATCCAAGCCCTGTCCCACCAGACTTGGTTGTGAAATATGGATGAAAGACCTTCCCTTGAGTTTCTTGATCCAAACCAGGCCCTGTGTCAATCACATGTACTCTCACGACATTTCCAAGATCAAAGTCAGTGTCTTGCTCGACTCTCAAAATTAGTTCTCTCTGAGTTGAATCCGTATTTTCCATCGCATGGATCGCATTGAGCATCAGGTTTAGGAGCGCTTGCTTGAGATGATCTGCATCGATATGGAGTGTACTTAAATCCTCAGCAGATTCGATTCGCATACGAACGTTGGCGCCATCGACCATCGGGGAAAAGAAATCTGCAAGCTCTTCGATGAGCCGATTTAGATTCGTTGCTTTTTTAGATAGATGTAGTTCGCCGGCGTATTCGAGAAAATCCTCTAGAATCCCCCGAAGTCTTTCTGTCTCTCTGCGCAGAGCATCACATCTGCGAACCAAACGCACCTGTTCCTGATCCTCAATTGACAAATCTTCTATCGCTTCTGCGAGCAGTTGAGCATTGAGACCGATCGTTGAAAGTGGATTCTTGATTTCATGCGCAAGTCCACCTGTCATCGACCCAACCTCTGCTAAATGTTCAGCAGCATTCGCGCGCCGTTTCGCATTGTGTTCTCGAAGAATTGAAAGTCGAACTCGGCGAGCAGCAAGGAGATAAGCAATGAACCCTCCTATGAGCATCCCAACAAGTAATGAAATGCCAATGATCATCTGTGACCCATCAATGCTCTATCTACTTCGATTTGTTTCATCCCAAAGATCAAGGATCATCAAAATCCGTCGCAATCCTTAGCCATGCGCCCAAACATAATAAATGTGTTTTCCCGGCGTCGATCCCAGCAAGGCTGGAAATACCTAGGTCCCACCCGGCACGAGAAACACATGTGTGATGGTATGATCCGTGTGCAACAGATTCAATCATCATTAAAGAAGCATCGACGCGGCAAGAACACCTGCGATCGTTGAACTATGGTTAGTATCGAAACTTATAGATCAATACAATCTTAACGACGAGGAGTCCTTGAATAGGTCCTACGCGGCACAACTACTTCAGGAGTTTCATCATCGACTTCTGTATCTGATTCAACACGATGAACTTTGGTTGCACGCCAACCCTTATCGTTGTGCTCAGCGTCATAACACACAGATGATCCATCTTTAAGAACTCGGAATCCATCCCCTTCGATGACTGTGAAATGGACAAAGATGTCTTGTTCGTCAGGGCCGACAATGAAACCGAATCCTTTGCGAGGATCGAACCATTTCACTAACCCTGTCACTTCGATAAGCGTCTCTGTGGCTTGTTCGGAATCGTGTGTGTTACTGTCCGTCATGTCACTACCCCCGGGAAGACCCGGACCTTTCTTCAAAACTTCCAGCGTCAGCGCAATACCAAAGCTACTGAAACACTCACCAAGCTTTGAACAATGAGGAACCCAGAACAGGGATCTCCATTTTGTATTGACCGACCCACCGTTCATTTAGTCCCCTGAACGATTGGTGGTTCTGATTATGAACAATCTCAAGTAAGAGAATGCTCTGATTTCCTATTGAGAGTGAGGAGAATCATCTCTCCAGCATACCAAATTCTCACGGCGCGTCAAATAGCCCAGCCGGATCTAGAGTCCAACTGGGCTATATTTGTTTTGAATCAGGGGGATTCCCCCTCAGAATCGGTGTTTTTTACTCGGCTGAAGCTTTCTCTTCATTCCGGCGAGGCTTTGATCCACGACGACGACGAGGCTTGGATTCACCCTCGTTCGAGCCTTCACGATCGCCATCTTCGCGTTTCTTTTCAACGAAGTTTGGATCTGCACGCTTGATTGAAAGCTTGATTCGTCCTTGATCATCTACCATCATGACTTTGACTTTGACGATGTCACCAATATTGACGACATCATTGACATTATCCACAAACCCATCTGCAAGTTCGGAGATATGACACATGCCGTCAGTTCCAGGAGCGATTTCGATGAACGCACCGAAGTCCTTGGTTGAGACAACTTTGCCGTCATAGATCGTGCCAGGACGGACATCTTCGCAAAGTGCTGAGATTTCTGCTTCGGCGCTTTCGACATTCTCGCGATTAGTCGATGAGACCATGACGCTGCCGTCATCCTCAACATCAACATTGACATTGTATTTGTCCTGTAACGCACGGATGGTCTTTCCACCTGGTCCGATGAGCTTGCCGATCTTTTCAACTTCGATCTTGAGTTGGATCATCATCGGAGCGTACTTCGATGTCTTCTCGCGTGGAGTTTCAATCGTTGCTTCCATTGCTTCGATCAACTCGATACGGCCGACATTCGCTTGTGCAAAGATCTCTTCAACTTGAGAGAGTACCAAACCACGAGCTTTGAGATCGAGCTGAATACCAGTGATTCCGTCACGAGTACCTGAGACCTTGAAGTCCATGTCGCCGAAGAAATCTTCTTCGCCGATGATGTCAGTAACGAATACTTCGTTTTCACCGTTGTCATCAGTAAAGCGGCCCACAGAGATACCTGCGCATGTATTCGTGATTGGAACACCTGCGTCCATGAGTGCGAGACATCCACCACATACAGACGCCATCGATGACGAACCGTTTGATTCAGTAATGTCAGAAACAAGACGAATCGTGTATGGGAAGTCTTCCGCTGATGGGAGTACACCCATGAGTGAGCGTTCTGCCAATGCTCCGTGTCCGATCTCACGACGACCAGGCCCCATGATGCGGCCGGCTTCGCCGACACAGAATGGAGGGAAGTTGTAATGGAGATAGAACTTCTTGGAGTACTCAGGCATCAATCCGTCAACAACCTGCTCGTCGCGGCCTGTTCCAAGTGTTGTCGTTACGAGTGATTGGGTTTCACCTCTTTGGAAGAGTGCTGAACCATGAGTTCTTGCAAACTTGTTCACTTCCATATGCAATGGGCGAATTTCTTTGAATCCACGGCCATCCGCACGCATGCCTTTTTCAACGATCAACTTGCGAGTGATCTTCTTTTCAAGTTTACGGAATGCCTCGTTTGCTTGCCCCTTGCGCTTCTTGGAGGATTCAAACTCTGCAGGAGTTCCACCATCGACAACTGCAAAGTGCTCTTCGAGCATTTTCGCTTTGATTTCGCCGACCTTTGTTGAGCGTTCGGTTTTCGCTTTGATCTGACGAGCTTCAGTCAGTTCTTTCTCAGCAATCTTCGTGACTTCTGCCATGACATCATCTGGGATGAGGTTCATGTGATCGCCGAGGCGTGTTTCTTTACCAACCTTTGCAACCAACTCGTCAATCAGATCAAGGATTGGATTGATACCTTCTTTGATTCCGAACTCGATTGCTGCGAGGATCTCTTCGTCAGGAACTTCAGCAGCTCCAACTTCGATCATATTGATCCCGTCACGATGACCTGAAAGAACCATGTCCATATCCGAGTACTCAAGTTGTGAGTTCGTTGGGTTGATGATGTGCATCACCCCATCATCTGTGAAGATACGAGCAACACGAACGGTTGCGAGTGGGCCTTCGAATGGAGCATCTGAGATCGAGAGAACTGTCGCAGCTGCGGTGCCTGCGATCACATCTGCATCATTCTCGCCGTCATGACTCATAACCCAACACTGCATCTGAATTTCTTCGATGAACCCGTCTGGGAAGAGTGGACGGATCGGACGATCAATCATCCGCATTGTTAGAATTTCTTTTTCGTTTGGAGCGCCTTCGCGCTTGCGGAATCCACCTGGGAACTTGCCACCTGCGGATAGCTTTTCACGATAATCAACCTGCATTGGGAAGAAATCGAGTCCTGGACGCGGGGTTGCGCGAGCCAATGAAGCTGCGACTGTTGTTTCGCCGTGGGATACGAGAACGTGCCCGTGTGCGAGCTTTGCGATCTGTCCAGTTTCCATGCGCATCATGCGGCCGCCGATTTCTTTTTCGACGATGATCGGGGTATTTGAGTCTGTCATTTTCTTCTTTACCTTCCAGTAATATCGGCACATTGCATATTGCCGAGCACGGGTGTGAGTTGCCCGCATGATCGATCCCAATGCACATTGCATCGAATATCGATCGCCAACAAGTTCGATATCATTCTCACACACGCGTTGAATGTTCATTGCGAACAAAGCATGCAAACTAATATCGTTTATTCTTCTACAAGAAAGCCCCGCGTATCTTTCCAAACACGCGGGGCAATAGTTTTCGATTACTTACGCAAACCGAGACGCTTGATCGTATCGAGATACGCGTTTCTGTCTTTGCGAGCAAGATAACGCAACAGTTTGTTGCGTCGTGATACCATCATGACCAAACCTCTTCGGTTATGAACATCACCCTTGTTCTCTTTGAGATGGGTTGCGACTTGCTTAATGCGTGCGGTAAGCAACGCGATCTGCACTTCAGGTGAACCTGAGTCGCCGTCTTTGCGAGCAAAGTCTTTGATGATTTGTGTTTTTTCTTCTGCTGGTAATGGCATGGATATCTTTCCTTCCGCCGCGAACACCACTGTGAATCGTCACTGTCAGTGCCGCCAACCTAAATGAAATCGCTACTCGTCGCAGCTTGAATCAATTGTAGGCTCTATTGGGGATTGTTTCGCCGATATTCTGAGTATCTAAACCTCGGTTTTAGGCAAATTATGATGTATTTCCAATATTCTTTCAGAGTTGGAGAACCAGACAGCAAACTTGCAGGACTCTAGATGTGCAATGACTCGTCAACCATCGGACATTCTGAGTGAACTACTCATCCTCAACATCCAGTGCGGCGACGATCAAGCACTATCAGAACTCATCGAGATATGGACTCCAAAGCTCCGATCTCGCGCCTATCGACTCACCCAAGACTCCGATGCTTGTCATGAAGTACTTCAAGAATCTTGGATTGGAATCGCTCGCGGGCTTCGTTCTCTTCGTGACCCTTCGATGTTCGGACCTTGGGCATTTCGTATTGTCCATAACAAAGCAGCGAACTACATCAACGATCGAATACAGAACCGCAGGAATCATCTCGCGGCGTGCGATGCAAGATCCCAAAGCTCACAAAACCAAATCCCAGACGATGCAATGGGATGCTCAGTACGAGAAGCAATATCAACCCTCGACCCAAAGTTGCGAGAAGTAGTTTATTTGTTCTATATGGACAACTGCACAATCGAGCAACTCTCTGCCGTTCTGGGAATACCAACCGGAACCGCAAAGACACGCTTAAAGCGAGCTCGATCACAGCTCAAAGATTTGTTAACCCATCATTCTTGAAAGGAAAATAAAAATGGACGATCTCGATTCCAAAATTCGAAAAGCACTCAACAACTCAGACGCTGCGATGATTGGTGATCCCAATGATGGGCTCCGGCTTGACCAGCAAGTTCTCGGGGTATTCAAAGGCGGAAACCCGTTTATGAATACGATCGCAATGACCTTCTCTTTCGTATTCTTAGGAATCGCAATCTATTGCGCTGTGCGTTTCTTTGATACGAATGTCACCAAAGAACTGCTTGCGTGGGGCTTTGGGTTCTGCGTTAGTTTTATGGCTGTCAGCATGTTCAAGATCTGGTTCTGGATGGAGATGCAACGCATCGCAGTGACTCGTGAAGTCAAACGCGTGGAACTACTATCCGCGAGATTACTCCAAGAGCTTGCTTCGAAATAACGATACCCAACATCGCTCAACTCGATCGTGATCGATCAGACAATAGATAAAATATTCCATTGTTTGATCGTTCGAGCGTCGGCTTTTCATGTGCTAAAGTACATGTATGAGCATGCAAACAACATCATCGAGCCTAACGCTGTCCGATCGTGTATCAAACTTGAAACCATCGATCACAGTCGCGCTCAATAATCGGGCAAAGGCGCTCAAAGCATCGGGAGTGGATGTGCTCGGGTTCGCAGCCGGCGAACCCGACTTTGACACCCCTCAACCGATCAAAGACGCCGCGATCAAAGCGATGCTTGATGGACAAACAAAGTATGTCCCTACTCTCGGGGATATGAACACCCGAGAATGCATCGCAAACAAACTTGTTACCGAGAACAACATCCTCGGACTTACTGGAGAACATATTGCGATCGGGACAGGTGGAAAACATGTCCTCTACTCTTCAATCCAATGTCTCTTTGATTTTCCAGCTGAAGGACAAGAGCCGATGGAGATGCTTCTCCCCACTCCTGCTTGGGTTTCATATCGTCCGATCTGTGAGCTCAGCGGCGGCGTAGTTCGAGAAATCAATGCTGGTCCTGATTCTGACTTCAGAATCACTCCAGAACAACTCAGAGCTGCGATCACACCTCAATCTCGGTTGCTCATCATCAACTCCCCTTCAAATCCTTGCGGCACAATGTACAGCGAAGCAGACTTGCGAGCACTCGCACAAGTCGTCCATGAAACTCGTGATATTGCTCCAAACCTCATGGTGCTTACTGACGAGATTTACGAGAAGATTGTCTACGGCGACACACCCCACTTCTCGATCGGTTCTATTCCTGAAATCGCAGATCGCGTCATTACGCTCAACGGAATGTCCAAGGCCTACGCGATGACTGGATGGCGCATAGGGTATGTCGCAATTCCTGGAGAGTTCGGGAAGAAGTTCATCAAAGCAATCGGGACTCTGCAAGGACAAATGACGACGAATATTACGAGCTTCAACTACGCCGCGATCCGCGAAGCGTTGACGAACCCAGAAGTTGCTCAAACAGTCGAGATGATGCGCAATGCGTTTGCGTCACGCGCCAAACTCATCATGAACCGACTCGCTGAGATCCCTAATGTCTCGTGCCCAACTCCGACAGGCGCGTTCTATGTCTTTCCAGATGTGAGCAAACTCTTTGGAAAGACTACTGCAAAGGGAACGAAAATTACTGATGCTCCAAGCTTGTCTGAAGCAATGCTCGACGAAGCGCACATCGCATTCGTTCCAGGCAACGACTTTGGAGGCATCTCAGGAAACCATGTCCGGATCTCATTTGCATGTTCAGACGAACAGATCAACGCAGGAATGGATCGATTCAAGGCATTCGTTGATGGATTGGTATGAGTTTATACCAACTCCGATTAACAGTGCTCTGCGTCGCTGATTGAATAGTTCCTCAGAAAGCAATCCACACATATGCGGACACCTCCTGAGAATTATAACTCTGAGCGCGGCGCTCCACCCAGTTCTAAGTGCACACGAGGCGAGTTCAGGTACTTATTCAAATCGTTTATACTTCTTTGGATCGTCTTTGCAATTACAAATATGGTAGTTTCAAAGCTACTAATCCATTCCCAACTAAACACAAGTTCACATCTCGACTCGTTTGTATTGTTACCAAAATCTAAAAATGGATGGCGCTCCTCAACTCCGAATGACTATACATGGCCTAAGGCACAAAAGGGAATGAACTATGGAAGCCCTTCAAGGCTTGTAATGTCCACATATCGTGTCGCGTGGAATCAAGATCGCTCGATAAAATTTGAAATGGACTTAGTACACATAGGTGCGCCATTCGTTTCTATTGAGATGAAGAAAACGAAGATTATTGAAAATGGAATCCTGATTCACGCGACTCCCCCACTCGACTCAGATCCGGATCTCCGTTGGAAACTCTTTGGATTGATTCTGAATCCGACATTGTTCGCGACTCTACTTTGGCTACCCCTTGGGTTGCTTCCCGTCTCGGTGCGATCACATATGAGATATGTGCGATACAATAAATGGATTAAGCAGAATATGTGCCGAGGTTGCGGATACGACATCATGGATCTATCGATTTGCCCAGAATGCGGCGAATCAAATACAACTGTCCGATCTTAACTATTCGAGTTTCATCACCACTTCATCAATCTCTTCCCCTCGCGCATGTGCAAACCCTCGCTCATGCGCAATCAGTGCAAACCCACACTTCTCCATCGAACGGATCGAACCCAGGTTGTCTGTCGCAGCTCTTCCAAACAACGGACGCGTCTGTTCGATCTCGATAAACTGCAACAACGCTTGTGTCGCAATCCCTTTCCCCCAATACTCGTGTCCGATCCAATAGGTGATCTCGCGATCAAGTCCATCTTCTTCATTAGGCATATCAAAGCTCATGATGTGCCCGACGAGTTCGCTGTCATGTTCGATTGAGCGTTTGAGGATCTTGTCCGAACCAATCAGCTTTGCCCAATGCGTATCAAACGCGATCCGATCCGATGGATCCTCGTGCACAAATGCAGCCATATGCTGCGCCGGTTGGTACTGCTGATGCTCAAAGAAGATAGGCAGATCAGCATCGAAAACTGAGCGGAGAGTAACTTGAGCCATGTGATTCATCCCGAGTTTGTGAGTGATGTACCGATTGATTTGATCCGCAACTTCTCTTGTTCGATTTTCGCAAATTAACTCGGAGTCAAATTGAAACTTGTAATACACGATTGGGATCACAATCGCAACAAGCAACAGCACCCACATAACGAGTGATTGGCCTTGCGTTTGGGAGATCCCGTAAATTGATCCTGCGAGTAAACCTGCCCCGAATAGAAGAATCAACACTCCGAGGATTTCGATTGTCCGAAAGATGATCGTCTCGGGCATGATATACAGTGCTGCGATTAGATACGAGATCAGATCGATCAATCCACGAGCAAACCCGGTTTTCCATAAACTGGATTTTGAATACTCAACCGATTTCTGATCTGGTTTAATCGAACTCATCCGCAACTGCAACCGCTTGAGTCTCTGCGTCATAATCCTCGCGCAGTTCCATTTCGACTTCGCCTTCATTCATCTTTACACTGACTCGTTGATCTCGCACGAGCACTAAAATCGCAAGGAACATCCCCACCATTTCAGCGCGGGTTTTTCCAACTAGCATTGTTCGTAGATTCGATCGAGCGCTTTGACCCGCTGATATCCGTGATTCGAGATGTTCAACTATGTGATCAACATGCATCTCCAAGGGAGTATCATCACTCAGAACTTCATGCTCTCCGATCCGATCAAAGTTAACACTCGCAACAATCTGACGAAACGCTTCAACGAGATCAGAGAGATCTAAGTCTTCCAGTTCAAGTTCACCCATATCATCCATCGCTTCTTGCACTGACGCGTCGTCGATAGCCGCAGAGTGGACGGGATATCTTTTCTCCCAAGTCTCTCTACGATGCTCGAGCGCATCAGCGGCGTCTCGATATTTCTTGTATTCGAGAAGCTGATGTACCAGTTCAAGTCGAGGGTCTGAACCAGGATCGCCGTGATCTGATGCACCTTCTTCATCGCCGGCGTCTTTCGCGTCTGTCTGTGCAGCGAGCATCCGTGATTTGAGCTCCATGAGCGTCGTCGCCATCACCAAGAACTCACCCGCGAGATCGATATCGATCCGATCCACATCATCGAGATATCCAATGTATTGATCCGCGATCAAAGAAAGAGGGATATCGTGAAGATCCACTTCATGCTTGCGGATGAGGTAAAGCAGAAGATCCATCGGGCCTTCAAAAGCATCGAGTCGTACGCGGTAAGAATCGCTCATACTCAAAGTTTAGCACAGATCGTCGCCCGTTGGTGATTTTTTATAAAGCTCAAAGTGCTTCTGGATGTATCTCATGGATACACCAATTGCAGTTGAAGATGTAGGTATAAAAATATCAGATATTTAATCAAAGAATCCGCCCTTTGAGCCGATAGAGTGAGCAGGAGAACCCGCCATGGAAGGCTATACATCAGTTTGTGACACCCCAGTTTCCTCTTTGAGCACCACATTGAAGCTCGTGGGAGATATCGAACTCAAGACCTGTCCCGAGTGCATGGGAGTAGGTCGGGTTGCTTGTCCACAGACCGTTGCGGTACGCACAATCGGATTCAACGGCGTCGCAACACTCCAACCTTCAACAGGTCACCCGATCCCATGCCCTAACTGCTTGGGTAAAAAAAACGTCCCAAACATTTAAAACCTTAAAGACTTTCATCGCAGACGCAATGCTCAATCAGTCACCCGCCTCCATTCGAACGGGTAGGGGTTGGTGCATTAATCTGAACCTGGTCTAATCCCAGATCCCATTTCATGGATTTCGCAGACATCGGCGCAGGCTCTTTGTCATCATACAAAGTAACTAGTTTGTTCCCAATCGCAGATGCGAACAGAGAATCTTGAATCGCGTCGTAGATTGCAGAGTCCGCAAGTAACTCTCGTTCTTGATATACAAACCGAACATTTCCAGTTGCGTCAGCCTCGATCAATCGGGTTGATTGAGATTGGTCTTGTTCCCCGATGTCAAACTTTGCATTAAGCTGATCCGTGCTCAAGACTGCTTCTACCCCTGTTGCGAGTGTTTTTTGTTTGACGAGGACATCCTCGCTCATCGTCGCAGTTCCGAGTGCTCGATTGAGTTTCATTCGCCCATTCCAAGTGAATCGGGTAAGACCAGACCCATTCGATGCGCCATCATCGGTATCTGCTTGATCTGGATCACGAGACTCGTCAGTGTCATCTTCTGATCGATCCAGGATTAATAGCGTTCCAGCACTTGGGACATCAAGCACTTGCGATTGATTGTTCGCGAAAATTTGTGATGATTCTAAGAAAATTAAACTGATCACTTTGTTCGGATTACTCTTTGCATAAGTCCGGGATTCAATTTCCGCAGGCACTGGGTCTTGTCCCGCGGGCGCATACCCAAAGATCCGAGCAGAGACGAGTTCTCGTTCAACCTTCCTGCCCCTCAACTGAGCGACCCGATCCGCAGAGGGTTGAGGGGTAAGCTTGATCTCTGCTCGATGAGCAGAAAGCGTGTCTCGCGTATACGCGTCAGGCATAGAGATCACTTTGACATTATCTTGACATACGATCGATCCGATCGCATCATCGAATCTCATTGAACCATCCCAACTCGCACGAATGTGTCCTGTTGCTTTCGTATTTTCATCACTCTCAGCGATCGTAATATCGTGATCGAATGTCCCTTTCCCTACAACTTCAATCCCACGATGTCGAGCATTCATATCGATCTGTTCGCCTTCAATGGACGATCCGCCCTGTGCGACTTTGGCAGGGGAGCCAATGAGCGTCATTGTCTCATTAAACCCGTCTGCAGTTAGTGACTCCCCACTCGCAGTGGTACGATCAACTCCTGTGTATTGAATATCACCCTTTGCATCCGCTGTTCGGACTCGAGTTTCCCCAGACAAATCTCTATAAAG
This sequence comes from Phycisphaerales bacterium, assembly GCA_029213305.1. GTDB lineage: Bacteria > Planctomycetota > Phycisphaerae > Phycisphaerales > UBA1924 > UBA1924. The sequence goes on from JARGPA010000017.1 coordinate 24,906, forward strand.
TGTCGCGACAATGTGCTCTGTCTTGAGCATCGATTCAGAGTTGCGTGCATAGACCTGTCCAGAAGATTCAAATCGAATCGGTTCAATCGAGTTTTGAGCTTTGTCTGGAATGAAATCAATCGCGACTGCTCGCCCGGAAAGCATGCTTCTTGACGCACTTGAAATCACTCCATCTACCATCGTTATTTTTTTGAGTGACAGCGCTGATGGAAGTTCTGTATTAAACTTTGCTTCTAAAGATCTTGCTCCGATTGAACTCTCACCTTGTTTCGCAATGACAGAACCTTCGAAGTACGCCTTCGTTAACCGATCCGTAATCGAGCCTGCATCTTGCTCGAGAGTGATCTCTGCATTTTGCTTCCATTGGATCGTTGACTCTTCGTTAGGATCTAGTGATCCATTTGGTGTCGACGCGATTTGTCCTCGGCCGGGCATCGTGATGACCCCGTTCGCAAGGTTTGCGTTGAGCTCCATCGCTAACAATGACCCTGCTTCACTTGAATCGATCTTGATAATACTCGACTCAGTTTGCATTGATGTCAGATTCAGCTCAGCGCGAGTCGCCAGGTAGGTTGCTGAGAATGCTTGAGCAGTCAAACTCCGTTCAGGCATCGAGAACTGGATCCCTTTACCTTCATTTGCGATCAACTTGAGAGCGAGATTGTTATCAACGAGTTCATCAGGAATATCGTTGTCAATCGGACGAACGCTCAATGCGCCTGACCAAGTAATAACAATGTCCGACGAATCAGTATCATTTTGAACTGCACCTGATGGAGCAGTATCTCCAGTGCTTAACTCAACATCTGAAGTTGTAGTGTCAGGTTGAACTAGACTTAGATTCTGTTTAACACTCTCGTTTTGCGTGCTCACTTGTTCATTCGATTTGACAAACCGGATCGGCTTGACCGAATTCTCAGGCAACTCAGACCCATTGAGTGCCGCAAAGAGCTCGAGGCGATCGGACTGAGCAGAACCTACTCCCTCTACCATTGCGTTCACTTCGTCGTTGAGCACAATGTGATACAGATTCAGTAACTCTTCGATCACATCATTGGATACATCCGATGCAATTTGTTGTGTAGAGTCAGCAATCAGCAAGTCTGAAGTATCAGCAGCATTTGCTAAGTGAGTTGAATCGAGCGAATTATTCCGCGTGCGATTCGATGATGAAGAGATCTCTGTGTTCTGAGTACTCTGCTTTGCAGGAGCAACAGGATCACCCTTGGAATGGATCACAATCCGATCTCCCTGAGCAACATCAACGAGTTCAACACGATCTCGAAGCTCGTTGAGAATCACGGTTAGATCGGTTCCCGAAAAATCAAACTGGGTTGATGTTATCTCAAAGTGTCCAGTTGATCGAAGACGAAGATACCGTCTCTCGAACTCGACCGGCTCATCAAACTCTGCAACCAAGCTTGGTTCAACATCTACCGATGCAGGTTTTCCTACTTCATCATCTGCTTGATAACTCTCAATTCGAATATGGCCCTCTAGCGTACCCGACTCAGGAGGCTGGTTCGGATCAGGCATGAGCATCGTTGCAAAGTCAGCCGTAATCTTAATCTTTCGGCCGTCCTTGAGATACAACCAAGATAGAGGGTTATCCAACCTTCTTCGTCCTTCACCGATCGGTTCAAAGCGATCCGCGCTCAGTGTCGCCGCGACTCTTGTCGGGTCATCTTTATCCACCATCGTCACCAACATCTCTCCACCTGTTTGGGTGTCGGTAATATTGGGAATCTCACCAAAGTCTGGGGGAATCAGGTTCTTATTGTTGGTATTCGTACCATTCGACGAACTGAGCGATAAAACGATGATAACAAGAAAGCCCAGCGTGAGTATCGCTGCCGCAATCAAACCGATAGTCTTCGTCGATATTCCAGATGGTCCGGGCATAGACCGATTGTAGGGCATTGTTGAGCACAGAGTTTTGTGTAGATCTAATCTCGTACAACTCGTCCTAATTGAGTTCAATGTAAAGATGCTGCTATCCTTTACTATGAGCACTGAAACATCATCAACAACAACTTCAACTCCTGGACCAATTACGAATCGAGTCAATCGAATCATCGCTGGGAATGATCCAGAGTTGATTGCAGAGATGCCGTCAGGATATGCAATTCTTGGAAAGTACCAACCTCAACCGATTACGGGATGTTGTATGTTGCTTCCCAGAGAAGTTGTCTCTTCACCAAATGATCTATCACAAAGTGATCGAGCACAGTTCTTTTCCGATCTAACACTTTTAGGGGATGCGATTCTTCAAGTCACTGGCTCAAAACGAATCAACTATCTGGTTCTCTGCAATCAAGTCCCTGAACTCCATGGACATTGCATTCCTAGATTTGAAAACGAAGATCCAACCAAACGGATGCAAGGCCCATTTGAAGCATACGATTTTGGTAACGCTCGTATCAGCGATGCAAAGGGTGAAGATCAACAACTCATCTTAGAGTTACGCAAAGCGCTCAACAACTTGCTCAACAAGTAATCTATTTTTAATTTGCTGCAAGTGCTTCAAGGAGTGTAAAGTCCTTTGATGTTCAACACATGAGCGATAGCTTCTCTTGCAGCTCCGCGCCCGCCGTTGCGTGTCGTGACGAAATCGCACGCATTCTGAACTTCAAGTTCTGCATCATTCGGACAAACTGAAAATCCAGCCCGCGTGATCGCCGGTAGATCTGGCCAATCATCCCCCATATACGCAATCGATGATGCAGAAATCCCAGTCTCTTCTATCAAATCATCCAATGCAACAGACTTGTTGGTACTTCCTTGAATGATCAAGTTTTCATCAATTCCGAGGGATCTCATCCGATGCTTGAGCGCTTCGCCGCTGCGTCCAGTGATGATCGCGATCTTGAATCCTGCGTTGAGCCATAATCGAAAACCAAAACCATCGCGAACATTAAACGCTTTGGTTTCAGAACCATCATCATTGATATTTATTGATCCATCAGTGAGAACCCCATCGACATCAAAGACGAATAACTCGATCTTAGAGATATTTTCTGAACTCATAGATCTTCCTCCACGAGTTTCATAGCAATGAGATCTTGTACATCGAGAAGCCCTACCGGTTTATCATCTTTGTCAACGATCGGTATCTCATCTGCCCTGTATTCACGGAACATAGCGACCGCATCACTCGCGAGATCAGTCATCGTTAATGACTTAGGCGATTGAGTCATAACCGTTTTTAACGGGTTTTGTAACTCGTTTGAATTTCTCAATACGAGCCTACGAAGATCCGAATCGGTAAAGATCCCCACAAGTTCTCCATCATTACTCGTGATGAGCAACGCACCTGGGCGACGTTTGACTTTCGATGCTTCTTCGAGCGCTAACGCAACCGTGTTATTCTCGTTTGCGATCGGTAGATTTTTCCCCGCGTGAAACCGGATCAGTTCGCTTACTGGTTTGAGCAAAGATCCAAGAGTCCCACCTGGATGTCGTGCGTGAAAATCTTCATTAGTGAACGATCTTCTCCGAGCAGCTGCCAAAGCGATCGCATCTCCAATCGCGAGCGCTGCAGTCGTTGATGTCGTCGGTGCAAGAAAATCTCCATCACCAGCTTCATCTGTGACCATCGCGTTCAGTGTGACATTGGCAATCCGTTCAAGCGACGAAGGCTTTGAATCATCACTTCCAGTTCGGCCTCTGGTGATTGCGATGATCGGAAGTTTGTCTTGTCGCAAGATCGAAGCGAGCCCGACAAGTTCGCTTGTTTCTCCTGAATGACTCAAGCAAATTGCGAGATCATTCTTTCGAAATCGTCCAAGATCGCCGTGCGCTGCTTCTGTTGGATGTACAGCGTGGGAAGTGATTCCAAGTGACGCCATGGTTGCGGAAATCTTTGCACCAATATGTCCAGATTTTCCAAGCCCAGAAACGAGAACTGTCCCGCCTCCATCTGCACAAGCAACGATCATATCAACTGCTCGTGTGTATCGATCATCAACAGAAGATGCAAGATTGGCAACTGCTTCAGACTCGTGCGTAAGTGCTCGAGAGATGAAACAAAGTTCTTCTGTTGATTGGGCAGCTGATTGTGTAGTCGCAGGCATGACATAAGGATATGCATCGCATCGTCAAGAGATCCCCTGTGTCACGATCGATATACAGCATGAAAATTGCTCATAGATAGCGATTCATCCCAAGATCCCACTCAATGGAGTCTGAGTCATAAAATCCGAATCAAAAATTTCATGCAGTTAAGAGCTTGTCCGGTCAACAATGCGATATGACTCGCGTTCACCGCGGCCTCGCAATGGATAATCCTTACGAAGCGGATGCGCAGGATAATCTTCCCAAAGCAAGATTCTTCGTAGATCAGGATGATTCGCGAACCGGATTCCGAACATATCGAAGACTTCACGCTCAGCCCACTCAGCGCTTGACCAAAGGTCACATACCGAATCGACAATCAACGCTGGATCATTTTCGATCCCCTCAGTGGGAATAGATGGTTCCAAGAAAACCTTAACGAAGAATCGATCATCTCGGCTGTACGCGCACAGATTGTAAACAACAGCAAAGCGAGCAACAGTCTTCGAGGGATACCCAAGGTAATCGACTCCGATGACATCAGAGAGAAAGTTGTAATCGCATTGCTCATCACTCTTGAGGAACTCCATCACATCATGTAAGTTCTCAGGTTCGACGACGAGGGTCGATTGCCCAAGGTAATCACTCGCACGAAACTTGAACATTGGGAATGCCGATTTGACGCGCTTGAAGGTTGGGTGGTCAAGTGATTTGGTGTTCGCCATTGGATGCCTCGTCGGTGCATAAGATCGTGATAATTCGTTCTTCAGCGTATCTTAGCCCGATGACACTCCTCTTTCGCGCCTCAGAGCCCTGATTCAGGCCTTCAAATACTCAAGATCCGATTCATCCAAGACGATGACATCAACCCCGGATCGAATGAATCTAGAGAATCGCTCAATTAGCACGCTCGGATCAATATCTCCATCTTTGATCGAACTCTCTTCTAAGGACCCAGATTTGCTGAGTTTCACAGAACGGAGCAATATCGCACTTACCTTTGGACATTCCTCGCAGAACTGAGCAATCCGACTCAGATGATCATCAACATCCCTCATCATCGAAGGCACCAACCACCCAATCGGATCCAAGAGTAACGAGCAAGACACATCTTCAGATCTTCTTGCCCATGAACAGGTGCAAATCGCGTCAGAAAGCATCCCCATCGCACTCGGACGGATCATGATTTCTACATCCATCTTTTTAAACAACTCAACTATTTTGCAAACCCGATCATCGAACTCGGACCATCCCGTCTGGGACCAGCTTGCAAGAAGACGAGACGCGTCAGGTTCAGACGCATCCGTAAGGGTTGGTTCTCCACATCGAACAATAAACCGTTTGAGCTCCGATTCGTTTTCGATCATCGAACGGAGACGATCGAGTGATGTCTCAACAGAAGCATCTATAAGACTTGCAAAAGAGTTTCCTGATTGGGAATCACGAATTGGTCCTACAAATGGACCTGAAATTTGATCTGTTTCGAGCACGAGTTGCATCGTAGACTCTAGGACATCTCTCACAAACACACGCGAATCCTGCGCGGCGAGCGCACAATTCATCGTTCAAACTGGGTCCGCTTGTGTTATCTCCTCTACGAACGCGCACGAACCTCCCGATATCGAGCGAGCACCCGGAAGAAAGCATGCTTGCTTGACTCTTGGGTGCGAGAGCTTCAAAGGATTGAAGCACAACGCGTACGGAGGCGAACGATGACTGATTTATTCTCTTGGACCCGATCCACCCGAACTCAAGACCCTGAGCTTCCTTGTGCTCCTCGCGTTGAACTCTCTCGAGAGCAAGTAGTAGATCAGATCATCGCGATCAATCAATCTGCTACTGCTCAGTATCTTGAACAGTTCGAACAAAAATCCCTAGATACATACCTCGATCATCTCCTTTCTGCTCGAGAACCTCGCGGCCGAGATGCTCGATGGGATCGTCCTGGAGATGCACCTGCGATTATGTCGCGTAGACGAGTCGTGTAATGATCATGGAATCGTGAAACGCGTATATATAGATACCGAAAAATGAAGAGATGTCATCTCTCTCGTGTTGGGCGGACCTGTGGTTGGGTCCGCCCACAACAATTTTTTGTGTTATAACAAAAAAACAT
>JARGPA010000017.1:31084-77066 GCA_029213305.1 Phycisphaerales bacterium
GTGGGGTCCGCCCAACACTTTTTTGGTCTTCTCACAAAATAACTTGCTCAATAGTCCTGACATAGTTATCGAGCTTCAAGATTTTTCCCTCACCAGTCCGATAAAGGGCAATGAAGCAAGGCGTGTTTGTCGCGGATCGGAGATCCAGCTGGCATGCCCAATGCCCCTCCACCACCTCTTCCAGGGATTCAGGTAAGAGTCAGGGGTTAGCGAAACACAGGCCGATCGGGCGGAGCCCGCCGACCAATGGAAGAACACCCCGTGTCGAATCGACATACGGGGCCTGCAATGAACAACACAAAGCAGGACCATTCATATAGATGCGGAGTGCCCTCCATGCAATCAAAGCAAAACATGCGTAGCAAGAGAACAACCATGACATCACAATCGATGAACCAGATTTCAGTTAATCGTTCACTTATCATGATCGCACTCGCGGGAAGCGTGCTCGTCTTACCGGCTTGCGGCGCTAAACGAACCGGGTTCTGGAACAAGAACAAGCAATCTCAACTCCAGCTTGAGCAAGCTCGTCACGAAGAAGCAAATGCTCGCCGCTCGAGTTACTTCGCTGCAGAGTCAAGCGACAATACTCAAGTCGCAACTGCTCATAGCACAACACAACCCTCAACAAATGCTCATGGGCAAACACTCAAGAGCAACTCTCCTGCAACGATTAACTATGCGTTGAGCGCAGAATCAAAGCCAGGCGAGTTCACCCCTCCAACAACTACTCAAGAGACAACTGCTTCAAACACGACGAGTGTTGCATCAACATCTCCGAGTTCACCAAACACCACAACCCCCGGTTCTAGCTCAATAGGTTCTGCAAAAACAGACACATCCTCAGACATGCAACAACTCCGGATGGGTACCGCAGATCAACCCAAACCAGTTGAACGCGATCCATACTTTGCAGAAGATAGTAAAGCGCCCGCTGCACTTCGTTCAGGCGATATCAGCGCATTCGTTTACGCAAACGCGATGGGTGTTGAACTCCCTTCGGAGTCAAACTCAGATGCAACTCGTGCAACGATAAATGTTCGTCAAGTAACGAGTTCATATGCAGGGTCAGACTTTGATCCAATCGTAACACCAGACGGCCAGCACCTGATCTTTGCATCGACACAGCATCGTCCTACTGCAGATCTCTACATCAAGTCGGTCAATGGTTCAGTCGTCACTCGTCTTACAGATGATCCTGCTCAAGATGTCATGCCTGCAATATCACCAGATGGACAGTTCATCACATTCGCGTCAGATAGAAGCGGAACTTGGGATCTGTACATCATGCCTTTCGAAGGCGGTAAAGTCGTCCAACTCACGAATGAATCCGCGAATGATCTTCACCCAACTTGGTCCCCAGACGGGCGCCAAATCGCGTTCTGTCGACTCGGACAACAATCAGGCAGATGGGAAATCTGGGTTAAAGATGTGCTCGCAGATCATGGTGCTCAGTTCATCGGGTTCGGACTATTCCCAGAATGGTGTCCCGTCGCAGGTACTGGAATCGCAGGAGCAGATCAGATCCTGTTCCAACGCTCACGCGAGCGAGGAGATCGTGCATTCTCAGTATGGACACTCGATTTCAACACGAATCCAGGTACTGCAGGAAGAGAAACAGAAATTGCAACTGGTCCAAATCAAGCTTTGATCAACCCATCATGGTCACCAGATGGCAACTTCATCTCGTTTGCGGCTGTTCCCAACTCCGAGTCATGGTCAAACCAATCTACTGCTCGACCTGAATCATCAACAATTTGGATGGTTTCAACCAAAGGTACAGGGAAGATCAAGCTCACCGATGGGAACTCGATTGATCTCATGCCGGTATGGGGGCGCAACAACGACATCTTCTTTGTCTCAAATATGGATGGACAAGACCATCTTTGGTCGATGGAACTCTCACCGGCTATTCGAGCTGCAAGTGTGATGATGCCCGGGATTAACGACTCGTTCGCAAACTTCCCTACTGAATCTTCACCTTCTGAATAAATCAACCGTCATCCGCATCTAGCGGCGTGGATGACGCTTTGCATCTCGAGCATTGGCTCGAAGTATTCAAGTTTCAACTCGGACGGGAAAGGATGCCCGTCTTTGATTTCGGCAGGACGCCATGACAAGTGCACAGAACATGCTTGCCCCATTTCTTGTAGTCGCATGCATGCTAATCACAATGATTAGCATGGGTGGATGTGAAATGGGACAAAAACGTGAACAGATGTATCCTCCAGGGGTGATCGTTTCTCCATATGACTCCGCACAAGGCGATGTCTTATGGGCTGTAATCCCCCCGATGAACGAATCAGGAACATCTCTCGCAGATGATTTAGCAATCGGCGATGCAATAGTTGCGGCTGCTCAAGGGATCCGCGGGGTTCGTTGTTTGCCGTTAAATCGCTCAATCGCAGCCGTACGTGACCTTGGACTTGATCGTGGAATTCAGTCATCTGCAGATGCTCATCGTCTCGCAGAGTACCTTGGAGCGGATGCAGTCCTCGCAGGATCAATTACTGCGTATGACCCATACGATCCTCCCATACTTGGACTCGCAATCGCTTTGTACGCCAAACCAGGCGCTATGGCAAACTCATCACAAACCAAACTCGATTCACGCCAACTAACCATGGCGTTTACCGACTTTGGCACATTTGACGGACTCTCTTTCGCCGGCGAACCAGTATCAGTTGTCTCTGAACATCTCAATGCAAGAGATCACAGTGTCCTGATGGCTGTTCGAAGTTATGCACAAGGGCGCAGCGATGAACAATCTGCTCTCTCTTGGAGAATTTACACCGCAAGCATGAATCTGTACACGCAGTTTGCTGCTCATCATGTAGTCGGCAGACTGATTGATGAGGAATGGCTCAGGATGTCTCGCGTCATGCGAACATACGAGCAAAGACAACGCTGATCGGGTATCGATGCCCGTTCACAACGGAGCGCATCGGTGAATCAGAAACCAAGACATCCAAAGCATCCCTCAGTAAGTCCGGATAACAGTACTGATTGCAATAAGCCAGATCCTAACCAGGAAATGGTTTGTGTGACGCTCCAGCGTCCTCCCCACTTCTGGAGATTTGCTTGCGCTCCATCTGAGACTGGGGACCTTTTGGAACGATTAGCTGAAATCGCAGATGATCCGGGGATTTCACTCTCATGGAGCGATGCAGAAATGATCGCATCTGAAATTGTTATCCATCATCATCACGATACGCCTTCAGCCGGTCAATCGAACGACCGATAGCACACACAGAATATTACTGTTCCTTCACCTTTGTAAGTTATCAATCCTTTTTGGGATCCTTCGGAGTTCGCGGATGACAACCATTCCAATCACACAAAGCTTTTCACAATACCTTACCGATGAACGCCACTTCTCGCCTTACACGGCTCGTTGCTATGGTGCGGATCTCCGACAGTTTATTGAATACCTTGTAGAAGATACCGGGATTGTCATTGATCAAGCTGCTGAAGAACTTGCGTTTAAATCACGCACTGGACCTGGTTCAGATGTTGCAGGAAAAATCGATCGTCCAACACTCACAAATGTAATCTGCAACGCAGATGCAGATCTGATTCGTGGATATCTCGGTTTCCTCGGAGAGCAAAGCTACTCTCCTGCGACTCTTGCACGCAAGATCGCAACACTCCGTTCATTCTACAAATGGGGAAATCGTCTCGAGTTCACAGTCACAAACCCGATGACACTCATTCGTACCCCGAGACAATCAAAGAGACTCCCCAAAGCGATCTCGATTGAACAAATCGAACAACTCCTTGCTGCTCCAAGCAACAGTGATGTGCTCGGACGAAGAGATCGTGCGATGCTCGAAACGCTTTACTCTACTGGGATCCGTGTATCTGAACTTGTTGGACTCGATTATTGCGATCTTGATTTCGAGAACGAAGCAATGCATGTCCGAGGCAAAGGCCGAAAAGAACGAATCGTTCCGCTCGGGTCCCACGCACTCAACGCGATCCGTCGATACATCGAACTGATGTCGACTGATATTAAGTTCTCGCCAATCTGGGCGGCTCGCGACGCGGGAGAAACACCACTTCCGATGTTCCTAAACAAACATGGAAAGCGCCTCTCATCGCGAAGTGTTCGACGCAAACTCGATAAATACTTGCGTGCGGTTGGGCTCGACTCATCGATCTCGCCTCACACTTTGCGTCACTCATTTGCAACGCATCTTCTCGACAACGGCGCCGATCTTCGAAGTGTACAAGAGCTCCTTGGACACCAATCACTCTCAACAACTCAGGTCTATACACATCTCTCAACATCGCGTGTTGAAGATGCATACAAAGATGCACACCCAAGAGCAGAAGCAGGTTAATCTTCTGAATCTAAATCCATTTCAAGCGCCTCAAGTAACTCTTGAGGCGTTTTTTTATGCCCTGGCAACTTCAAATCAGGAGCAATCTCCGCAAGTGGGATCAACACAAAGCTCCGTTCATGAACCCGAGGATGAGGGATCGACAAACCTGGTTGTTCGATGATTTCTTCGCCGAAAACAATAATATCGAGATCAAGTGTTCTAGCGCCCCATCGCTCTTCCTTTGCACGATCTCGACCAAACTTAGATTCTACTTGTAGCGCTAACTCGAGCAACTCATTTGGATTCAGTTCAGTCTTGATCTTTGCTACGCCATTAAGGTAGTTGCTCTGTGATCCTGGGCCGATTGGTAGAGTCTCAATGATTGTTGAAACTGATACGAGCACAATCGATGGGGAATCATTCAATGCTGCAAGACCGCCTTGAATATTGCCTAGGCGATCTCCAAGGTTACTCCCAAACGCTATGTACGCATCTCTTTGCATGAATGAGTCAATGCACTGGACATGTGATGATCAACTCTGAAAACCAGAGGGGGATAAAAAAACCGTCATAAATGACGGCTTGGAGAGCTCAAACTGGATCAATAACTCATACTTGTTTAACAGGTTCAAGCTCACGCATTCGATGCTGCATCTGAGCTTTTAGACGAGCAAGGATTGATGAATGCATCTGTGAAACTCGTGACTCTGAAAGATCGAGTGTTGTCCCAATCTCTTTCATCGTCATGCCTTCATAGTAATAAAGCACAACGATTAAGCGTTCTGCACGAGTCAGCCCTTTAGTCATTAGCTCTTTGAGATCTTGACGCTGGATAAGTTTGACAGGACTCGATTGATGCTCGTCCTTAATCACATCGATCTCGCGGAGTTCGCGTGAGCCTTCTGATTGGTAACACTTACGAGTAATACTCGTGACGGATACTGAACTTGAGTCGCGTTTGTATTTCACAAACTCGTTCTTATCGATCTCGAGTCTAGAAGCAACTTCTTTGTCCGTTGCTTTGCGTCCGAGTTCCATTTGGATTTGTTGCTTTGCAGAATCAACCTTGGAAGTACGATGACGTACCAAACGCGGTACCCAGTCCATCGAACGTAGCTCGTCGAGAATCGCACCACGAATACGCGGAGCGCAATATGTTTCAAACTTCACGCCGCGATCAAGATCATACGCGTCGATCGCATCCATGAGTCCGAAAAGACCCGCAGACATCAAGTCTTCCAGATCAACCTCATCGGGAAGACGTTGGTAGATCCTTTCAGCGTTGTACCTAACAAGGTGGAGGAACTTCTCAATTAGGAAATTACGCAACTCTTCAGTAGAGTCTGCTTGGTACATAACCCACACATCGCGCATCTCCATATCGTCAAAGCGAGTAGGCAGATTGCTAGAAGTAGCGTGTTGCGCAGAGTTGCGAGATGAAAATTTTGATCTCATCGCAGTCATTGGTCGGCTCCTTGACCCTTGACACCAGTAAAATTTCGCGAGCTCGGACAGAATGAATGATCAGTCCGATATGATGAAATTGACCCGCTCAATCGGTGAATTGTCGTCCTAAGCGATCCTTGCTCAGGCTGACATCATTATATCGAAACAGATCGCTCAATGTGGTAGCAAACATATTCTTTTTATGCAGCTTTTTTCATGTTTTGAACCATCGACGCATGCGCCTGCTGTTTCATATCCAAATCCACCAACTCTTGTGGCTTCTGAGGCACCGGACGACCTGATTTGTAGTTCGTTACAAACTCACGGACACAGACCTCACCGATCGCGCCCAATATTCGACCTACAAATGCACAACACACCATTGCAACAATGGCCCGAAGAATGATGATGTACCCTGGATTCCCTGCGATTAACCCGATCAAGAGCGCTGTTGAGAATCCAACCAACCCAAGCACCCCGGATACGAGCTTTGTAGGCAAGTTCGCAAGGTATTCGCTCGGATCGAGAAACTCGTCATCAGAGACAATTTCAATATCTGAAGATTCGCTCATACAACACTCCATCGGTTTCATTCAACATGAGATTGAATATGAAATCTCTTTACGCATTATTTGCGCAACGACTCAATGAATGACAAACGCAATCACCAGACCAAACTCGACGATTCGACAAGAATAAGATTGAAAATATAGACAAACATGAACAAAACCACAGAGATCGATCACGATCTCGTACAAACAAGTCTCATTGAGTTTGTAAGTAGGAGTTAGAGTCTTGAGAAGAACCTACGCCGAGGCGCAGCGCTCGCACGGCCTTCGATACCAAGCCAATCAATCAATGAAGACGCGAGCTCAGCCATGTCACGAGCTGCTGAACTCTTCGGAGCATCGATCATATAAGGCGTTCTCGCTTTAATTGCTTTAACAACCTTCTTGTCCCTACGGACATATCCGATCATCGGAAGTTGATAACCAAGGAATCGATCACACACTCCAGAAATCCGAGTATGGACTGCGTTTGCTTCTTTCTCGTTGACTGCTTGATTTACAATCAGTGCCAGAGTTGGAAGTCTGGCCTCTGGTCTCTCAGCGCTTTGTGAAACGAGCACTTTGATCAACGCGTACGCATCTGCAATACTTGTTGGTTCAGGTGTGACAACCATTAAACATGCGTCGGCAGCATCAATGAACGCAGTGACAGAAGGCCCTAGTCCTGCACTCGTATCGATCATGATGACATCGTTGTACTCATGAAGATCATCGAGTCTGCTCAGTAGAATGGATCGTTCTGCTTCGTCGAGTTCTCCGACTCTACCGATTCCTACTGAACCAGGAATAAGACGGAACCCTCCGGGCGCGTCGATCGCGAGATCTTCAAGGGAGAATGCGGCACCATCTCCCACTGCGGATTCAAGTCGAGCTTTGGGCATTAAACCACAGAGAACATCCGCGTTTGCAAGTCCGAGATCTGCATCGAGTAAGACTGCTCTTCTGTTATGCTTTGCAAGCGCTATCGAAAGGTTGACTGAAGTGGTTGTCTTTCCAACGCCGCCTTTACCTGATGCGATTGCAATCACAGGAACTCTTCGAACAGGAGGACGGAGTGTGTGATCCGCTTTGGACTGAGGATCTTCAACACTACTTGATTGTCCAAGTGAATTAACAAGCTCTCTCAATCGAGAAGCTTGGTCATCACCACCAGCCGACGATTGATCGTGCGGCGGGTTCGGGTTATGTGCCGATACTGCTTGGCTCATCCGTTGTCCTCACTCCATCTCCTCACCACGGCTTCCGGGCCGTCGAGCACACAACGCGCGAGTCGATCTGCGCGTGCGGGCTCTAAATCGTCGGGCACTTCCTGGCCGACGGTAATAAAGCTTAGCGGTAGACCAATCCGGTCGGAGAGACCCGCGATAGGGCCGGTGGTCACCGCTTCATCAAGCTTGGTAAGGATACACCTGTCAGGGCCTAAAGCCTTGAATCTTTCTGCAGTCTTTCTCAGAACATTATCCCCAACCGTTGTGGACAACACTAGATGTGTTTCATCTGGAGCCGCAGCAGCGGTAAACTCGGCTAACTCATCAAGTCTACGAGCATCATTCTGTGAGCGTCCAGCAGTATCAACAACTACGATATCACAATCCCCTAGATCAGCAATCGCTCGTTCCATCTCTTCAGGGCTGTTTGCCACTTTCAAAGGCAACCCAATGATCCCGGCGTAGGTTCGCAGTTGCTCGACGGCTGCAATTCGGTAAGTGTCTGAAGTTACTAGACCTACCTGCTTATTGTGACGAAGTTTATATGTCGCGGCGAGTTTCGCAACTGTAGTTGTCTTCCCAACACCAGTAGGTCCAACAAGCGCGATCACGCGTGGTCGATCACCCTTTGAATGAGTTTCGATATGGAGTAAAGATTCTGATCTTGTTCGGATAGTTGATTCAATCTCACGCAGGAGCGCCTGTCGAACAATTGCTGAATCTTTGAGCTCGATCGCATCGAGACGATCCCGAACACTGCCCACCAAATTATCGACGAGATCAACAGGAACATCGTTGTCGATCATGTTCGAATAGAGCGCAAAGAGAGGCGCAGGCATCTCTCCGCTCGGGAGTGCGGCTTCTGGGTTGCTTGATCCGACAGCGACTGCAGTCTTTCTCGTGGATTCAAGAACCTGTCCCATCATTTTCTGAAGCGTGTCAATTTGTGAACGCAGTTCGCCGTTCGTCTGTTCATCTTCACTATTTGTTGGTTCAACATTTTTCTTGTCAACTGAATTTGGACGAGTCCGTTTCGGAGTCTTTGGAATCATCGCAGATGCTACTGGACGATCAGTAAACCGATTTGTGGTTGACTTGGGAATATTGATTTCTAGATCATTATTTGTAGGATCAACAGGAGGCGCAGTTGGTGTATTAACACCTAACGGGGGTTGCTTAATTGTTGATCTGGATCCGCGACGAGGTGCTTGACGAGATGGAGTTTCAGTTTTTGTATTGTCAGCGAAAAGTGCATCTCGTCCACTAATATCAGTCTCATGATCAATTTGTGTTCCAACGGCAACTGGTGATTCTCCAGGTCCAATCCCTTGAGCTGCTAGTCGTTGACGCGTAATAGTCCGTCCTCGTTGGATCACTATTTCTGGGCGCTGTTCTTCAAGTTTTTGTTGAACAACTCTCTGCTCAATCGGTTTTGATTCGAGAGGTTTTGGTTCAATGACTTGAGTTGCAACACGAGGAGCTTTTCGAGGCGCTCGTGATTTGATCGCGTTAGGGGATGATGCGGTTATCTCAACCATTGACTTGCCGCCCAAACCGAACCAAGCGCCGACTCGATAACTGCGGGTATGAAGAATCATCGCGTCCTTACCCAAGTCTTTCCTGACATGGGCGAGTGCTTGAGCCATTGTTTCAGCGGTATAGGTTTTGAGCTTCATCTGGCCGTCCTGGCTATGCGCATCATATGCGTGGGTTGAATCGCCTACATTGGCGTTTTATCTACGCACACTGTACCCGCTTTGAGAGCGATGCACCACCCCCAGTCCCACGAACCCTGAGCAGAATCAGCGGAATTCACACTTGGGACATTACGCTGACGCGCCCATCTCTACTTGAGAACCTTGAGTCACTGAATCTTCTTGCCCAACTGGTGTGATGAGTGCAAGTGATTCAACATTGATACCAGGAACAATTTCATTGTACCCAAGTACCGCCGCTGCAGGAACATGGGGTTCAATGACTTGCCAGATCGCGTTTCGCACCTGTGGAGAAGCAATCACAACTGGCATCCCGCCGTGGGCGTTGACGGCTGCTAGACCGTCGGCGATCTTCGTCGCTATCTGACGCGCAATTTGAGCGGGCATATTCAATGTTGTCCCCTGCGCTCCACGATCAATGTATGCATTGACTTGATCTTCGAGCCCCGGATCGAGAGTCACGCACAGGAGTGACATTGCGCCCTGAGCGTCCTGCATGGCATAAAGCGAACAAATTGTTCTTCTCAACCCATTGCGAACATATTCAACTAGGACATCCAGATCCTTGGTTTTGGTTCCCCAATCCGCGAGCGTTTCAAGAATCGTCTCCATATCACGGATTGGAACTCGTTCACGCAAGAGGGACTGGAGAATTTTCTGGAGTTCACCCGTCTTGATGATCCCTGGGATTGTTTCTTCTACAAGTTTCCCAGCCTTCTCTTTGAGCCCTTCAAGTAAGTTGTTCACTTCTTCGCGAGTGAGTAGCTCATCTGCGTAGATCTTCACGATCTCAGTGATATGAGTCGCGAGCACACTCGTAGGGTCGACGACAGTGTAGTTGAGTGTTTCAGCTCGCGATCGGAGTTGTGGTTCAATCCAAATTGCGTCGAGCCCGAACGCAGGTTCTTTTGTTGGGATTCCTTCGATCTGATCAGTTACGAGTCCTGAATCCATTGCCATCAGTTTGTTTACTTCAACTGAACCTGCAGCCACCGTGTTCCCACGAATTTTGACTCGATACTCTCCTGGGGATAGTTGCATATTGTCACGGATTCGGACTGGGGGCATGACCAATCCGAGTTCAACTGCGAGTTGACGACGAACAGCGCTTACTCTATCGAGTAAATCTCCTCCTTGAGCAGTATCAATCAATGAAACAAGGCCGT
This sequence comes from Phycisphaerales bacterium, assembly GCA_029213305.1. Classification (GTDB taxonomy): domain Bacteria; phylum Planctomycetota; class Phycisphaerae; order Phycisphaerales; family UBA1924; genus UBA1924. The sequence continues at coordinate 41,514 of JARGPA010000017.1, forward strand.
ACCCAACTTCAAGCTCAAGTACATCAACCTTGAGCAAATCTTCAACTGGTGGCGCAGGTGGAGGTCCGGACGATGCTTCTGAAATCTGTTCTTCCATCGCTCGGGAAGCTTTGGATTTGGTTGACTTCATCATCCAATAACCAAGTCCGCCAATTGCAAACGCGGTAGTAAGCAACGGAATAGTTGGGAGAGGTGTAAAGGAGAGAACTGCAAGGAAACCTGCAGTAATCATCATCCCTGTGGGTTGTGATGTCAGTTGAGTCGTTAGTTCACTTCCTAGGTTATTCTTATCTCCTGAACGAGTCACAATTAACGCGGCCGCCATCGAGATAATGAAACTAGGAACCTGAGAAGTGAGACCGTCACCGATCGTCAATCGAGTGAAGACTTCTGCGGATTGTCCTGCAGGCCAACTTCGTTCGATTGTTCCTACTGCAAATCCACCCGCGATATTAACAGCGGTGATAATGATCCCCGCAATCGCATCGCCTTTGACGAACTTGGATGCACCGTCCATTGCCCCGTAAAAATCTGCTTCTCTCGATATTTCTTCTCGTCGATCTCTTGCTTCTTGCTCAGAGATCATTCCATTTGAAAGTTCTGCGTCGATCGCCATCTGCTTACCAGGCATTGCGTCGAGTGTAAATCGAGCCGCGACTTCTGCAATTCGTCCAGCACCCTTGGTAATAACCATGAACTGCACGATCATGAGGATCGAGAAGATGATGACGCCTACGAATAGAGAGTCACCCGCAACGAATGAACCAAATGCGCTGATCACTTTACCCGCGACTCCGATTGCTTCGTCTGGGCTTGCCGCGTCAGCGGTCAAAATCAATCGCGTCGAAGCAATGTTGAGAACCAACCGAAGCAATGTCGTCGCAAGGAGCAGAGACGGGAACACACTAAACTCGAGTGCTCGCTTCATGTAGAGCGTTGTCAGGAGAACGATAACAGCAAGTGAGATATTGAGCGCGATGAGGATATCAAGAATCGCTGGCGGTAAAGGCACAAGCAAAACCGACAATAACATGACAAACCCGACAGGCACAATTAAGGCCCGCATCTCTGCGATCCGGAGCATCCATGCCGGGAAAGCGATCGAGTTTCGTTGCTCATTTGCCACGCGAAAAAATTAACTCCTACATCCTTGTAGCTACATACAGACTATACGCCCGCAGGCTCTTGTGCTTGCGATTCTGTGCTCATTCTTTGCCTCATCTTGTCTTCAAGTCGACTATCAATCTTATATACAAATGCGAGTAACTCTGCGACTGCTTCGTAATGCTCTAGAGTGACTTCTTGCCCTACTTCAATCCCCCAGTACAGCGCTCTTGCTAAGGGGGGGCGCTCAATAATTGGTACACTGTTCTGACGAGCAATCTGACGAATCCGAAACGCGATGAGATCCGCACCCTTCGCAGTGACTTTGGGAGCTCCCATTGTTTCTGGATCATATTTTATTGCAACTGAAAAGTGAGTCGGGTTCGTCACGATGACATCTGCTTCAGGAACAGACGCGCCGATCTGTTGCATCACAATTTCACGCGCCATCTGTCTGCGGCGCCCCTTTAGCATTGGATCGCCTTCCATTGACTTGCGCTCATCTTTGACTTCTTGCTTGCTCATGCGAAGATCTTTGGTGTGCTGATGTCGTTGATATATGAAGTCGATGATCGCAAGAAAGAGAAGCAACAGAGAGAGGATGATCGCGAGAATGAAAATCAACCTCATGATTGCTGTCAGCGCCATCAAAGGGGTGAGCTTTGGAAGAACTGCGATGGTATCAAGATTTGAAAGAATAAATGTGTAAGTCACAAAGATCATCACTGTCAACTTGAGAGTGTTGATGACGGTTTTGACAAGCCCACGAATCCCAAAGATCCGCTTAATCCCCGAGATAGGAGAGAGTTTGTTGAGCTTTGGTTGAAGAGGTTCAGCACTAATCAACCAACCAACTTGAATGAAGTTACCAACATACGCAACGATCGCAGCAAGTACAAGAATGGGAACGACGGTAACTATTGTTTCATATGCTGCGACTTTGGAGCCTGCATAGATTGAATCTACTGCGAGAATATCTGCAGAGATATCGCCGCTAAGGGTTTTTGTCATCACTCTTGCAAACATACTGGTGACAGTCGAACCGAAAACAAGAAAAATGATCAGTCCACCAAAGAGTGAGAGTGATCCTGCCAAATCCTGACTCTTCGGCACTTGCCCTTTCGCGCGAGACTCTCGCAACTTCTTTGCGGTCGGTTCTTCAGTACGTTCACCGAGATCATCCATGACGAACTCCGATCATACCAAAGCTTAATACCCATGCATGAACCTCTTCCAATACATTGAGCATTTCATCCCCTGCGATCATCCCGATGGTTCCGATTAGAACCATCATGATTGAAAGCCCAGCAATAATCTGGATTGAAAAACCGATACTCATAATGTTAATCTGAGGCATCGTCTTCATGATGAATCCCATCGAGATCATCAACAACGAGACAACCGCCATGATCGGCGAAGCAACTTGGATCGCGAGCTCAAATCCAGAGTTGAGCACACTGAGAAGCAACTCGACAGGGGTATCTCCTGCGCCGAAGGTACCGCTACCGATTGTGAAGAAAGAGTCTGCAAGGATGATAAAAATCGTCTCAAAGCCTCCCACTGTTATGTAGATAAAAATACTCAGATAGAACAAAAGCTGTCCAACAACACTTGAGTTTGTATCGAGTTCCGGGTTAAAGGATTCTGCAAGGGAGAGCCCCATCTGATATCCCATCAGGTAACCACCCATTTGAATCGCAACCATTGGTAACCCCGCGATGAGTCCAATGATTAATCCAATGAGGAGTTCTGTAAACAACATGGGTGCAAGCGATGGAAGATCAATCACTTCTGGAAGCGTGTGCGTTGGAACAAATGGAAAAATCGCAACCGCAAACATGAACGCAAGCATCGCTTTGAATAGAACTGGTATCGAGTTGCTCGAAAGTAACGGCGTAAAGAGAAAGATCCCAGTGATCCTTGCAAGGATCATCAAGAATGGAACTCCTTGCGACAGGATAGAATCGATACCGTTCAATCATTCTCCATTAAGAAATGACACGCCCGTTAAAAGAGTTGCAACATCTCGAATGTGAATGCGAGGATCCGCCCCACGATCCAAGGAAGAAGAACAATCGCAATAACAATCACTCCAAGTAACTTAGGAACGAAAGTCAATGTCTGATCTTGGATGGAAGTCACCGATTGAATCAGACTGATCAAGAGTCCGATGATCATCCCCGCCATCAGAAGAGGAAACGCGATCTTGAGAGTGACCATCAAAGCATCACGGATAAACTGGATTGATGATTCATCATAAACCATGCGATCTCCTAACTACTCAAGTTGAACAAGCGGATCGAGTGTGTTCGAGCGATGTTTAAACTTACAAATCAACAAAACAGGAATGAATGCAGCGGTTACCGCGCTTTCTCGAGCACCGCCTCCTTCTTGAACGAAACTCTCGAGCAAACTACCAACGATGAGTGACCACCCATCAACCATCACAAACAACATTAGTTTGAACGGCAACGAAATCAGAACCGGAGGCAACATCATCATGCTCATCGAGATAAGCAAACTTGCGATAACCATGTCGATCACAAGGAATGGAAGATAGACCCGAAACCCCATTAAGAAAGCGACCTTTAACTCAGAGAGCATGTACGCAGGAACCAATGTTGTTGTGGATATATCTGCTCGTGTGAGTGTCTCAGGAGCAGATGTATCGACACCTTGATAGTTAAGGATCATGAAAAGACTCGACCAGTTGTCTGTTGCTTCGATCTGATCGAACATGAAATCACGCATTGGGTTTGAAGCGCGATCCCAAAGCAAATCGAGCTCTCGGATCTCCCCAGACTGATAAGGAATAACCGCGTCTGTCCATATTCGATCGATTGTTGGTTTCATTACCAATGCCGTCATAAACAAAGCTAAACCAGTCACCACTTGTGCAGGGGGGAGTGACTGGGTACCCATTGCTTGACGAAGCAACGCAAGGACAACCATGATCCGAACGAAACTCGTCGTCATCAACATAATCGATGGTACAAGTGCAATAACAGTCAACAGCAACATAATGTTGACTGCAACTGAAACGCCGCTCTTTTGTGATTGACTACCACTCGACGATGTGTTTAAACCATCTCCTAGATTCCCTGCACCCTGAACTAGCATTCCTGCATCATTGAGTAACTCAAGAGGATTAAACTGTCCTGTAGAGTTTGGAGTCGTATTCGTCGATGAAGTTGGAGCTACTGAGTTCGTAGTAGAAGAAGGGGTTTGCGGCCCGTACCCCTGCGCGAAAGCAGAGTGACTACTCACAAACAACAATCCGACCAATAAGATGACACGCAATGAGAGTTTCACTCGCTTTGCTCCCGGCGCATCGTTGCTAGCCTCCTGCGGAGCACGCCCGCGGCGGCTTGCGAATCCTGTCCTGATGACCAGAGCTCTGCACGATCACCTTCTTCAGTCGTAATTGTTCTCACTGGATCCTTGCGACGAGTTGGAAAACGAACTGATGCAACTTCAGGACTGGAGTAATCTACATCATTTAGATACTCATCTGTAAGATCATCTGCTTCGCGGAGAGTCTGCTCGAAAGATTGGGCGATTGAATCACCCGAGGCAGTCCTAGCTTTGAGTAGTACCGATGCGATGTCTTCTGCATCATTTAACTCACAGAGAGTCTGCATTGATGAAGCCTTGCCCCACTTCCCTCTGCTCGATGAAGCATGCGAAAGCAAAAGCACCTTACGATCGAACTTGAGAACAACCAAAGTCATCCCACGAGAGATTGGATATCTTCCAAGAACCTCAATGATTCCTGATGGAGCGCTCCCACCTGCGCCAAGTTTTCCCGCGAGCCCATTTTGAGACTTCGCGAGTTTCTTGAACACTTGTCCCAACCCAAGGATCAGTAACAGAACACCTGAAAGAGCGACAATCGTTTGAACCCATCCTTGATCAAGAGCACTTGCGTCTGGATCTGGTTCATTCGAACCGATAAGTGTTGATCGAGGAGTAGGACTCCCCAAGGGGATCGACTCGGATCGCCCTAAAGAACGATTTCGTCGAATCTCAGACTCACTCAAATCGTTATTCGTCTGATTGAGCTGATTTGATTGATCGGGCACTTCTGCTCTTGCTTTTCCCAACAAGAGTTCATCAATCGCAGGACGAATCGACTTGCTATCTGATGGAGTTTGATCTAGATCAACCTCTGCTTGAACTGGCAACAAAGGGATCTCATTTGGATTCGGACCAACCTGTGCATGAGCAACGCCCCCGACAAATAGCGTCGCGCTGATGAGCAATGAATAGATTGGCATTCTGGACAAGATCGATTGTGATCTTGCACTTGTTTGAGTGTGCATGTCGCCATCCTGGCATTTGCAAGGCGGATCCTCCGCCCGATGGGAATTAATTTTCAGCGAGGCTGATATCTACGATCTCACTGATTCGAACACAGAATAGATCATTCAGAACAAGAACTTCGCCTCGAGCGACTTTGCGGTCATTCACAAAGACATCAACAGGGTCACCCGCGAGCTTGTCGAGTTCAACAACTGCGCCGTCGCTGAGTTTAAGCACATCCTCAACAAACATCTTGGTTCGTCCAAGCTCGATGCGAACATTCATGTGAACATCAGAGAGGAGTTCCATCCCCTGCTTGGGAACTGAAGCAGCTTGATCAGAAAAAACTGGAGATTCAAAGGCCTGCCCTTGTGAACCTGCCCCTGAATCACCTGATTCGATTGCTGAATCTGCAACTCCCTGAACTTGATTGATCGCGGCCATCGCGGCAGCAAGAGTTTCGGCCTCTTCAGGCGTCATCTCTTCGCCGTCGGCGACAATCCCCTCAGGCGTATCTGCCTGTTGAGCATCCACTTGTGAATCATCCCCGTTTTCAGCGCCATCGCTTGTAGATGGGTTCTCTTCGTTGGATTCGGTGTTGTTTTCGTTCTCTTCAGACATGAACTCAATCCATATAAGTAGGCCTACACAACAGCCACATCGGATGCTGACTAATGGTTATCGGCCTCGAGATGAGTTCGTATCCAACTTTTGCGCATATCGCGCACAATCATTCTGCCGGCGCAATATTTGCACGATTCAGATCATGATCATGGTATTAATTTGAGACTGCTTTGCTTACGCGTCTGCTGGGAAGCCCTTGCACTCAGGAATGATCACTCGATCAATCCGAGGCAGACCATCAGCATCGAGTCCGAATGCCTCGTTGAGATATGTTGTCAACTGACGAGTAATTGTCTCGAGCCCTGGTTCACGCAGGTGTCGATCATTTGCACGACGGAAGATCATCGAAACACCCTCTTTCAAGGTCGCGGCATCTCGTTCCATGGTTGCTTGGATCTCATCAACATTCTTCTGACGAACACGTAGGAAGATCTGAACGCGCCATTCCCAGACTCGTCCAGTTTGCATATTCTGGAATCGGTCTTCAACAAGCTTGATTTCAACTGGTGCTTCATCACCTGTTCCTTCAAGCCCAACGAGATCGGTTGCTTCAACAGATTTTGGGCCACCCATCGATGACACCAAGAAGAAGACACCTGCGCCTTCAACGATCATCAGGACCGCGATAACGAGGATCATTTTCAGACCGCCGCCGCCCTTCTTTTCAGAAGACTCTTCTTCGGTCGACTCGGTTTTGGTTTCTTCATCCGCCATGATGATCCTCAACTCGCTCTGTAAATGAGCATTATCCGTCAGCCCCGGTGAAGTTCGGATCTGGATGCACCTGATCCACAGTCCGCCCTGTCTGATATATCTGAACTCGGCGATTCGAGTCCCCGCCTTGCCCTGAGGAGCTTCCAAGCTCGACAGGTTCAGTATTCCCAGCCGACTCAACCCGCAGAATCGTTGGATCTACACCACCTTCTCGGACGAGAAAGTCCTTGACTGCTTGAGCTCGCTTGTATGCAAGTTCATCAAAACCTAAACCAGATTTCTTCTCTTCGACTCCCCAAGCATGTCCAACGATTGGACAAATGTATTTGAGGCCACGGATTTTGGGAGCGATCTGAGTACGGATCAGGTCCTGATCTCTCTTTGAGAGCTCAAAGCTACCTGGATCGAAGATGATCGAAGCGCCGATCGCATGTCTAGCACCCTCTTGGACAATGTTGACCTGCGTCTCTTTACCAGGGACATTGGGGTTCACATTTTCATCAGTGCTCTTGTTGCTGTCATCACGACGCGCTTTTTCATCTTTGTAAGTCACCATTGAGTTATCGACTCTCTCCATGATGTGCGCGAGCCCTAATCCTCCACTCGCGCCGAGAGCTTCGTTTACAGATTCAACGACATCTTGGTACTCACGTGGTTTTTTAATCTCAGAGAATGCAGCAAGGAGAATGAAGAAACAAAGCAAGAGCGACATGAGATCACCAAAGGTCAATACCCATTCAGGCACTTCTGCTTTAGGTGGTTCTTTTTTCTCAGGCATCCTTCGTCTCCTTCAAAGCTGCAATCAACTTACGCCGCTTCTGCCTCGTCGCCGAACGATGTTCGTTGTGAAGGAGGGAGGTAAGTTAATAGCTTGCTTTCAACCACGCGTGGGTTGTCTCCTGACTGGATAGACATTACGCCAGCGATGATCACTGTTTTGAGGAGAATCTCTTCTTGATCTTTGCTATAGAGCTTGTCCGCGATTGGACCCGCAAACACATTTGCAACGATCGCACCGTACAGTGTTGTAATCAGCGCAACTGCCATACTTGGACCGATCGACGCTGGATCATCCATTGAACCGAGCATGAAGATCAATCCCATCAGCGTTCCGATCATTCCGAACGCAGGAGCATACTTTGCAAACTGATCGAGGATCATTTTGCCGCTCATATGACGATCCATCAGACCTTCGAGTTCTGTTTCCATGATGACTCGGATAAGTTCAGGATCAGTCCCGTCTACCGCCATCTTGATTCCACGAACAACGAACTCTTCTTTCATGTCCCCAATATGGTTCTCTAGACTCAAGATCCCTTCGCGTCGTGCGATCTCTGCGAACTTGACAAGATCACGAATGGTTTCTTCGACATCAGACACTTCGCCGAAGACTGCTTTGAGAACAACAGTGTGAACTTTGAGCATCTTCGCGAGCGGAAACGCACAAATAGTTGCGCCTGTCGCACCACCAAAGACGACAACAATTGATGGGATGTTGATCAGTGCAAGCGGATCACCACCCAAAACAATTGATAAACCAACTGATAAGAGTGCGACCACGAGCCCGATGATTGTACCTAAATCCACCGAATAACCTCCATGCGCCGGTATATGCATCCGAGCGACCAGCACATGTTCCGATTATCGACACGGAAAGGTGGATTCTTGATTGACAACCACGGAATCTAGAGATTCACTGGGATGAACTTGATATTCGGACCTGAATCTAAGCCGGCGAGGATAATCGACGCAGATGACGCTCGAAATCGATTACTCTACGAATAATCTCATCACTGGATTCTGCAACGACAAGATGCTCACCCGAAATCAGGGTGATAATCGTGTCCGGACTCTCTTCAATTGTCCGGATCAGTTCTGCATTGAGCACGAACTTTTGCCCGTTGAGCCGTGTCACCGATATCATCGAACTACCTCATCCAACATCAAACTTGTCCGTTTCATTATCGTCCAAGTACAAGTAACTGCTGCATAAGCTCGTCTGCTGTCCGGATAACTCGCGATGATGCAGAGTACCCGGTCGAAGTAAGAATCATATTTGTGAACTCTTCTCCGAGATCAACATTCGATTGCTCAAGTGCACCAGAAACCAAAGCTCCGAGTCCAAGAACCCCAGGAGGAGCAATCGACGCAGGTCCTGAGTTTGGTCCTGTAGTAAAGAGATTTCCACCTTCATCAATGAGCCCCGCGGGGTTCGTGAAGTTTGCAAGAACCACTTGTCCCATTGTCTTGACTGCGCCGTTGGAGAACCGACCAAAGATCACGCCGTCTTCTCCTGCTGCAAACGACTCGAGTGTCCCAGGGGGGAGGCCGTCAATCGTGAGCCCGATCATGCTTGAAGGTGCCGCCGCTAACGAAGTGGTGTTTCCCTTATCTGAGAGTAACTGAATTGTCCAACTCAACAATGGATCTGCACCTGTATCGGTACGATCCATGGTTAATGTAATCTCAGATGAGTCTGGATCTGGTTGTCCGTTGTTATCAAACTGCATCGTTCCAGTTGAAAGTGCAAACCCTGGGGACATGTCATCTTCTGAATCGATGAAGTAGCGCCATACAGGTCCCGTGTCTGGAGTGGAATCGAGCACCATACTAATGTTTGCCGTTACCTCAGCACCAAGCGAGTCATATCCAACGATTGTTGTACGAACACTCTCACCGTCCGCCGCGGCGACCTTGTCTGTCACAAACGGCGCACCCAATGAAGTGCTCCCGTCAGTATCAATGAGTTCCATATCCCCGGGTGCGATAACGAGATCATTCACAGATCCAACATTACTGACGATTCGAATGATCCCAGTAAGCGCATCCACTGTAATACCCGGGGTGTTCCCATCTGGGTTTGCGGTTCCAGTAGTTTGAATTCCAATCGATGAAGAAAGGAAATCCATGTAATCTTGAACTGTTGATGTAGCAGTTATGTCGAAGGTTGCATCAGGAAGGTCTGTCCCGCCTCGTGATGCGCCGTTTGAACCTTTGAAGTTGATCGATTGTCCCGCAACGAACGCCGCCGTCCCTGAACCTGGCAAATCAGGATCTTCAACACTTGTCAGTAAGGTTGTGGAACTGATGAATCCGCCTCCCACCGTTGAGAACCCCGCTGTTGCGGTACCGAGTAAATCGATGACTGATCCTTGAGTTGGTAGATCACCGTCTTTGTTCAGGTTTCCGACCAGTGCGATGTTGCGTGTTGCTTCTGCGATTGTTTGTTTACCCACAGGGATATTAATCGGAACGAGTTCTCCTGTCATGATATTGAACTCTTCATCGACTGCATATCCGAGTAGCTTTTCACCCGTCGCAGTCGCAAGGTTATCGTCAGAGTCTTGGCGGAATGTACCAGCGCGAGTGTAGAAGTTCACACCTGCTCGTTGAACTAAAAAGAACCCACTCCCATCGATTGCCATATCTCGAAGATCACCCGTCCCTGTGAACCCAGAAGCAGAGAAGTCTCTCTGAATCGCGGCGATTGCTACACCATTACCAACCTGCTTAGGGTTGACACCGCCTCTGATTTCACTTGGGCTTGTTCCGAATCCAAGATTTTGCGAGAACAATGATTCGAAAAGCATTCTGGAACTCTTGAACGCCACCGTATTGACATTGGCAACATTGTTACCGATCACATCAAGCTTGGCCGAGTGGGCATTAAGTCCGGACAACCCGGCAAAGAGTGCGGTGGTAAGGGCCATAAAGAATTCCTTCCTATTGATCCTGAGTGGGATCCCATGTGAGAATCACTCAAGGTATCGAGCTATAGAGTTGGTACTCGCCCTGCAAGAGCGTGCACCAACGATGCGTTTCGCACAATGCGTGCCGGAATGAGAACCCCGTCCCCTCGTATCTCAGAAACTTCATTTTCATCCTGCTCATCATCATTTGAAGGCTGATTGGTTGCGACAAACCCATCAATCTCTTCGATTACACCCGATTCTTCAATCGGGATCGCTTCGAGTACTATCCGTTGTTGCACATCGACGCGCAGTGTTCGCTTGTTGTGCAAAATCAGCGCACGATCAACTCCCGCAACTGCCGCTTGGTCAATCGCGGATCGAATAGCACCCTGTTCATCGTGTGTGAACTCTCCCGAGACCGATGGCGCAAAGAGTACAGCGAGATCGCTCTTGGGGTTTCCATCGATCGCATCTGCGAGCATGAGATCAAAGTCGGGATTCGTATCAGGGAGTTCTGCTTCTCCAACATCAAAGGGACGAACCCCTGCGCCGAGTGATTCAAGAAGATGAACTTCAACTGGTTTCATTTATCCCCTTGTCAGTCTCGCGAATCAGACATCGTTCGAGAAGGTCTTCCGGACTGGGTCTGTGTCTACCTTGTCGACTTTCCCACCATCTGTCTTGGTTGGATCGATCTGACCTATCCCAATCAACAAATCATCGTCGTTTGAGTCGCTTGGTCCATCATCGATATCGTCATCGTCGATATCGTCTTCAATATCATCTTCCGGCGGATCAACGAAATCATCAATCGGCCCGACGATCTCATCCACATTGCTGAAGAACATCCGTGACCCGTCAAACATGTTCAGTACCGGACCATCTTGTGTCATTGATACCGAGATCACTAAGTCTGAGACACGACGATTATCGAGCGTAATACCAGATACAAGAGAACCAATCAACTGAGAAGCTGATGCGAGCTCACTCTGACTTACCATCCGTTGCAAGGAGTTGACCATTTGTGAGTCCGATTCAATCGAACGCAAAGTAGAAAGCTGATTGAGCATCGATTGCGTGTCATTGGGCGCCAACGGGTCCTGGTTACTCAACTCAGTGAAGATGATCTGTAAGAACTCCCCACTAGAAAGCGCGCTAAATGCATCGGTTGATGTACTCGGAGAAGAAGTCGGCGAAAAATTGTTGATTGCACTCATAGGTATATCCTTCTTCCGCGATTACGCGATGGCGTCGAGCCCTATATCTGTCCATATCGAATCTACATCGAGTTCTGAATCTGGTTCATCGAACCCAATTGTTTGATTTTCGTTTCGTTCTGGATTACTTGAATCTTGTGAGTTGTGATGATGTCCAGATTCTGACTCGGAATTATCCGAGTTATTCTCATTGGAGGTAGATGAAGAATCAGATCCCTGTGTTGAATCGTCACCCAAACTTATACGATCGATATTAAAACCCTTCGACCTGAGCTGATTCCCAAGATCTTTGAGTTGTCCTTGAAGTAACTCTGTTGCTTCATCGTTACTCGTTTCAAATCGAACTGCGAGTTCAAGCCCTTCTGTTTGAACGCGGATACGAATTTCACCTAGGTGTTCTGGAGTTAACTTCAATGTCATCTCGTTCTTCCCAGAACGAAGCAATGACGCTAACCCTCGTTGAACTTGTGCTAAGACTCCCGCACGATTTGGCTCGCCTCGCATCTCTGCTTGTCTGATATTCTTCACAGAAGACTCAGAATGCGAGTCACCGCGGAGTTGCCCCAGATCTGATGCTTCTACCCCGGTAACTGCTCTCGAGGTCAATGCTTGAGCTCGATTCCCATCCACAAGTTGTGCAGAACTCGCGTGAGCAACTCCGCGATCGTGAACATTCACACGAGCTACGCCAGCGGAAGCAACAGCTCCAGCGTCAACCCGTAAAGTCTTAATCGAGTTCACTTCAACCCCAACTTGATCTGCTCGTATGTTCGTCGATTCAGAAGTTGCTTGGGTGTTTGTAGGCCGAGCTGATTGGTTAGCGCTTGGAACTTGTGTGCTTTTCGAATCATTCCCAATAACGTGATTCAGTTGATTCACTTCAATCTGACGCTCAGACTGAGGAGGCGAACTCGAAAGAGCTTCATTCGTTGGGGGGAGATCTGAATGCTTATCAATACTCTTGGGTCCCGAAGTTCCTGTTGGGTCAATCGGAGTTGGATTCCCCACATTGCTCTGTTTACCCAACTTTGTTTCGATCGCGATTGATGTCAGATCTGCACTCGAGGATTGAATCTTGGATTTGACTAATCCCTTAATGCTCAGCTTTGCTTGATCGCTTTGGTTTTCAAGGAGTCTAAGTGTTGAATCGTTTGCAAGGGTTGGTTCTTGGACTGGCGCTGCTGTACTTGGTGTACTTTGAGTGTTCTCAATATTTGATGTGTTTGAAACTACTTGAGTATCTATGGATTGCTCATGGGAATCAGTACTCTGTTTGCTCACCTGATCTTTATCAGCATCCTCAGAGTTGCTTGACTGATCTGAATCAACCGATTGTGAGCTTTGATCTGAGCTTGAAACCTGTTCATCCTGAACTGAATCGTCATCAGTGTTTGCTTCGTCGCCATCTGCTATCGGCTCATCAACCTGGTTTGCATCGTCAGTGTCTGATTCTTCCCCAAGCTCATTCCCAGAATTGTTTTGGAGCGAATCAACAACGATTGATTCGCTCTCTGATTCGAAACCTTGCAAGACCTGCGCGAATGCTTGCGCATCGTGTGCGCTGCTTGTGCGCAAAAATCCAGCGTCCCCGCGAAGTGATGGTTGATTAGAATGTGTGGTTTCGATAGGTGTAATGGTCATTATTGGCTCGTGTCAGAGTCTGACGCGGTTTCCAAACCACGCAGTCTCAATGACTCAAGCAAATCTGCTGCCAACTGTTCTTCGCCCGCTTTAATGAACTCACCCATAATCTGTGTTCTGATGCGCCCATCCATCGCGCTCAGGTACGAAACGACTTCCTCTTTCTTTGAATCGTTGAGTAAAGTCGAAATGACAGCTTTCGCGTCCTTGGGTTTTAAACCTGATAAGGTTGATAGCGATTTCTTAAACTGTTTTCCGCCTTCAAGATCTGCTAATCGGGCTCGCATGAGATCGAAATCCTCTATCTCAGAATCGAGTGATTTTCGATCCATCTCTATGAGACTGCGTTCTCTGCGTAAGCTCGCTTGCAGATTCTCTACTTCACGCTTCATCCGATCGAGTCGTTGTCGATCAACCTGTGTCATTTCGACACGGACTAAGTTCCGTTCATCTGCATTCAAAGGGAATGCAGGGAGTGGTTTCTCCTGCGCTTCGAGTTCCTTTTCGAGTGCTGCTGCTTCAGCTTTTACCGCGGCTTCATCAACTGCTACCGGTTCATCGAAGAGCTGTGTGAGCTCTAGAACCCGTGATTTACTCATTCTACCAGAACTGAGCAGCCAACCTGCGCCGAGGAATACCGCGAGGAGATTGAAAATCGCGACTACTAAGATAGCTTTGGTGATCGTTTTCATAGAGTTACCTGTTGCTTATCTCGACTGACTCCTTTGAGTTCCTTGAAAAACGCATTACACTCAGTTCATCGAGATCCCTCGCTTCTTTGACGGCTTCGAGCTTCTTATGTTCTTCGAGTTGTTGATCCCGAAGAAGTTCTACTGCTTTTCGTTGCATAGCTGCTTGGGTAAGCTCTTGACGAGCAGATTCGAGTTTCTTGTAGACTCCTGCTAACTCCAAGACGGTTCGTTGCGCTTCGAAATGATGTTTCAAGCTTGCACCTGCTTGCATTTTGACTGCTTGAAGATCAACCCTCGATCCCCCAGCGAGTGCGTTACTGAGTGTTTGACGCTCATCTGTCATCATCGTTTGGCACATCCGAATCCGTTCCTCGAGTGTCACTCGTTCTCGTTCGATTTCTGCAACTATCAGTTGATGATCGCGCTCAACGCGTTTTCGTTGTTTGAGAACTGGTTCGAGTTTGAACTGGAACTTAGCCATAAATTTCGGAGCGAGATTCTAAATGATCGGGTACAGGTTAATAGTTGGGTTGATTATGTTGTTGGTTAACTTGTGCGAGAGATCGTCGTTGTTGGATCATTTCTCCGGATTGAAGCGCGAGTTTTACGAGCAACTCACACGCTTTGTCAAAGTTCACCTGTTCATTTGTTCTTTGTTGAAGCAACTCATTAATTACATGAATCATGTCTACTGCAGTATCTGCTTCAGGATTTGATCCTGATGCATATGCGCCGATCTGGATGAGATCCTCGATCTCTCTATACGCCGCGATGAGTTTGGTGATCTGTAATCTCCCTGCAATCTGTCCGCTCGAAGAGACATCCCCCGCGACTCTTGAAATTGAATCAAGGACATCAATCGCAGGATAGTGTCCCTTGTGTGCAAGCTTTCGATTCAACACGATGTGGCCATCAAGAATCCCTCTCGCAGCGTCCGAGATTGGTTCAGTCATGTCATCCCCTTCGACGAGGATCGTGAATAATCCGGTTATGGATCCCGATCGCCCATTCGGGAGATTGACACATCCAGCTCGTTCGAGCAAAGTTGCAAGTGTAGAAAAAACCGAAGGCGTGAATCCTTTCGTTGCAGGAGGTTCTCCAACACTCAACCCGACTTGCCTTTGAGCATGTGCAAAGCGAGTTACCGAATCCATCATGAGCATCACATCGTTTCCTGCATTTCGGAAATACTCAGCAGTTGTACATGCAAACTTCGCGGCACGGATCCGTAGCAATGGGGATTCATCGCTCGTTGCAACGATCACGACAGATCTACTCAATCCTTCTGCCCCGAGAGAATGTTCAATGAAGTCAAGAACTTCTCTGCCGCGCTCTCCAATCAGAGCGATGACATTCACGTCTGCATCGGTACCTCGCGCTATCTGTCCGAGTAATGTTGATTTACCTACACCTGGACCCGCGAAAATTCCCATCCGTTGACCCCGTCCGATCGGTGTCATGAGATCAATCGCACGGACCCCAGTACGCAGTGGCTCAGTAATCCGCTTTCTATCCATGGGACTGATCGGGGTTGGATTTATGGGTTGATTAACTGTCTCTGAGATTGGACCTAGATGATCGATCGGTTCTCCCAGGCCGTTGAGTACGCGTCCAAGCATTTTGCTCGAAACAGGAGAAGCTTGAAAGACTTGAAGCAATCGCACCTTTGCTCCTGGAATGATTCCTGTGGTATCCGCAAGTAACATAATTATTGCGAAAGAAGATTCGAATCCAACCACTTCCCCTCTGACAGGCCCACCAGTGCTGTTGGTATTGGTATTGGTTGACCCGATCTCTACGAGTGATCCAATAGGGACAGGTAAATCTTGAGCGAGTAGTGTCAACCCTCGAACAGAACGAACCTTCCCTTCGATCCCTAAAGGTTCGACTTGTTTGAGCGCTTCGTGTTCGCTAGAAAAAAGGTTCACGCCGCATCATCCTGAGGCTGGTTCTCTTCTAACGAATCATCAATACTCTGTGTAGATTCAGATTCAATGTCAGGTAACTCTTCGTTGCTGTTAAACTCAAGTAATTCCGAGCTTGATTCAGTTATAGTTCTCGAAGGTAAAAGCGCATTGATTATCCGATCGAGCTGAGTTGGGATTGATGCATCGATAACACCTCCCGATGCGGATTGCGCAACACATGAACCACGAGTTACCGAATCATCTGCGATCACTTGTGCATGTTCACAAGATGCAAATCGATCGATCATTTTAGGAACTTCACAACGAGCAACTTCTGCGTCTTCAGGATGCACTCGCAGAACGAGTCTTGACGACTCTGTGATGCTCGATAGTGCAGCGTCAATCTGACTTAGCACGATTGATCCATCAAGTTCTATTACTCGACGAGTTACGCGAGTCGCGATCATCACTGCGAGTTCGATCATTTGCGTCCGAGCTTCTTCGATCATCGAGTCTCGTTGAGTCTCAAATGAATCTAACTGGTTGATCCACATTCCACTGAGCTGATTGAGTAGCTCAGTTTGAGCATTTCTTGCTTCTTCAACACCCTTGGAAGAACCATCAACAAAGCCTTTTTCGTGCCCTTCTTTGAATCCCTTTTCAAACCCTGCTTTTTCAGCGGTGGATATCAAGCGATCACGCTCAGATTGAGCATCCTGAAGAATTTTCTGAGCTTGTGTGTTTGCCGCATCGATAACTGCCCGGCCTCGCTTTTCGAGATCGGACAGATCCATCACATATGAATCACGAGTGTACTCTTCGATGTCTGCACGCTTGATCAACCCCATGGCATGTTCTCCGCTCGAAAATAAATACCAATCGGGTTAGACAATCATTTCGGAATCGCCGCCGCGACCTTCGATCATGACATCGCCTGACTCTTCGAGTCGGCGAACAATATCGACAATCCGTTGTTGACAAGCTTCCACATCGGAAACACGGACAGGTCCCATGAACTCCATATCTTCTTTGACCATGGAAGCTGCTCGTTCCGACATGTTGGTAAAGATCTTCTGTTGGAGTTGTTCCGAAGCAGTTTTGAGTGCCAATGAGAGTTCGTCGTTCTCGATTTCCTTAAGCACGGATTGGATACCCTTGTCGTTAACCAACTTGATATCTTCAAACACGAACATCAATCTACGGATCTCTTCAACCAAATCAGGATCGTCAGATTCAAGTCCATCCATAATCGTCTTCTCAGTCGCACGATCGGTAAGGTTGAGAATTTCTGAAACTGTTGGAACGCCTCCAGCTTTCTCCATGCTCTGCATAAGCATGTTGCTGAGTCGGCTTTCGAGCCCTTGTTCAACTTCTCGGATAACCTCTGGGTTCGTTTGCTCCATATTCGCAATACGTTTAATCACTTCGAGCTGCTTCTCCATCGCGAGACCAACAAGCACTTCTGACGCTTTATGATGAGAGAGATGACAGAGGATTAATGCGATCGTTTGTGGATGCTCATCCTGAATAAAGGTCAACAGGTTATCTGATTCTGCGCGTTGAAGAAAACTAAATGGGGTCTTCTGAACCTGTGTTTGAATCTGTGACAGCAAACGCTCTGCTACCCCAGGATCAAGCGAGTTTTGGAGGAGAGTCTTTGCATACGAGAGAGAACCTTCGTTTGCATACTGTGAAGCGATCGAAATGTTATAGAACTCTTCGACCACAGAGTTCTGAATGTGATCCGGGACACGGCCTAGTCCTGCGAGTTCTCGCGTTACTTCCTCTACCGTTTCTGAAGGCATATGAGTCAGAACTCCCGCAGCAGGATCTGAACCAACCGCGAGCAGAAGAATTGCCGCTTTGGTCACTCCTGTGAGTTCGGAGATATCATCTGGATATGGATCAGTAGGTCTGCGTGGCATGGTTGTTCAATTTCAATCTAACAGTACATTGTGCTTATTCTTAACGCGATTATCCCGCTTCGACATCTGCCCATCGTTCGACGAGACCCGCGGCTGACTCTGGATCTTGATTGATCAACTCTGCGACTTGGTCACGAAGATGTTGAACTTCGAGGAGCTGTTCATCAACCTCGATACCAGTCATTACATGATCACCTTCACTTGCTTCTCCCACCAAATCGCCGACGGATTCAAGATGAGGAGGGACACCCACTAATGATTGCGCATCTGGCAATTCGATCTTTTGACTTGATCGTTTAACCATCATTAGCATCATGGCCAACGAGACTACTGCGAGCACACCAACAAGTGCGGTTTCAATCATTTTCCCAGACGACCCGAGTGCTCCGCCGCTCCCGCCTGTGAGTGAACCCATGAAACCAGCACTCTGAAGCTCGCCTCCCATGATCGTCAATGAACCTAATGGGGCCATCGATACCATCAAGCTCCCTTGAGAAACTGCACCAGTCCCATCAACCCCAACGAGGTGAGGCTGGATCAGACTCTCAAAGACTATTTTTTCCGCGTCGAAGAACTGCCTTGCTTCATCACTCGTGACCGGCGCTGGTTCTTCACCTTCAACTACTGGACGAGATTGTGCAATTATACTTGAGATGTATTCCTGCGGAATTATCACAGAAGCGCTGAAGTGCGTCGGCATCCCTCTCGGATCCGATACACTCTTCATTTTTTGCCCCATACCAACTTGGAACTGAGTCTCACCGGTTTCTTGTTCAGTTGATGACCCTGCGCCACTTCCTGTATTGATCGCAACCGCTTGATTCGAACGGACACCAGCTTCGGCGCCTTCAGCAGTTTGGGATGTGCTATTGGCAACCTTCTTGTCGCTTGTAACGATCGAAACAGAACCTTCCCCAGTAGGCATATAAAGCTTCTCAGATGATTCCACTCGTGTGATATCAACCTGAGCAGTAATCGAAACGACAACACCTGGGATATGGTTGAATAGGCTCTCGATTTTTTCCTTTGTATATTTCTCTACTTGCGTTGCATATTCCAAATACCTTGATGACGCAAGCGACTCTTCATTTGCAACACTACGGGCACGGCCTGTCAAACCGTCAATGACTTGGACATTAACCGGATTGAGCCCTGAAACTGCACCAGCAACTAACTGAGCTGCTGCATCAACGAGTGATTGGGACACACCACCGGAAGATGCGCCGAACAATGTCACTGAAGCCGTCGCGGCTTTCGCTGCTCGACCGAGCCCAGAGGACTGAGGAATATCAAGAATCACAGTCGCCTTAGACACACTACGGAAATTTGAGAGAACTCTTGAGAGCTCATTCTGAAGAGCAATGTTGTACTGTTGTTGATGTTGAGCCTTCGAACCCTTCCAGTCTTGAGAAGAGATTAAGTTTGAAAACAACAATGTAGTGTCACCTGGTAGTTGACCAGATTCTGAGAGATAAGCAAGAGCACTTGCTTGTTGTCCTTGCGGGATCACAACTCGGCCGTCAACCATCTGAGCATCGTACCCGCCGCCTTGGAGCGCATGAACAGTGCTTAGTTCACCGTCGACTGCCATCAAATCGACAACTGCTGGTTTGGCAGCATACTGAGATACTAAAAAGAGTGTCATAAATGCGATGACTGTGAGTGATGCAAGCAACAGCTTCTGTGAAGCTGTCATTTTTCCAACTTGCTGTTGGATATTTTCTAGTGCTTGTCGTAACTGATCCATCGCTCTTGGGCCTCCTGCCACATATCGGCGCAATCCTTGCACCTCCGACACGCATTATCCGCGCCAGTGCAAGCATCATCGGTTGATACGGGTCGATCCCTTGATAACACAAGCGGACTTTTACAAGGAAATTATCAATCTTGATTTGGTGCGCAATACCGACGCTCCAAATGATCGTGCAAACTTTGCCTGTTGAGTTTTATGGGGAGCAATCCAGCGATTAGACACGCATCTGCTTAACTTCTTCGTAGGCTTCCATGACTTGATTACGCATTGCTTGAAGCATTTTGAAAGCGGTATCCGCTTTCTTAGTCGCCGCGATAACACCCTCTACATCAGTACGCTTGTTCGTCATCAAGTCTTCTGCAGCTTTACCTGCATCAGCTTGTAACGAAGTCACAGTGTTGAGGTTATCCATCAGAACAGATTTGAATCCAGGACCCTGTTGCGTCTTGTTCAAATTCCCTAACCCTTGGGTTGGGTTATTGTTTGCACCGCTTGCACCTGAGATGAGTCCGAGTGGGTCGCTCATAGTTAAATCCGTTGCCTTCGTTCCAATAATCGATCAAGGACGCTTGAATACTATCACATTACGCGAGAAGTCGCAATGCCTGTGCCATCATACTCTTTGTTGACTCTGCAGCGACGACATTCGCTTCATATGCTCGTGAAGCTTCGAGTCCGTTGACCCATTCAGTGGTTGTATCAATATCTGGAACCATCAAATAGCCTTCAGAGTCGCTAAATGGACTACCAGGACGATGTTCTTTTCTCAAAGAGTTCTGTTCGATCTCGATATTCGCAATCTGAACTCCTTGAGGACTATTCCCATCTCCAGCAGGTGTTAAAATCGCTGATCTTCTTAAGTATGGATCGTATTCACCCATTGAGTTTTGCAATGAGTTCACATTGGCAATATTCGAAGCAATAACCGACATTCGCGTGCGCTGAGCAATCATACCTGAGGTTGAGATTTCGAGTGAGCCGTACATGATTCATTTATCCTTGCTTAGAGTACTCGTTGAGCAATTGCGAGATTCAGCTGGGCAGTATTCTGTCGCATAAGATCTGATGCGACTCGGAACGTAGATGCATTTTCGACGAGTTGTTGCATCAGACGCTCGAGATCGCGTTGATTTCGATCATGAAACAACACCCCTTCGGTTGGAGTCTGGGGATTGAGAATCATTTGTGACCCTCTCATTTCAACTTGCCCGTTGCTGTCGAGTTCCAGATCACCAAAGCTGCCTCCGGTCTTTGATCGCCGAGACTCGACTGCATCTCCAAGCATTTTTTGGAATGCTCTGGGATCCACATCTCTCCCTTGGTAACCTGGAGTATCAATGTTGGCGATATTGTTCGCGATTATCCTCTGCCGTTGACCAGCAAACAAGAACACCTTCTCAAGTGTTGGCATTGCTCCCGAGTTTGATAATCCGTTTATAACCAATTTAAGTTCTCCGCTTTACACCTCGCAAAGCTCATACCAAACATGCAAAACCTAGCTTTATCATCGAAAATCAAAGATTCGGTGACACCAGACTCTCTTCTTTCCATTTCTTGAGTTTGAGACCAAGTGTCCGAACACCAATACCAAGCGCTTTCGCAGTCTTCTGACGATGACCGTTAAATCGTTCGAGTGTTGCAACAATCATGTCACGCTCAATATCAGCGAGCGTTCGATCGCCAGGCTGATACTCTTGAATCGTCGCAGCCTTCGGCTCTGCAAACCCAGCAATCGCACCGATCGGGGACATCGTATTGCTACTTGTTGATGGGATAGGTTTAGATTCAGAAATCGTTGCAGGCGATCCGTTGAGACTCGATGCACGCAACGGAGTAGCTTTAGGTGTCGGTCGAGAAGTCATCAACCATGGTTCAATCAAAGACGATGAGATGATTGTCGCTTTCAAATCATTGAGTACGACAGCTCGTTCACAGATATTCTGAAGCTCGCGCACATTCCCCGGCCATTGATATCCACGAAGCAACTCGATCGCCGCGTCATCAAATCGTAGGCATTTTCGGCCATCACGTTGACAGATCAAATCTATAAAGAACTGGGATAAGACAGGAACATCTTCGATCCGTTCTCGCAAAGGTGGAATCTGGATCGGGAGAACATTCAAGCGATAAAACAAATCCTGACGGAACTCACCCATCGAAGCAGCATGAGGCAAATCTCGATTACTCGTCGCGATGATCCGAACATCCACACCGATTGTGGTGCTCGATCCAACTCGTTCAAACGCGCGTTCTTGGAGAACACGCAACAACTTTGCTTGAATCTGCGGAGAAACTTCCGAAACTTCATCGAGTAACAATGAACCCTGATGAGCAAGCTCGAACCGTCCTTTTCTCAACGAATCGGCACCAGTAAAAGCCCCCTTTTCGTGCCCGAAGAGCTCCGATTCAAGCAAGCTCTCGTTCAAAGCAGCACAGTTTACCGCAAGGAACGGAGATTCCACCCGAGGACTCAGATCGTGTACTGCATGAGCAACAACCTCTTTGCCTACACCGCTTTCACCCGTAATAAGAACTGTGCCATGACTAGACGCAACTGCTCTGACTTGTTCGCGAACTTTGCGCATCGCGCTCGAATCACCAATCAGTCGATCAACCCCAACTGCGCCGAGTGAACTATCAGTACCCCCCGCTCTTGAGATATTTGCTTTTAGGATCGCGTTTTCTTTTGCGAGAGAAGCATGACTAATCGCTCGTTTGAGAGAGATGATAAGTTCATCACCTTCAAATGGTTTAGTAATGAAGTCGTATGCTCCATTCTTCATTGCTTCGACTGCTGTCTCGATAGTGCCGAACGCTGTCATGAGTACAACAGGCAAATCGTCATCGATACCTTGAATTGCCGCAACGAGTTCGATCCCACTCATCCCAGGCATATTAAGATCGGTTACGACCGCATCTGGACGGCGCAGCGCAATTTCTTTGAGTGCCCCGTTCGCATCACATGCGGTACGAACACTGAACCCAGCACGAGTGAGCGTTGACCCGATTGAGTCTCGCATCATTTCTTTATCGTCGACTACGAGGATTGTCCTAGACATATCAACTTACCCCAAGGAAACTACGGCAGCCTGCTGCCTTTGAACAAAGATTTCACCTGTCCCCGAGTCCGAATGACTTCGAGCAACGACAAGAGATTGTGATTTGGGAATATACAGATGAACACTCGCTCCTGAGCTTCTCTGATTGTTCTCAACTTCTATTTTTCCACGATGCACATCAACAATTCGATGCACAATCGCAAGCCCGAGTCCAGTCCCAGTTGCGCGTGTCGTGAAGAATGGATTGAACATTCGTTCGATGACTTCGTTTGGAACTCCATCACCCTGATCCGATACTGTAAACCGAATACAAGGAGTTTGCTGATCACCAAGGCGCACATTGCAGTCTTCAACTTCAATCAGGACTCGCTCGCCTCCAGACACGCGATTTGCTTCGCATGCATTCCTAATTACATTTACAAACGCTTGTTGTATCAGAGTCGAATCACACTCGAGTGCCATTGAGTCGTGATCAAGATATCTGCGAATAACACTTGGACCAGCTTCTGCGCAACAAAGCTCGAGTGAAGAATCGATGAGTGCTGAGGAATCACACTGATGCCAGTTCACTTTCATCTCACGAGCGAATGTCAAGACATCGCCGACAATTTCATCAAGCCCACGCACTGCCCTTCCGATTTTCTCTACGATTTGTTTCTGCTCGGGCGCTTCTGAAAGATCCTCAATCAACATATTTGCATACAACCTGATTGATCCCAACGGATTGCGTATTTCGTGCGAGATACCCGCTGCCATCTCGCCCAATGCCGCGAGTCTTCTTGATCGTTGAAGTGCTTCATTTGCTTGATGAAGCTCTGTGCTGAGTCGAGAAACCTCGGATCGCAACTGACCGTGAGTCTTTTCCAGTTTGGTCGTAACATCAGTGAATGCGGACATCAGCTCCGCGAGATCAGTAGATGAAAGATCTGCATCAGGAACTGCGATTGATTGCTCAACATCTTGATGTTCAGAGATAGACATATTGATTACCCTTCCCGATCGTGCAATATCGGATTGGGTGTGCTCGCTTTGCTTGAGTAAGCACGAAGCGCACTTTGATTGTTCCCCATCCCTGAGAGTTGCTCTGCGATTCGATCTCTCGTCGTTTGCATGAGAACTTGATCATGCTCATCTCGTTCACGAAGTTTGGCCATATCACGCTCGATTATCGCGATCCGATCAAGTGCAACTTGACGCTCTACTTGTCCGATTCGTCCGATCGTGTCAGGATTTTCAATAAACGCACCGATTTCTTCGCCAACACAAACAAGCCCACGAACGATGGGCTCTCTACAGGTCACGATTTCTACTATTTGTTCAACATCACCGGATTCGATCGCGTCGCGCTGCCCATCACTCAGAGAACTGAGTTTATCGAGCAATGACTTTGCTTCATCGACAAGCGATTGAAGCCGAATATTGTCCTGCTCGCCGGTTGAAACTGGATTTGTTGAACTCAATCGATCGGTCATCCGTGACCCTCTAACAATGCCTGCAAACTACAGACACAAACACAATCGAGCTTGGGATCCGTCCCTATTACTCTCGATCTATTCAGTTATCGGCTGTTGGCGCGGTTTTCAACACATTGTGCGCAAAAAACACAACCCTAGTTAAAAATCTAGTTTGATTGCGCAAGGAGAATCGCGCTCGAGTTGAGCCATCGTTCCCAATCGCGGCGATCCATCGGAAGTCTTGGATCATCCCAAACACTCTCAGGGAGTGATTCATAGAACCGACGCGCCCGATCATTGGCGGTCCTCGCTCGGCCGATCTCACCTGTTGCGATATAAGCATTTACGATCTGAACCATCGCAACCAACGACGCGGGATCATTCACATAGTGGTCCCGAGCTTGATCGTAATACTGAATCGCCCCGGCGTAATCACCTAGATCGAATGCGCAATCACCCAGATAAAAGTACGAGTTCCGCAATGAGATCGATTCAAAGAGTCCAAGTTCAGATTCAGAACGCGTACCAAGGGTATCGATCGTTTTTTTGTACTGGTCTACTGCTTCTCTGCGATGCTTTGTGATCTTTCCAAGTCTCCGATTCTGCTCGGCGGCTGGCATTGCTTCGATCAGGGAGTCTTCAATAATGTCACTCAGACGACGATGTGCATCAGCAAGTTTAAAAAGCACACTCCCCGCTTCTGGATCATCTGGATATCGAGCAGCAAACTCGTCATAGCGTTCAATCGCGCGCTCTGGACGATCGGTACGATCGTACAACCCTGCAAGCTCGAGCAATGCGTCTCTGAAGATCGCAGTCTCACTTGATCCCATCGAACCATCGAGTGATGAAGCAAGCAGTTTTTCAGCTTCTGCATCATTCGTGGGATCTTCGTCATAGAGATATGCTTGCGCGAGAGGCACATGACTCGCGTCAGCAAATGGACCAATATCAGCGCCTGCATTGCCTTCGCGCGCTTCGATTAAGCCTTTATACACATCCGCGGCGGCTTTAAAATCTCCCAATGCTCTGAGAGATTCAGCCAGCCGAAACATTGCTTCTGCGTGTCGAGGATCGGAAGGCATTGAATCCGCATAGTTCTTAAACGCTTGAATTGCTTCGGGTTGATCTCCTGCACGATCGAATAGATCTGCAGATCTCCAAAGTGAATCCGCAAACACAGGGAGATTCGCAATCACATGTCGATCTGCGTGCATGCTGTAGTTCGATGCAGCAGAGATCAAGTGCCGTTGAACTTCAGCGCGAGTAGATGGATCGAGCCCGATCAGCGATCGTACTTCTTCAATCGGTTTTCCTAATAGAGATTCTGCCGCGACTTGGTGCCCCATCGCGAGTGAAGAGAGGACTTCTGTAGGAATCTCTTGTCGGCTGTACAACTGATCCGCTAAGTTCGCATATTGAATAGCATCGCTGGGTGCACCTATTGAGAGTGAATCACCAGATCTCGCAATAAGCGAATCGAGAATTTGTTTTCGAGATGGGTAAGACTCGATACCAAAGCTGTCATAAAGCTCAACGAGCTTTGAAAACGCATCGAATGAGAGTTCTGTCTCGTTGAGCGCTGCTTCGGTTTCACCCACACCAAGCAGCGCGAGGGGGTACGCTGTTGAGTTTGAGTGACTGTTAACGATCTTGTTGTATCGATCATTCGCGAGAGATGTATTCCCCTTTGAATCTTCGATGATTCCTTCTATCAACAGAATCTCTGGATAATGAGGATCACCTTCTGCAGAGAGAGTCTTTGCGTGTTCAACTTGTTCTGTTGCTTGCTTTGGCGCCCCAACTGTGTTGTACGCCTTTGCAAGAATCAAATGTAATCTCGATCGATCTCCAACACCTGCACGTTCAAGCCTGGGCATTGCTCGAAGAATCCGAGTGATCGTCTCATCTGCAAACCCTTGAGTTAATCGAATATCACCTTGGGTTTCGAGCGCCCAAACACGATCTTCAACGGGCAAGTTGGGATCTATCAACATATCTGCAAGCAGATCCATCCCATCCTCGATCATCGGGACCGGACGATCGAGCATCGATCGCACAGCCTTCTTATATACTGCATCACGAAGGTATCGCTTTGATTCAGGGATCTCACGCGCTCGTTGAAGAGAGAGATCAATCTCATCTCGTTTGATGTATGTATCTGCAATGGATGCTTGATCACTCGGGGTAAGAGTGCCGCCCAGTCGTTCAGCTTCGAGATATTCACGAATGACCGAGACATGATTCCTCTGATCATCAAGATCGAGCTTGAGTTGACCTCGGTATATTGAACGAGCCTTTGCTAGGTGATAGAGCACCTTGTCTGCTTTGGGAGTTTCAGGCTTTGAAACCCAGGGATAAACCTCGGTATTGAGCAACTCAATCGCTTGTTCGTAATCTTCAACCTCAATCAAGTGATTTGCTTGAGAGATGACAGGAGACATATCAGGATCTGCAGAAGTGGAAATCGAATACGCGATCCCAAGCATAAGCATCCCTGCGCCAACGAGTAATGCGGGGATTTGCCATGCATCGCGCCAACCCAATCGCAATGCTGCAACTGGATCATCAGGCATGACAAATGGTTCTGGTTTAGGCAGATCTGATTCCACAACAACCGGATCATCCGATGGCTGCTGATCTGAGTTGCCTTTCTTGTCTGCCACTTTCTCTACCTTTATAAACCAGTATGGATACCAAACCCATGAGAAGGTGCACAAACACCGCGCATGGATTACCTGATAACCACATCGGACTATTTAGGGTCCCGGCTTCATAAACTTGGTGAATCAGGGATAATCATGATCAAATTCCAACTCAATTACTCGAGTCTGGAGAATCATCCGACCCCTTGCTCTCGTCGTTGAGAATCGGATCAATCGGTGTTGCAACCAAGGATCTGGTCGCACGATCTCCACGATGAAGCATTTGTGGATCAATCAGAGCCATCGCGGCTACTGGAGGGAGGATCCATTTAATAATGTTCCGGACGATCGCAGCCCATAACGGGATACGTTGCATAGGACCAGGGCGAGCTTTTACCACTCTGATCCCCATGAAAAACTTCCCTGGAGTAGCACCTAGAAGAGTTTCAAATACAGACATGATCACAATCGCAGAGACAAGCATGGATGGGATGACCATCCAAGACGTATCTGTCCGAACGATTACACTCAAAGTGATGATTTCGATGACTTGTACATCGAAGAGTTTTCCGATCAAAGCTGCGATCAGGATCAAATCCAACAACGAGGCGAGCATGCGTCGACCAGGATCCGCGAGTGCGAACCCTGTTGGGATCTCCATTGAGTTCGGGCTTTCAGGTAATATGACTAAGACCAACACGCCGACCATGATCAATAGCATCATTCCGATCAAGAATCTGAACTCTGCTTCACTCACAGGGACAGTAACAACTGGTTCACCTGCATGGAGAACACTCCCATCTGATAGATCAATTTCCCAGACTTGCACGATCGGATTTGATTCTTTTAAGTCGGCGATATCATTACCTGAGTCAGCACCAGAAGAATCTTGATTTTCGAGTGATAGACCAACAAGTCGATTCATCGATTCGAATCGAGTAAGTGTTGCGTTTGCAGGAATCTCTATGTTATCCGCGACCGTGAATAACCCCGAATCTGACCAAACACGGGCAACAGCGTTTCCTTCTTCATCCCAATTGATCAACAATAGATCCTTTGTACCATCGAGCACAATTGTTGTTGGATCGAATGATTCAGGATTTTCCCAATCCATCGGATTCCAGGTTGAATCTTCCCCGTTGAGCGCCCAGAGATCAACACCATTGTTGGACGAGTGATTTATCGCAATTAGTGAATCGCCTATTGCATGAATCGTCCAACGAGGACTGGTTGCTTCGGAGATCAATGGCAACTCGATCCTGTCCCAGCTCGATCCACCCATCATCATAAGTGAATATTGATCATCTTCATTTAGTAATGCAAAGACGGACTCTGTTGTAGAACAAAGATCAACAAGTTCACCTCCCTGTTCGAGAGCTGGATTTGCATCGAGGCGCCCAACTGGAAAAAATCCCCATTGCATTCCTGCAAGGTTCGGTATTGCTCTCCCTGAGAATACTCTTCGGACTTGTCCATCTATTGTTGATGTCAAAGGGAAGACAAGCACGATCCGATCATCGATTGCACTGATCGATTCAGGCATTTTATTGAGCGGCCGAACTGCGTGAAGTTCACCTGCTTGAGCAGGTACAATTTCGTACTGAGATTGTTGATCCTCGTCTCGAGGAGGCAGATGAACAAGCAATATCTCATCTTTAGAGTTGGTATAGATCGCCCACCCGTGCGTCTGAGTGTCGCTCATACCAGAGCTCACAAGCACTTGCCCATTCGCAGAGTTCGGATACAAACTACATAAAATGCAAAGATATAAGAAAACTTGAAGTTGGAAACATCCTCTAAATCTCACGGCGTTGCGTCCATTGTCTGTTCACGATTTTCGAACTCAACATCAAGATCAATCACTTCATCAACTCGATACGCTCGTTTGAGTCTTGCGGGATCAAAAACCATGGGTCGAATAGTCTTACTCGCTGGTTCTGATATTTCAATACGTACAAATCCTTCTTGACCTGGGTTTGTGATCTCAATTTTACCAGGAACAAGAACCGGTTGTTGATTTGGCACTTTCGCAGGTTTGTATCTCGTAAGACTCGCAGACGCGACATGAACTCCGTCGCGATCATACACATCTGATCTCGCAACAAGATTGGTTCTAGGATCGAACCAGAGCACAAATGATCCCCACTGGGATGGGACTGTTACACCAACTAACTTACCGTCGTCTGACCATCGTGATCCACCTGCCTTACTCAGATCGATGGGCATCAAACCAGAGAGCTCGATCAGTTCACCCGGATGGATGGGCATTCCAAGCTGATTTGCTTTCTCAACACTCACATCTTCGAGCCGTCCGATTTGCATCGTCTTTTGCTCTTTGTCGAGTAAATTGAATGACCAGTATGACTCGCTGTTTGCGCCGTAGGCAAAATAGAGCTCTCCTAGTTTTCTGATGGTAAGTGAGACCCCGCTTGGTTTTTCGATTTGCAAGTGCCCTTCCCCTTGCTCCTCATACTTCTTCCCGTCTGGGTAGACACCCTTTGCACGGATACTAATCCGAGCCCAAAGTGTGTCGATTGCTTCGACTCGCTCGTTGTGCGTTGAAGCAATCTCAAGTGTTGAAGGGGGTTCTTCCAACTTACTAATATCAACTTTACTTGTAGTTGAACAACCAACAACAAAAACAACAACGATCAAGCTCAGAGCAACAAATCGGATCTGCATTACATATCTCCATCAGCGTCAAGATTCATGACCTGCCCGATCTCTTCGGTTGCTTGCGCGATCGTGTCGTTGTCCAATCCTGGATCAATGACATCGAAGAGCTCTCCGCCTCCCCCACGTTGGCGAACACGGACCGTGATTTGTCCCTGAACTTCTTTAGTTGCAGGCTTTGAGTTTTCGAATACAAGCTTTTTCTTTCGCATTAAGATCAATGTGAGTAGATACCTAAATGCGAGTTTCTTGTGATCCGTCGCCTCTGAGAGTTGTTCAAACAGATCGAATAGTTCATCTTCACTCACAAGCTGCTTTGGTTGTTCATCGCTGATCGGAACAACTCGTTTCCAGAACCCGAAGAGCGAACTCTCAGGAGGTAGGTTAGGACCATTTTCCCAAGCTTCTGTGCTGTATGCGACTCTGGTCAATGCTTCTTCCTGAGGCGATTCAATCAACGCCGCGATGTGCGTTTCGCCTTTTTCCAAAGCTCGTCCTGTCTGCGCACAAACATCTTGTGTACGAATGATGTCATAAGGTGATGAAGTTGATGCCATGAAACAAGTGTATCCGCCGGGAGGATCATGCGTTGCCCAAGATCGCGCTCAAGAGCAAGAGACATCAAAGAATCGTTGATTCGATCCTCCTTGTCCAACTCTGAAATTGATTGATTTCCCGCATTTGGTACAACGCGCCATGTACTTTGTACCGTCTGTTGATCGATAGACCCGTTGATAAGTTCCTGAACAAACAAACCGGACCCCAAGCCAAGGGCGTTGTCCGATCTCATCTGATACAGGTTCTGCAGGTCTCGAAGATGGTGTTGCTCTCAATGACATATCAAACCCTCTATCGGCTGAGCGACCCGATCTCCTCGAAATGCGATAACTCGTGCGATAGTGAAGACTAACGAGTGACTTTGGAGAAAAAACTTCCAACGAACCGAGATCATGAATGGTAGAATCTGTTTCATATCTTCCGATTCATCATTTATAGAAGGATTCCTATCCAAACTATGGCCGGCTCTCTCTCAATCTTACCTGATCCACCTGCGCCGCCGACTCCGATTGGACTCATTGCAGGTGGTGGAGATTTACCTATTTTCGTTGCTCGAGGCCTCAAGGAAATCGGCCACGAAGTCCACGGGCTTGGGCTCCACCTACAATATGACAGCCAACTCCCATCGTTGTGCACATCATTTCGAGATGTTGGACTTTTGAGAATGCGATCATGGGGAAACCGGCTCAACAAGATGGGTGTCCACCATGCGATCATGGTAGGGCGAGTTGACAAAGCAAAGTTGATGCATCAGCGATGGAAACTTGTCAAAAATATCCCCGATATCACGACAGCAGTCGCATGGTATAAGCATCTTCGTCATGACAGACGTTCGCATGCAGTCTTGAGGGTAATCGCCGACGAACTAGATAGGAACGGAGTTTCACTTATCGACTCAACATTCCCAATCACGAATCAACTCTCAGAACCGGGTGTTATGACATCCACCAAACCAACATCGAACCAGCGCGCTGATATCGAGTTCGTTTGGCCTTTGCTCACCGAGCTTCTTCGTCTAGACATCGGACAATCTTTAACTGTCCGTGATAGAGATGTTATCTCAGTCGAAGCAGTCGAGGGAACCGATCGAATGATCGAGCGCACAGGACAACTCTGCCCTCGGGGCGGCTGGACATTGGTCAAGGGCGCTCGCGCTCAACATGATCGAAGATCAGATGTCCCTACAGTTGGAATCCAAACACTTGAGAATATGGCAAAGCACGGCGCATCATGTCTTGCGATCGCCGCGGGTGATGTGATCATGCTTGATCGATTTGCGATGCTTGAAAGAGCAGATGAACTTGGTATTGCAATTGTAGGAGTACCTGTTTCGCACACGCCCATCTCAAGCGGAGCAGTCCCCAACCAGCAAGACACACGGGTTGATTCTGTATTTAAAACTCCTCAAGGATCTTCACAGGTTACACAACTTGATGACTGAACCTGATTCTCAAATCCAATCTGAACAACCAGAGCTTGTATTCGTTTCTAGAGGCGGACTCAAACTCCAACAAGCGCTCGACGATTTCGAGTTATCGCCTACGAATATGCTTTGCGCGGACTTTGGTTGCTCTACTGGAGGATTTACTGATTGTCTGTTGCAAAATGGTGCACGCCGCGTCCATTCTATTGACACGGCCTACGGCGAGTTCGCATGGAAACTCCGCACTGACGATCGTGTTGTCATCCACGAAAGATCAAATGCACTCCATCTTGATCCACCAGAAACAGTCATCGAATCAGGCGGGATTGATCTCGCTGTGATCGATTTGGGATGGACAAAGCAGAACCGAGCATTGCACGCCGCGTCTCGATGGCTCAAACCTGGTGGAGAGATAATTTCACTCGTCAAACCACATTACGAAGCACAAAAATCTGATCTCGGCGATGGCGGGCTCCTCGATCCAGATCGCGCCCAAGAGATCGCAGAAGAAACCCGTGATTCTCTATGCTCACTTGGGTACAGAGTGCAAGGGTGGACAAAGAGCCCAGTACTCGGCGGCGCAGTTGGAAAAAAGCGTAAGAAGAAGGGTCGTGGAAACCCAGAATGGATCGTTCTTGTCACGAGTGAATATTCAATCGAAAACCCACCGCCTGAAAAAATTGAGCATTAAAAAAGAGCACTGATTCAGTGCTCTTTTGTTATATTCTATTTGAGACGTTATGCAGCTCGCTGATACCCATTGTTCGAGAAAGCTCTGATCATTCGTTGACGATCACCTTGACGATCATATCGTGTAATCGCAAGCGCCATCTTTGCAGCTCCTGGTTCTTCAATATCGCACCAGATAATGTTTCCTGTCACAAAGACAGCTCGTCCGGGTCCTTGGTCACCCACATTTGTTGGTAGATCGACTCGCATAGATACAGTTGATCCTGGTTCAACTGGGATATCGAGCTCGAAGCAGATCCCGCCTTCTGATATGTCGTAGATATGTCCCTCAGATTGAAATGTTGTTTCATCTGGATGGAGTCGAATTCCAGCACTGGTATATCCAGGGTTCACACTAAAACGCTCATGTTCACGTCGATTGATCTTCTGATTGCTCATTACAGGCTCTCCTTAGGCTGGAATTCTGCAGGCTTATCGGCCGAAACTTGCTCATACTTCATCAACTCGAGCAATGTTTATCGAATCAGCCCAATGAACCCTCTAAAAGATGCATATTTCGCGCTATTGACCTAGCATCCGTGCAATGTTTATAGATCGTGCAAGAATTCAGGTTACCGCAGGCAATGGCGGCAATGGTAAAGTCTCCTTCAAACGCGCCAAAGGTTTTCCCAAAGGTGGACCCAACGGCGGCGACGGCGGCAAAGGTGGCGACATCATCCTCCGTGTTGATGAAGGTCTCAACACACTTATCGACTTCCGTGGGATCTACGAATGGAAAGCTGAGCACGGCGACGGCGGCGGATCCAAACAATGCACAGGTGCCAATGCTCCCGATCGAGTAATCCGCGTACCTGCAGGAACTGTTGTCTATAACGAAGATACCGGAGAGCAGATTGCAGATCTAACAGATGGAGATTCTGTCATTGTTGCTCGTGGTGGAAAAGGCGGATACGGAAACGAGCATTTCAAGAATGCAGTAAATCAAACTCCACGCAAAGCAAGCCCAGGTGAACCAGGCGAAGTCATCGCGCTCAATCTTGAACTCAAAGTGATCGCAGAAATCGGACTGGTCGGACTCCCAAACGCAGGGAAGAGTACTTTCCTCAAATCTGTCACGCGAGCAGATCCAAAGATCGCAAACTACCCATTTACGACATTATCTCCTCAACTCGGAATTTCGATTCTCGATCAATCTCGGCGAGTTGTAATCGCAGATATCCCAGGTCTCATCGAAGGTGCAGCTGAAGGCGCTGGACTTGGACATGACTTCCTTCGACATATCGAACGGACCCGAGTCATCATTCATGTACTTGATGTTGATCCAGATAACGCACTGAGTCCAGCACAAAACTATCGAAACATTCGCCGTGAACTTGTTGATTACTCTTCTGAACTCGCTGAGAAACCAGAGTTCATCGCGCTCAACAAGCTTGATTTGATGACGGATGAAGAACAACAAGAAGCAATTGACGCATTGCGAATAGAACTTCAACTTGACGCAAACCAAGAGATCTTTGCGATCTCAGGCGCAACAGGATTCGGATGTAACGTTTTACTCGAAGCAGCGTGGAAAGCTCTTCACGGCGATGAAGTCCAAGCAGGTTGGTAAAGCGTTTCAGAATACAAATCGCTCAGATTCGATTCGGTTATTTTTTTGTTCGAACTCGGTTCACGATCTCTGCGTAGTTGTTTCGAAAGAACGCAGCGTATTCAATCTCAAGTTCTGATTGACGCTTTGAATCTCTCCATACATTCCGAACAGTACGGTAGGTATCCTCTGTGAAGGGCACCAACTCTCCGTCGATCTCTGTTTCTGGGAATGCATAAAACAATCTATCCAGTTCTGCGATCTCATCATCAGAGAAATTACCTGATGCTTTTGCAGAGTTGAGTGCTTTGTAGGCTGCTCTACATTCGTTTGCGATGTCAATCCCAAAGCTCCCCATCATCACTTTGACACCTTGGCGCCAACCCGGATTCATTACATCCGAAACCAGCTCAAACGGGTCTGCTTTATCGACGAAGTATTCCGAGTACTCTGTGTACATTGATCTCTTGACAGGCATGCGCCTGAGTTCGTGCCATCTTGGACCCATTGGTTTCCCATCGGACCCGAGTGGGTTGTCTAGATCATCTTTTCGGAACTGCCAGAGTGCTTGTGCTTCATCAGTTAAACAATACCGAACAAAGCGTGTCGCAAGCTCATAGTCTGGGCCGCCATTGATTATCGAGATCGGATCAGCGTCTACATACACAGCGCCTTCAGGATCTGAGTACCCAACACGATCTCCACCTCCAGAGTCTTTAACGACTTGCGCTTGTCCTCGGCCGTAGAAATCAATCGCGAGACCCGCAGCGGCTTCTCCCTGTGAAACATCAATAGGAGGTTTCGTTGATGAGTTCGTAAAATACCGAGTATTTCCACTCATGCCCCGTAGGGTGCGCCACCCGTCTTCCCACCCTTCGTTTCCAAGGATAGAGTCAAATGTCGTCGTGATAGATCCTGATTGACGAGGGTCCGCAAGTGCAATCCATCCTTCAAGCTCAGGTACTGTCAGATCAGAGAATGCTCTAGGATCATCAAGCTCGAGTTTACGAAACACATCCCGGTTGTAAACAATCCCAAAGCTCGAGAGCGCAGTTCCGATCCAGTGCTGCTCAGGGTCGTACAACTCTTGAGGCCCGATCTTATTCTCTCCGAACAACTCATTGAGTTCTTCTTGAGTGAAATCCGCTGCGCGAGACATCGATAACTCAATATTGATCTTGGTTGTTGTTGATCCGGTTGTGTTTTCAGTCGTGAAAGTGATTCCATTCTTGACGGCGGTATGGTCAAAAGAACCGCCTCCGAACATGATATCGAAGGGGATCGAAGAACCGTCATGGAGACTAAGTACTCCATCTTCGTCAATCGTGTATCCATCGCTTGCTGTTGCGTTCTTGATCGCGCCTTTAAAGAGTGCTTCGAGTTGTTTGCGTATCTCGGATGTTCCCCCTGGGGTTCTCCAATCGATACTGACCGCTTCATCGTACACTCTTTGGTGCCATTCAACGAAACCAGCGCCGAACTCATCGCGTATCTGAGGGACGTGGGGAGTAACAATAATCAGAGTCCTAGTCCCTGACTGATGTCCTGTGCCCTTCTTTCCTGCACTCATGAGGAACGGGACCCCGAGCACAAGAGCTAGCAATATCGCAATGGTGATCTGTTGCATTTTCATTACACAAGTATACGACCTCTCCCCTAGTGTTCTCCATGTCTAAATCTGCACATCACAAACAGGAATGGGATGACGAATACACCCTGTTATGCGAGAAGTGCGGATATGTGATTGAAGGACTCGATACTGAAGACCCATGTCCAGAGTGTGGGAAACCGATTAAAGAGAGTTTACCTGAGCGCCGCGTTGGAACACCTTGGCAACAAAATCCAGGATTCAAGTCGTTAATGCATACTTGGTGGATGACTTTGAGACACCC
>JARGPA010000017.1:77166-84564 GCA_029213305.1 Phycisphaerales bacterium
TTCTTCGCATACCTCGGGCTCCGTCGATGCAAATTTGCAAACCGTGTTCGGCCTTCGGAGCATCGCAATGGCTGAAACTCCATGGAAAGATCAATACACACTCCTGTGCGAGCAGTGCGGCTATGTCCTCGAAGGACTCGAGACTGCTGACCCATGTCCAGAGTGTGGAAAACCGATTGCAGAGAGTTTGCCAATCGATCGTCCTGGGACCCCTTGGCAACAGAAACATTCAATCCTCACTTTACTGAAAACTTGGTATGGTGTTTTACGACATCCAAAACGCACCTTCGATGAGATGGACAGCATAGAGCAAGATGGGATGTCGCTCACGGCTGTGGGATTGTGCTTCGCGATCGCAGTACAAATTTTAACCCTCATCGTTCTCAATCTTGTATATAGCAACTTTCAAGATCTTGTTTCAGCTACCTTTCTTAATTGTTTTGCAGGAATCATCTTCTGGGTTATGGCATTTGTTTACGCTTGGATCGCTGCATATCGGATTCGAGCAACCGCAAGGAAAAAATATAGAATCAGCTCGGACATTTCATGGGCAATCGTCGGCCATTCTTCAATTGGATTGTGCCTCCCACCGATCGTTCTTTTTTTAAATGTATTCTTAATCAGCAGTATCATTCTAATAGAGCCTTATTTATCAAGCAGCTTTGATAGCCCATTCTCAATCCTCGCCGGCATTGCCTACTTCGCCTTCTTCGCCAGTTTCCCTGTCGGTCTCTTCTACTTTGAGATCATGTGCACTATCGGTATCCGTCGATGCAAGTTCAGGAACCAAGAGAACCCATTGAGTTGGGATCTCTCTGAACCCTCGCAAAGTGACGCTCGTACGACCTAGAATCTCCTGATGCAACCACGAAACCCAACTCGGCCTATCTTTGTCGGCGACGATCGCACAGGAATCATCCAAATTGGGGGTGGGATCGCACCAGATCATCCACTCGCAAAGGGACTCGTCGGCGAATCGACGATCGCACCAATCAGTGTTCAAACGATGACCGCGGGATACACCCATACGATCGACAAGTGTGTTGCTGAGATACACAAACTAACATCAGCGGGCGCAGACATTGTTCGAGTCGCCGTTCCCGAAAAGAAGGACACCGAGGCGCTCAAAGAAATCCTCTCTCAAACTACTGTCCCGATCGTTGCAGATGTCCACTTCCATTTCAAACGAGCACTCGAAGCAATCGAAGCAGGTGTCCACAAGATCAGACTCAATCCAGGCAATATCACAGATCGTGCTCAAGTAGAGCAGGTGATCGATGCATGTAAAGAACGCAATATTCCAATTCGAGTCGGAGTCAACGAAGGCTCGATCATCGAACGCAAGGACAAGCAAGCTCGCGCCAAAGAACTTGGTGCAGTTTTCGGAGAGAACAAGCACGGATACATGATGGCCATCATGATCGCGAAGCTCGAAGAATACCTTGACATCTTCTACGATCGTGATTTCTATGATATCGCGATTAGTGCAAAATCAATGGATGCATCTTTGGTCATTGACGCGTATACAGAAATTTCAAAACGATTCCCCCACCCTTTGCATCTCGGCGTGACGCACGCAGGACCCAAAGAAACCGGGTGTATCCGTTCAGTTGTCGCACTCGGAACCCTCATGGCTAATGGGATCGGAGACACGATCCGTATTTCATACGCGAACGATCCAATCTACGAAGTCGAAGACGGGCTTGAACTTCTTTATACCCTTGGTAAACGTGAACGCGTAGGCGCCGAACTCATCGCGTGTCCAACTTGTGGCCGAATCCAGGTTGATCTCTTCTCACTCGTTCAAGATGTCAACGACAAACTTAACGAAGAGATCCAAGTCCCAATGAAAGTCGCAGTCATGGGTTGCGTTGTGAACGGTCCAGGAGAAGCGGAAGGTGCTGATGTCGCCGTCTTCGCGGGAGATCGAAAAGGCATTATCTATGTGCAAGGCGAAAAGGTCGCAACGGTTGGAGAAGAAGAGATTCTCGATCGACTTCTCGCTGAGTGCAAAAACTTCCAAGATCAAGTCCGATCTGGTGAAGTTAAACTCGGAGAGAAAAAGGTTGACATCGTCCCTCCTGATCCTGAGGGTGAACTCGGATCAGGTTGGGAGAAGATGGCAGCGACTCGGATGGGACATACATCACTCACGATTGATGGCAGCGCACCTGCATAAGATTTGAGAACAAGATTCACTTTGATTCAAGAGGTTGTCTTCATCTCCGTATGGAATCTGTTTTTGCCCATTTCTGCTCAAATCTGAAGATTAACCCTCCACATATCCGCATAATGCATCATAATATCGGTCCAATGCTGTTCAGTTTTCGGAGGTGTGATGATGTTTCGATTGATGTTGTTGTTTGTTCTTGTTTCAACTTGTACACAGAGTGTACTCAATGCCCAACAGACCTCGCCTTATTGCCAAGCGGATCTCAACTTTGATAACCGTCTCGATTTCTTCGATATTTCAACTTTTCTTGAAGCCTACAACAACAACGATCTGCAAGCAGATTTCAATAACTCAGGACATCTCAACTTCTTCGATGTGTCTGCGTTCCTCAATCAAATCGGAGGCGAGTGCCCTGACTTGACTGACACAGATGGAGATCGACTCCCGGACTTTGTAGAAACTGACAACGGGATCTACATCGACGAGTTTTCAACTGGATCAAATCCGCTCGAATCGGATACTGACAACGATGGTCTACAAGATGGCGATGAAGTTCTTGGGACTCGCGATGGGCTAGATCTGCCTGAAGCATCACCCGTCAGGAAAGATATCTATGTCGAATGTGATTGGTTTGAAGGTGTATTCCAAGGACGAGTAGAAGACTATCGCCCTACCCCAGCAGTTGTTGCGAGAGTTGTCAACTGTTTCAACGAAGCATCAACCCCCAATCCATATGGACTCCCTGATGGAATCAGTATCCATCTCGACTATGGTCAGGGCAACGGATTCACAGGAGGAAATCAACTCCCTGACTCTCCAGATGCAATTTTCTTTGATTTCGAGTTTAACTTGTATAAAGAAGCTCACTTTGATTCGCGCCGAAAAGGGTACTACCACTACGCGATTTTCGCGAATCGATACAACGACACAGATAACGGTTCATCGGGTGTTGCAGAAATTAACGGCGACGACTTCATGGTCACCATGGTCAACTACAACTCTACGAACAACATGTCGAACACCATTGTTCACGAACTCGGACATAATCTCGGACTTCGTCACGGCGGGTTTGAAAACCGAAACAGAAAACCCAACTACAACTCCGTGATGAACTATCGTCATCAGTTCCCTGGGGTAGACACAACAGGTGATTCTGTAGGCGATGGATTGCTCGACTATTCCAGAGGGATCAATATCGATCTCGATGAGAACTCTCTCCAAGAGTTTGAGGGTGTAACAGGTTCATTCGCAATCGATTGGAACCGAAATGGATTTACAGATGTGTTTCCATATAGCGCCAATATCAACTGTAACTCAATCTCAACATGGCGCCCCTGCGGCTCAGGATCAAACTGCTATGACTCAACTTGTGATGTGCTTCAGGATCATGATGATTGGAACAACATCAACTGGTCAAGACTCTCACAAAGCTCGGATCGACAAGAAGAACATGAAATCGAGAAGTGTCAGAACTGGCCTGGAAAATAAGACTTGCAGATCAGAAATAAGATTCGTCGAATTTCCATTATCTGCATGCATGACAATCCCTCAATTCTGTGCTACATTCTGACTCAGGTTAGGGGAGACTATCCGTGCTCAGAGTTCAACACATAACGATCGATCATCCGCTTTATGAACAAGAGATCGCTCTTCGTACAGCGGTCCTCCTTGCTCCAATTGGATACAACATCGAAGACTACAAAGCGATGGCACCAGGGCGAGAAGAGCAATGCGAGCATTTCGTCGCAACTGTCCCTCATCCCAGTGGAGAACGCGTTGTAGGGACTGCAACCCTATTCATTGATCAAGATCAACCTGATTCAGACTTTGGAAAAGTTCAACAGGTCTGTGTAGATAAACAACTACAAGGCGAAGGAATCGGTCAAAAACTGATGATCGCGATCGAAGCAAGGTCCTTCGGAGAGCTCGGGCTCTCCAACCTGTACTGCCATGCTCAACTCTCGGCAATGCCTTTCTACGAAAAACTTGGATGGATTGCAGAAGGCGATGAGTTCGATGAAGCAGGGATCAGACATCGGAAGATGTTTATTTCTGCTCCAAAACCAATCGAATCCAGTGAATCTACTCATTGATACCGATTGCAAACCCGGTTTTCTAATCGAAAAAAGCATGTTTTTGTGCAATTACTTACGATTACTAGCCGAACACTGCGATCAATATCTAAAATAGATCTCATGAAGACAGATCCTCACAGCCATACACACCATTACACCGCCGAAGAACTTCGGGCGTTGTTTTCCCGTAAAGGGTTGCGAACAACTCGTCAGCGTGAGATTGTCCTGTGTGAACTAACCCGATGTAACTCGCACCCAACTGCAGAAGAGCTACTCGCAGCAGTTCGTGAAATCGATCCTGATATCAGTCAAGCAACAATCTATAACACACTTGAAGCTTTCGTAGGTTGTGGAATAGCTCGAAGAATCTCAAGCACTCTCGCAGGCGGAGCATGTCGATATGACGCTGATATGGGTGAGCATGTCCATCTTGTGCTAGAAGATGGACGAGTCATGGATGTCCCTATGGACTTGAGTAAACAAATCCTCGATGCGGTCCCCGAGTCGGTTCTCCAAGAACTCTCACAGAGAGTGGGATTTGAACTTTCAGGGATTAAAATCGAACTCTTGGGTCACTAACAAGTTCGCATTTAACTCGCAGTACCATCAAGAACTTGATTCATGAGATCAGGACTCATCACGATTCCGACCGGTGTTGTCATTCCCATCAAGTTTGCGTGATTACGGATGATATTGATTTCAGATCGAGTGAGACCGATTCGTCGACTGATCGAACGGAATGCAAGTTCCCCTTGATCAACTCCGTGCTTTCTGCGATAGACATACCACACACAGACTCCAAGCACAATCAAACCTGCAATGATAAGTAATGCGCTCGTGAAACTGAGAGCGCTAGTGGATGACCCAATCATCTCTGAATGTGGAATGATAAGTTGTGTAGGTTCATCAAGCATGATGTTTACATTGTCTTACTCAAGAGGAAACTCAGTGCTCGATGCTCGAGTGTCTTTACCCCATTCGTTCCTGATCTGAATCCGTTGAAAATCTGTCTCAATTCGATCCATACATTGTTGAGCACGCGATTGGATACGAGCAGCGAAATCGTCTCCCCCAGATCGGCCCGACGAAAGCGATTCGATCTCTCTGACGAGTGGTTTCCATGAGGCACCAAGGACTTCTCTGCGATCAATGATCAGCGTACGTTGAGCTGCCCATGCGGCGGCTAAACGATGCATAGGTTGATCATCATGGAGCATCTCATACAGTGCTTGCCCTGCTTCGCGAGCTTGTCCAGTATTCGAAGGATCCGCGTCGCGAATAACTCTACGAATAGCACTCGCACGAACACGATGATGTGTATCTGTTTTGAGTTCCAGAAGTTGATCGAGCGGCTGACGAACAGACTCAACTGCATTTGCTCGGATCCGATCATCATGATCACGAAGTGCTTCTGCGAGTACATATCTCGCTGCGTTTGAGTCAATGGATCCAAGCGACATGACTGCTGTTGCCTTAGCTCTTGGATCACTCGTTCCAGATTGAACAATCGCGATGAGATCTAACTCAAAACGGTGTTCAATTTCCATCCGCCGGATGAGCATAAGCGCATCTGGTGTCGTTCTTGGGTTCGCAATGTAATCACGAACAAGTCGAACAAATCCAGTAGGATCAGTTGAATACATCCGACGAGCATTCACAATCGAAGCAGGCGCAGATGGATCAAGAATTGTCAATCGTTCAGATTCTTCGTTCGCGATACGACGGACACTCGCATGGGGAGACCGCTTGTTGAGTTGAGCAATTTCATTGCGTCGTTTCCACGATGGAGACCCAATACGTGGAGCTGCTTGTCCTACTGATGACCAACGCATTGCAGCGTGTCTTGCAATGGGCTCATCAATGTCATAAGTAAAATCAGGGAGATCAATCGAAGGACATTGATCACTAGAACGGAGACGAACACGTGTACTTGGATCTGCTAGCGTTGGTTCGAGTAAATCTCGACGCACCTGATCATCCATGGATATCAACGAGGTTAAACGGATGAGCCCGAGTCTCGAATCATCCCCGAGTTGAGGGTATTGATGACGAGATGGTAGTGGACCAGTTCCTGATGATTCAGACGCACCTTGTTGTGCAAGAATCCCTTGACGAAGAGAGCTTAGCTTTGCAGCACGCTTAGGGCGTATCGCGAGATGCGCTCGATTCAATACCAGTTGGTGCTCTTCGATTGAATCCGCTTGAGATAATCGATCAATCGCAGCAGTGCTCATTGGCGCAATGATCAACCATCGGAGCGCACGTTCTCGCAGAATCGGGCACTGTGTTCGTCTGAGAACTGTGCGGATCGGAGAATGACTTGGGTGATTGCGTTCGCTCAAGAGTCGGCGCATGCGTGCACAAATGTCTCGTTCAAGTGGGGTTGCGACGGCACGATCCATCACGAGCAATGCAGCAAGCAAAGGAGAACGACAACGATGGGATGCAAAGGACCAAGCAGCGTCGGCGATCGCACCCAAAAGTGTGCATCGTTCT
The DNA here is from genome assembly GCA_029213305.1 of Phycisphaerales bacterium. Lineage (GTDB taxonomy): Bacteria > Planctomycetota > Phycisphaerae > Phycisphaerales > UBA1924 > UBA1924. The sequence continues at coordinate 83,911 of JARGPA010000017.1, forward strand.
AGTTCGATTACCGCGGGATCAACGGGGAGCGAGATTCGTTTTGTTGAAGCAATCTTTGCAAGCTCTTCGCCGAGTAAATATGAAGGGAGATGTTCGAGCATCACCATCGTGAGGCGCATTAATGCTTGATCTGCACCTTTGCGAACTGATTGATGTTCGTCTGCGAGAAGCACCCCTGCGATCTTTGAAAACCCAGGATCCGCAGTATCGTGGGCGATGCGCACCGCGGCGAGACGCGCATTGGGATCCGAATCCTTTGCAAGAGCCCGAGCAGTATGGATCCAACGATCTCTCCCAAGTCCTGCGCTGAGTTCTTTCATGGAGTCTGAAAGTGTCGGCCAACTCCGGGCCAATGCATACATTGCTTCATTTGCAAAGTGCTGTCTACGTCTTTGAGGAAGTTTGGTAAACAACTCTAAAGGGCTCGATGCTGAGTGCATACCAAGGTTTTGATCACTCTTTGGAGGAGCAGAGTTAAAACTCGCTAGCTCAATGAGCATCATTGCGAGTTCATCACGCTCTTGAGGAGGAACCACGTTTAGTGCTTCACTCAGCGCGACGATCCGCTGCTTAATGGGCAGCTTTGCAACAAGTTGAGCGGAGGAGCCGAAATGTTTGCCGCGATTCGCCAAGTTAGTACCCTGTTTGTAACAA
>JARGPA010000035.1 GCA_029213305.1 Phycisphaerales bacterium
TATTACTCGGGATGGTTGGGTGTGCAGTTGGAATTCATGGGCTCGGATTGTGTGAAGGGCATGGAGGATCGCATGAGACTGTGAAGGCTGATGGATTTGCAGTAGAGCACTCAGAACCTGTATCAATTAAGATTCATACAACCACGGGTCACATTGTGATGCCTGCTTGGATCGAAGGGGATGGACCTTACTGGTTTGTGCTCGATACTGGGAATCAGAATACGACGATTTTCGCTGATCTCGCAGCGGAGCTTGAACTCGAGACTAAACCTCTTGGAGAGATGGGTGGCGCAGGTTCTGGATCAATCACTGTTCTCCAAGCAAACAATGTTCGTGTTGGACTCGGCGCACAAGGGGGGCAAGCGAGCTTTGTTGATCAAATGGTGACGGTGCTTCCTAATGCAGCGAAACTTCCACCGTTTGGTGATAAAGAGATTGTTGGATTTCTTGGTGCGACGACGATTGAGCGATTCGTAACATCAATCGATTATGAACACGATCTGCTGATCTTTCACGATCAAGACGAGTTCAAAGTTGCCAAGGATGCAAAAGTGATGGAGATGAAACTCGCGTTCGGATTCCCGTATTTCGAAGGAACTGTAACACCGAGACTGTTGGGTGAACCTGTCGAACCGATCACTGGGAGTTTTCTGTTGGACCTGGGTGATTCAAATGGAATCGGAATCGAGTTTGAACAAGCGAAAACTGCCCGATTGGTACACGCGGAAGACCCGGATCAAACACTCATCGGGAAAGGACGCGGGATTGACGGCGTGGAGTTCATGTTGATGTCTGCACCCCTCGAATCGAGTGTCATGGGTGGAATGGAGATGGATGATGAGGTTGTATCATTTTCAACAACCCCGGGCGGTGGGCCACCCATACCTAATCTTGTTGGTACCGTCGGAAGCGGGAGCTTTCCGGATAAGGTTGTAACACTCGATTACAAAAACGGACGATTGATTCTGACGGACTAGTTCAAGTTCTTATTCGTAGTGCAGTTGTAATGTTCGGACATATTTTCCGTTACTGAGAACGATTGCGAACAAGCGATCAAACTCGGTTTCTTCAAGATCTTCGAGTGTTGGGCCACCGAGTGCTTGCACGACGAGAGGGACAGTGTTGGAATGAGCAACGACGAGCGTAGCGCTCGATCCAGGAATGCTCGCGATTGATGCAGCAACACCTGTTGCGTCGAATGGTGAATAGATCGTTGTGGAGATCCCATCTGCAAGAGCAGCGGGGGTTCCTGTTTGAATGGATCGCGCTGTGTTGGTTACAAAAACTGCACTGAGCTGTTCGTCTTGTAGGATGGATACGAGATTCTCAGCGCGAACTTGTCCTTCAGCAGAGAGATTCGGATTGTTTCCTTTTTCTGTGTCTGCATGACGGATGACATAGATGACATCGGTGTCGATGGGTTGTTCTGATGCTAAGTTGTTGAGTGATCTCGTATCTGGGTTGATGCTTGGTTGGGTAAGACCCAATGATGCAATGATGGTAACGCCGAGAATTACAATCAGAAGTTGAGTTCGATTCATGGATTTCATAATCAGTTCCTGTGTTGTTAACTGAGCTTGGCGCCTTTGGATTCATAAAAATCTGCGAGTCCTTCACGATTAGCATAACTGAATTTCTTCGCAATGGATTCTGACCAAGTCGCGGGATTAGCGCCTCGCTCGATCAAGTACTCCTTATACATCTCGTCGTATGCATCGATACTCGCGAGTGTATGTTCGTCGCTTGGGTATTCATTCTCGAAGAGCATTGCTTTGGGAGCAAGTCGAGGACGATGTGAGGGGGATTCGTTTGGGACTCCTACGCATAAGCCGTAGAGTGGGAGGACTCCGTCAGGGAGGTTGAGAAGCTCATTGACTTTGGGTAGATCGTTGCGGAGTCCTCCAATATAGCAGGTGCCATATCCGAGCGCTTCGAATGCGAGTGTGAAGTTCTGCGCGAAGAGTGACGCGTCGACTGCGCCGACTAAGAACGCTTCGAGTCCAGTTTTGTATTCGTTTCCTGAACGCTCAACGATGAGCATGTGTTTACGGAGATCGCAACAGATCAGAAAGAACGCGGGGCAGTCGCGGATCTTTTGTTGTGGACCTGCGAGATCTGCAATCTGTTGACGTTTGTCATTATCGGTAACTCGGATCACGCAGTAGGGCTGAACTGCAGATGAACTCGCGGCGGCCTGTCCTGCGAGCATTGCTTCGTCAATATGAGTTTGGGGTATCGGATCATCGGTATAACTCCGAATCGAGCGATGTGCACGCATGGTGTCGATTGTTTGGTTCATAGAAAAGGGTAGGCGGAGTTGAGAGTAAGTAGGTTGATAAGAGAATAATGAAATTCTGAAAGGTGCAATGTAGATATGTATAAATGTGAGAAATGGAGTCAAGGGGATCGATTACTGATCAGGTGAGCTCGGGCAAATCGGGGAGAATGATGTATCTCCAGTGTGTACAACAAGTCGGATATATGGTTCGCACATTGTGCATCCGCTCATGCATTTAGATTGAGCTTTGAGTTGTTCCATTATTTCAGATTCGCTTGATATGCCTTCAGCTTTGAGTGATTCGATAATCGGAATCAGCGTAGCAAAAGAAATCTTGTGACACACACAACGATCAACTCCGAGAAGATTCATTGGCGCCACCGTTCTGGACGTTGAACATATGCGGGGTTGTTCGAAACTGAAATTGACCCGATCCCATGAGCTTCGATGGCCTTCGCTTTTGGATCATGTTCTTCGTGTGTCACAGATCCATCAGCTCGTGCGGTAATTGTAGTTCCAAATCCTTTGCCTTTGGATTTGCCGTGTCTGAATGAAGTAGTCGGAGAGAAGTTGTCTCGCCATCCTAAACCCGGGGTAAAGAGTTGAGGGGGATCAAGCAATGCGGAGTTCGATGGTTGTCCCGAAAACAACACTATCAATGTGTCAGCAAAGACGAGCTGCTTAGAAGGGCGATCGAGATCACTCACTCGAACTGCTCGTTGTCTATAGAGTTCGTAGTACCCAGTCGTCGCGGGTGAAAGGCCGTAAGCGTTGTAGCCGTAGGTTGAAGTAAAACTACTTGTAGAACCTTGAGTGTGATATGAGTCTTCGGGTTGATTCGGACATTCGAATACAGATGTGTCCCCAGGAGCATCACTGAGATATGGGTTCAATGAACCCTTAGAGTGATCGAGTGATTGGGTAAGTAGATTTTCGGATCCATACCAATACTGTCGATCTGCTCCGTTGGTACGAAGATGAGGCATTGCAAATCCTCGATGATCGTCTGTGTACATTAACCATCCTGTGACGAGCTGGCGCTGATTCGAAGCACATATTGCAGATTGGGCAGTTTGCCTTGCTCGGCTCAGTGCGGGGAGAAGAATCGAAATCAGAAGCGCAATGATCGCAATGACGACGAGGAGTTCGATAAGAGTAAAAGCGTGCTTCGATTGTGCGTAAGTAGAGTTGGTCACTTTGACAATCTATCCGAGAGTTCCTTGAGGGTAATTTTGCCTTGAGTATATCTTAACAGAAGATCGGTGTTCGCAATTGGCGTGATTGAAGTCGGAGCAAAAGCCTGGATTCCTTGCTCACTTGGAGAATAGATCCACGATCCGAGCATTGCAGGAGTTGAACCTGTGCCGCTGATTTGTTCAACGACGAACCCAGAATCTGAAGGTGATTTTGTAAGATCAAGAATACTCAAATGAGTATTGTGTCCAAACAGTTGAGCAGGTTGTGATTGTGGGAGAGTTCCCACAATCAACAATGGAGTGTTGTCTATCGATATTGCGATAGGTTGATGAGTCCATCCACCTATGGAGAGAAAGGATTCGCCAAAATCCCAGATACCGTTACTGTTTTGATCGTCGTGTGTATCAAGTGCAGAGTCCCAGATGACTGATGTGTTGTTGGTATCTTCTTTAATGTATTGAATACTTGGAAGGGATCCAAAGAATGGTAAGAAGTCGAATGCTCCAATTGCGACGCCTCCAGAGACGATGACATCTCCGTTGTCGAGAACAACTGGAGTCGAATCTGTGCGGTTCGTTGGGACACTCCATATGAGTTGTCCAGATTGCAAATCGAGCTTAACTGTGTTGGCGCTGTACTGGAGTCCAGTGAATGAATAGGACGACGCGTAGAGATGGCCTCGTGCAACGGCAACTCCGGAGAAAAACCCTTTGTTTATTGTGTTCGTGAATGACCAAATCGGATTGGGGCTCGTTGTTTGAGTCGCATCGAATGCTTGGATGGTTCCGTTGAGTGAGCTCGCATTTGATGAGGTAGAAACGAAAACTCTTCCATTTGTATATGCGGGAGTATTCCCAGAACAATCCCCATTGAGTAGTGCTTCCCAGACGATTTCACCAGGTTGGTATGGGTTTGTTGAGTTATTGAAAGGATCAATGTTGACACAGATTAGCTTCGCGGCGTTCCCGCCTCCAAAGGAATAATTTGTGATGAATGCACGATCAGACTCACCCAAATCATCCGTTATCACGGGAGATGCATTCACAACGATGCCGTTAATTTGAGTCGACCAGATTTGAGATCCAGTTGCAGTATTCAGTGCAAGAATTTGATCTCCGATTGCGATGAGTAGTTGCTTTGAAACTGGGTCGATTGCAGGAGTGGACCATGAATCAAGAATAATCGAAGGAATTGGTGTTGCCCATTCGAAATCGCCGTTGGTTCGATTGAATGCAACTGCGAATGATGATCCAGGTTGCGTCGGGTTGGTCGCAATCGCGTATACGCGTTGCGTATCAACTACGATTCCTGTTTGTGGGATCGGGATGTATGTTGTTGTTGCGTCGCCGTCAGCGATCCAAGTTGGATTTGAGAGTGTTGGTGACGATGGGCCGAGGAGTGCTCTACTCTGATGGCGAGAGTTACCTCCGAAGTGTGACCAGATCGTTGGGAATCCGATTGTATTGAGATTCGAAGTTGAATCTTCTTGTTGAGCTGCTTGAAATGTTGCATATTGTCCGTGTTGCCCGAGGGATAACTCTGAGCAAAGAGCGAGCAAAATGAGCAGTAGATAACGCATTCAATTTCCAATCTTCGTTTAAGCTATCTGTCCGAGTTTCCCAGGACAGATCGCGATCTCTCTCCGCTCCCAGTTGGGAACGGGATCATAAATTTTTATGCTCTTCGTCTTCGAACGCATGTGAGCGAACCAAGTCCTACAAGCAAGAGTGCATTTGGAGCTGGAACAACCGCGACAGCATCAATCTCGAATGCATTTGAGGAGTTGTTGAGAAATCTGACATAACTCGCAGAGGAGAGTCCGCTTGCGCTGATGTCGATACCGATGCCTCCGCCTGAGCCATCGTAGAGTGAAACAATTTCTTCAAAGCTGAGATTTGCAAAGTCTGCGAGACCAAGAGCGGGATTCAATGCTTTTGTAAAGTCGGATTCGATTGAACCGAGAGATCCCGGAGTTGGGGTGGAGTAGTCACTATATCCAAGGGTTGGGAAGAGGTCGAGAGTTGTTGTTGCAGCCTCGAACCAGTTGATCCCGTCGTTTGACACTTGAATAGTTGCAGCACCACCTGCGCCGAATACAAATGGGTTTGATCCGATTACTCCTGTGCCGTCGTTGTTTGGGTCTGCGTCAGTCCATGATGTATCTGCAAACCCCGAGTTCGAGAAAACGATGAGATCGATACCATAAGCATTTGATGCGGAGTCGTTGATTTCCATATCGAAACTCAGATCTAGATGGCCTCCGCTTCCAATGGAAACGATTTCATCGGTACCAAACGCGGGGTTGAAGGGGGTTACTCCTCCTGGGAAGATTCCTTCGCCGGTAAATCTTTCCGCTGCACCTAGCGCAGTTGAAGCATTGGTATAACCAGCTACCGCGTTTGATCCTGCGTCGTAATCGAGGACGCCTGAAGCAAATGGACCTGCAAGGGAGATTGTGGATGAGACAGCGAGCGCTGACAAAACAAATGGATATGTACGCATTGAATGCGTCTCTCTTTCTCGGTGCTATTCGCGGCACCGCTTGTTTCTCTGTATATTTACAGAGACTCCCCAACGTACAAAATCGTCGGAACCAAGCGGTACAAAAAGAGAAGGTGGGGGGCGCTCGCAGGGGAGGATTGGTGCGGGCAAGTCCACCAACCCCAATCGCGAGGGCCGACATACAAGTTCAAGGCAGGTCTTCCGGCTTTAGGCTCCTTCTGCTCGACCTTCCCGGAAATCGATTGGAATCGAAAACCAGTGGTTTACATCTCTCAGACAACTGAGAATGCGTAGAGCAGACATCATTACCTATTACGGCGGCGCGTCCGCGGCGGCTTTTAACCGCACTTCCCTTTTCACCTGGATGGAAACAAATGCCCAGGTACCAAGAACTGTCAAAGCCTAGCAGAATCTTGACGCTCAGGCAAATTCTCCTGAAAGAAGGTCAATAATCCTTGCTCACATGATTGAAACGAACCTCCAAACGATTTTACAGTCCCGATTCGGGCTCGAGTCCCTGCGTCCACTCCAACATGAGATCATCACTCGCGTGATGGAAGGCGATGATGCGCTGGTTGTGATGCCGACTGGTTCAGGGAAGTCGTTGTGTTTTCAACTCCCGTCAATCGCGATGCAAGAGGAGACAAACGGCGAAGGTGTCGGACTTGTTTTTTCTCCATTGATTGCGTTGATGGAGGATCAGGTCGCAGCGCTTCGTAAGAAAGGGATCAAAGCGTCGTATGTAAACTCGACAGTTCGTAAACAAGAACGATTGAAACGATACAAAAAGCTAGCAGCAGGCGAATACGAAATCTTCTATGCAACACCAGAGCGTATGGAGAAACCTGATTTTCGTGAAGCGCTCGATCAAGTTCCTGGGGGGGTAAATCTACTTGCGATTGACGAATGTCATTGCGTGACGAAGTGGGGGCATGATTTGCGGCCGGCGTATCAGAAGATAGGTCAGTTTCGCAAAGAACTCGGTGATCCGATCACGATCGCGTTGACTGCAACTGCGACAAAACCTGTGCGTGAAGATATACGCACAGTCCTTGGAGTTTCGAATGATGAGATGCCATTATTCGCAGCGCCTGTTGATCGTCCGAATCTCAAACTCAGTTCAAGTGTTGTCTGGGATGACGGGGAAAAGATCGATCACATCAAAGCAATTGCGAACAAAACATCATCGACAGGGATTGTCTATTTTACATTGATTAAGAATCTGGAACAGATGGCGGATCGATTGCAAGAAGCACTGCCCGGCCGTGAGATAGAGATCTATCACGGACGACTCCATCCGAGAGAGCGGACACGAGTATACGATCGCTTTATCGAGTCGGGTCCTGACGATGGTTTGATTTTACTCGCGACAAATGCATTTGGAATGGGTGTTGATAAACCTGATCTGCGCTACATTGTACATGGGCAGATCCCTGCATCAATCGAGGCGTACCACCAAGAGGTAGGGCGCGCCGGGCGCGATGGAGAAGATTCGGTTTGCGAGTTGTTGTACTGTCAAGATGATCTTGCAATTCAACAAGAGTTTATCCGTTGGCAAAACCCAAGTGCTGATTTCTTGATGAGTGTGATGAGCGCTATCGAAGCTCGATTTACTGAAGATGATTTCGATGACGACGATCTTCGATTAATGGTCATCGGCAAAGGGCACGCACACGGAATGGGAGGCGGGATCATGGATTATGCATTGATCCGTCTTGCAGAACTCGGGGCGATAGAGCTCACGAGTATTCGCTCAGAAACAGGGGGGAGAGGCCGATATCGGTTCCTTCGATCGCTCGATGATGATGAACTTGATCCTGATTTAATCGAAGAAAAGCGTCAACGCGATCTGATGAGGCTTTTAGATGTCGTCAAGTTGACGAAAGCAGAGTCAATCCCTGAGTATGTCTCGGAGTATTTCGACCTCTAAGTAGTTGGGGTCTACCATTGAATCCACAAAACTTTCCATTAAGAGCACAACAAAGGAGCTCAACATGAGCGGACCAATAACTGAACTTATCATCGAAGATATCACTGTAGGCGAAGGCGATGAGTGCCAGCCGGGCGCGACTGTCAATGTTCATTACAAGGGTGAGTTGATGAATGGAACTGTCTTTGATTCATCGCACGGCGGAAACCCAATCAACTTCCCACTTAGCAATCTCATCCAGGGATGGCAAGAAGGTATCCCAGGAATGAAAGTCGGCGGCAAACGCAAACTTACCATTCCTTACATGAAAGCTTACGGCGAGCGCGGCGCAGGTGGCGCGATTCCACCAAAGGCAGACTTGGTCTTCGAGATCGATCTTCTCGGCGTGAGCTAAAGCTGTATATTCCATGGCAAAGCCTACGATTTCCATTGTGATGCCTAGCTTCAACCAAGCTCAGTTCTTGGAAGAAGCAATCACAAGCATTCTTGATCAACGGGATCAGATCCATGAGTTCATCGTTCTCGACGGTGGTTCAACAGACGGATCGGTCGAGATCATCGAGAAGTATGCATCGGAGATCAATCATTGGCAATCAAAGCCCGACGGCGGTCAGTCTAATGCGATCGCCGACGGGTTTTCTCGTGTAACTGGAGATGTCATCAACTGGATCAACTCAGATGATGCAATCTTACCAGGCGCGATCTACGCGATCCGTGAACGATTCGCAGCGGACGAAGAAATCGGGCTCGTAGAAGGGAACACGGTCATTGTCGATGCAGAATCGAACGTGATACGCTGTGATCGACGCGCAGGTCCAACTCGATGGTGGGTTGAGCACGGGTATCTACGATCCCATCAACCTAGCACTTTTTTTCGCCGTGAACTCTACAACGAAGCAGGCGGTGTTGATCGCGAACTTCAATGCACGATGGACACGGATTTGTGGTATCGCCTGATCCCGCGGACGAAGTGTGTTCGTATGAAACGCTATATCGGAGTACATCGGGTGCATGACGATGCGAAGGGCGAATCATGGGGTGAAGTCTATCGACATGAACGAGAGATGCTTGATCAACGATATCCGAAGTTGCGAAAGCGCCCGATCAAGCATCAAATCGGACGCGTCGCGTATTATGCAACGCAAGCTTTGAACGGACGAA
>JARGPA010000018.1 GCA_029213305.1 Phycisphaerales bacterium
GCTGGGGAGAAATCGATCAACCCATGGCACGGGCGCGATCATTCCCAACGGCTATACATGATGCTAGTGCTTTCGATCTGGAGTAAGTGGCTCGATCGAATCCGAAGTGAGCCAATCATCCAATCTCACGATTGAGCGATTTTTCCGTTGAGATGAAGATCCATCTGTGGGAATGGGATTCCGATACCTGCTTGATCGAGTGCGTATTTCACATCTCTTGTGAGTTGATCTGTTACGCCCCAGAAGTCTTCAGCCTTGGCCCAAACACGGATGGACCAATCGATTGACGAACCTCCGAGTCCAGTCAATACAACTGCAGCTTCAGGATCGTCCATGACATTCTCGCATGCCTTTGCAGTCGCAAGTAAGATCTCGCGAGTTTTATCCACATCAGCGCTGTAATCTGTCCCGACTGAAACCGCGACTCGACGAGTTGTGTGATAGGACACATTTTCGATTGTGCCATCAAAGATTGTAGAGTTTGGCGCAATGATTCTTCGATTATCTGGAGTATCGAATGTGGTTGTGAAGAGTCCAATCTCAAAGACTTTCCCAGTGACGCCTCCAGCGTTGACAACATCCCCCACTTTGAACGGGCGGAAGAAGAGCAACATCACACCAGCCGCGACATTCCCAAGCATTCCTGAGAGCGCCATACCGATAGCGAATCCAGCTGCTGCGAGTACTGCTGCGAAGCTGGTAGTTTCCACACCCAGAGTACCCAGAATTGCAATCCCACCTGCAAACAGGACGAGGTATCGAGCCATATTCCCAAGGAATCGAGAAAGTGTCTCTTCAACATTCGCTTTTCGGCATGCTTTGGAAGTCAATCGACGGATCCAACCTGCAACGAACAGCACTGCAATGATCAGTACGAGAGCAAGCGCGACTGGTTTTCCCACAGATTCCCAGAGCAGAATCCATGTCCCGCTGCTCATATCACCCTCAGCAAGTCGTGTGACGAGCTCTCCGATTCCCGACACAACTGGGTTGGCTGCTTCTGCTTGGGCTTGATTCACGGTTTCGACAACTTCCTCTGCTTGAAACATGAGTATCCTCTTGACTTCTTTACACTCTCATTGCACAATTCGGATGAAAACTCTGTTAGGATAGTTTTCATCGTTGTCCCTGAGCGAGTGTATCCTCAATGTGAGGGACTTGCCTAAACTTGATGATCAGATTGCACAGAACATCAGAGATTTGCCGAAGATATTGATGTGAATCAAAGCAACACCCCCCAATCAGATGATCGTAAGAGCGTCTCTCGGCGTGAAGCTCTTCGTGTAGCCGCGAAGATTGGTTCAACTGGAGTCGCTCTTGGAGGTCTGAGTGCACTCAGTGGATGTAACAGCTCTGCTCAAAAAAGAGTAAAAACACTCGGTGGCGCTATCGGGGATCCGATCCCATCGGACCCGATTACCCGGACGAACAGACCTACTCCTGTTTATACACCCCCTCCGACAACTAAGGTTGCGATTGATCTCCCTCTCTCAGCGCTTCCATCTTTTGTTATTCCTCGATCTAAATGGACAAGTGCCCAACCTAAGCGCTGGCTCGCAGACCCAATGAATCGTGTGAGTCGGATTACTATCCACCACGATGCGATTATGCCTGTCCCTACTGGTTCATACGCGGATTCGTTACGCAGAATGCAGTTGATCAGAACTGGACATCTCAATAATGGATGGGCAGATGTTGGATACCATTTCGCAGTCGATCCAAGTGGACGCATCTTCCAAGCTCGTCCGTTGGAACTCCAAGGGGCACATGTCAAGAACAACAACCCAGGCAACTTAGGGATTGTTGCATTTGGGAACTACGAGAAAATCAGACCAACTCAAGCAACTCTCAGTTCAATCAATAAACTGGTTGCGTATGCGATGGATCGATTCTCCGTTTCGATTTCGAATGTGCATACCCATCGCGAACTTCGAAGTACTGCTTGCCCTGGCAAGTACCTCCAGTCGCAGATGGTTTCAACAAGAGCACGCGGCGGCAAACTCGCACTTGCTGTTGGGCAGCATGTTGAGCATTCCTGAGTTCAACTCAATGTCTATATCTCACTCACTCGTTCAATGAGTTTCGAGTGTCATTGACTCTTTTTGATTCGCATTTCCAAAGATCGCAGATCCTACACGAACTAGATTTGCACCTTCTTCGATCGCGATCTCGTAGTCGCCGCTCATTCCCATTGAGAGTAGATCGAAATGTCCTTCGCCTATCCCATCTCGAACCATATCTTCGTAAAGCTCTCGGCAACGAATGAAATGCTCTCTTGATGCTTCAGGAGATTCAGCAAGCGGTGCCATTGTCATCAATCCACGAACGCGAACATTGATCATGGTATCGATCTGTTCTGCGATTGCTCCCGCGGCGGCGATCGGAACTCCAAACTTCGACTCTTCGTTAGAGACATTTACTTGCAATAGCACATCCATAGTCAGATCCAGCTTGTTGGCGATTTGCTGAATTTCTTCTGCAAGACGCAAGCTATCTACTGAGTGCACTAGACGAACTAGATCCGCAATCTTGCGAACTTTGTTTCGCTGAAGATGCCCGATCATGTGCCAGCGTACGCCTGCAGCGGGATCAAAATCTGAATGCTCGCCTGCGACTCTAGGATGGCGCTTCATTCGTTCGAGCCATTCATTGATTACGCTTGCGCGTTGAGAAAGTTGCTGGACTTTGTTTTCTCCAAAGTCTTGATGACCTAACTCGATAAGTTCCCGTATGTCTTCGGGTTCTGCAAACTTCGTAACTGCGATGAGATATACCGAGTCAGCAGAACGACCTGATCGTTTCGCTGCTTCAGCAACTCGTTGTTTAACTTCCGTGTATCGCTCTTTAAGATCAGACATATGACCTCCTGTCATGCATGGTCTGAAAAATGAATTGACTTATTGACTGAATTATACCCGAAAACAGTGGAACTGACGGGGATTTTCGTTGCGTTCCTTTAAGGAGATCCGGTCCAACTCCCTCTGCGATCTGGATCAGTTGGAGCATCAGTCCCCGTCGTCTCCGGCTTTGCCTTCCATCGTCCGTAACCAAGTTGAGCATCCTTCTCTGTCGGATCTTGTGCGTCACCAGTGAGTTCAAAGCGGGAATCAAGAGATTCGTCTGCACCTGACGCCTCGCGGACTTCAACGCGTCTTTGTTGCAACTCACAACCAGTAAACACTGCTATGACAAACAAATACGACACATTTCGCAAAATGGTTTTTTTCTCAATCTTCATATCATGAGTATACACATCTACCTTGAGAGTGCAATCTGTAACATCTTGTACATTAGAGATATGTTTTACAAAGGGTCCTTTGGAATATCAGGCCCAGCACTGTGAGGTGGAGGTACATTTCCAGGATCTTCTCCTACCCGATCATCGAGCTCACTGAGTCTTGATTCAAGAACAGCCATGCGACGAGAAAGCCCGAGCATGAGTTTATTGATCTCTGTCACTTCTTTTGAGAGTATTTCGATCGTGTGATCTTGATATCCGGCGGACTCTTCGAGTTTGCGGATTCGATCTTGATTCTTGGATTGATCGCTCATTCCAGAGTTTATGCAGAATAACCGTGTTACTCGGTGATGAAACCCGAAAACTTGCTCAGATCTTCATTGAATGAGTTTCAGCTTGCTTTCGCAATTTTTACCTGAGCGCCGTTGATGTCAGATGCCCGAACCATGTTGCGCCCTGACTTCTTTGCATCATACAGATTCCGATCTGCGAGCTCAATCATTGCAGCAGGTGTGCATTGAATCCCCGCACCGTCTGTTGCTCCCACGATCCCGATTGAAATGGTCACTGGGCGCCCAGGATGCTGCGCCCAAGTAGTCGCTTCACATCGTTCGCGGATTCGATCACAAAGCGTGAAAGCGTCTGCAGGTGATGTCTCAGGCATGATAAGCACGAACTCTTCACCTCCATATCGACATGCGATATCTGAGGATCGACATTCCTGAACTGCGATCTTGGCAACACCCGCAATCACTGTATCACCAGCGGGATGTCCGAAGGTGTCATTGATTGATTTGAAATGATCCAGATCCATCAATGCGATTGAAAGAGGATGTCCATGACGAATCGCTCGATCATACTCTTCTTTGAATCGATCGTCGAAAAATGATCGATTGTACAACTCGCTCAGGCCATCGATTTGAGCTTTCTGTGAGAGCATTTTCATCAACGCGGACATTTTTAAGGATGAACGCACTCGAGCTCTGAGCTCAGTAAGCTCAAATGGTTTTGTTACAAAATCGATTGCTCCAAGATCGAATGCAGTTACTTTATCTTGTGATGAATCCATCCCTGAGAGGACGATTACTGGAATGTCCTTTGTTTTCGCTTCTTCTTTTAATGCACGAAGGGTTTCAAACCCATCCATCACAGGCATATCAAGATCTAGTAAAATCAGCGCAGGGGAATCTTCGACAGCGCGTTCGAATCCGTTTTTGCCGTTAAACTCACCAATCAATGAGATCGATTCAGATCTCATCCGTGCATCCAACAGACGATGGACAAACTGAGAGTCATCGATGAGAAGCACAACCGGAGTTGTATCGAGTTGTAGATCTTTTGGATCAACCATGGAGTCTATAAATCTCTTTAATCACATGCGAACGAGCGAGTAGGCCGAATAGATTTTCATTTTCACTCTAATGAGAGTTCTTTGATTGTGAAATATACGACTGACAGAGTGAGATTAGATTCTCTACCTCTGCACGAACAAGATTGACATCCTCTTCTGATTGATCAAGTGCACGAATACTGCCCTCGAGCTTTGCAGCTGCAGAACCAATGAGTGGAAATCCAAACCCTGGTGCAGCGCCCTTGAGTTGATGAGCAAGACGACCAAGTTGCTCGACATCATCTGATGACGAAGCTTGATTAATTGCGTCTACACGTTCTGGGAGTTCGCCTAGGAAATACTCAATGAGTTCAGCGTCCTCAGAGTCATTGATATCGAGGCTAAATGCATTTGGATCAGGTGCGTTCATCAGAATTCTCCTGAATCGTTCATCGGTTGAAATAGAGGGGTGATTTACCACTAGGAATGATCTGCCTCCTGATTGAGCTCGCAGGATATCTACAAGCCTTCCAGACGGACCACTTTACTATTTCTAAAAAGAGCTCACTATCTTCTTATCGTTATCGGATGTACCAATGCATTGAATGTGCTATCAATATAGTGTGAAGAACAAACCCAACATTGAGAGAATGTCTGATCTGATCCCAATCTCAGATCGAGCGAAGAATGCTCCTTTCCGTTTATTCTTTGGAGGATCCTTCGATCCCCCACATCAAGGGCATTGCCGACTCGCAAGAGCAATCGCAAATGAACTCTCTATCAAAACACGAGTAATCTATGTCCCTGCAGCACGATCTCCATTCAAAGATCAACATCCGACATCAAGCAAACATCGATTGAATATGTTAAATCTCGCACTTGCTGAATATGAAGAATGGGAAGAATGGGAAGTCTGGGAACAAGAGCTCTCTGATTCCAAGCTTAATCCATCCAAACCGAGCTATTGGGCAGACACTTGGCAAATAGTAAATCAGATGAATCTCGATGGGACTAACGCATTCCTTATTGGCGCAGATCAACTACTCTCTCTGCATCGTTGGCGTAAGTATACAGAGTTCTGGCAAGACGCTGTTGTGATGTTGCGCGCATCAGACAAAGCAACTCAAGAGTCTCCTGCACAACTAATAGATCAACTGCGTGAGCTTGAAATCTGGAATGATGAAGAACTGAAGTACTGGGAATCCCGGATTGTGAGCACACCCACTATTGAAGCATCGTCGACTTTCATTCGAGAATCACTCAAGGACTCATCTAAAAGAAACTCCCCGATCAAAGGACTTGATCAGGGAGTACATGATTACATTCTCACAAACAATCTATATCTCACTTAAAGTGAAGAAACTTAGATTTGTTAAACGCTTGCAGTTTGACAGTTGCATGCTTCTTTGAGTGCATCTGCTTTATCAGTCTTTTCCCAGTTAAAGAAGTTGAGCCCGTTCTTCTCGGATGGTTTTCTACCAAAGTGTCCGTGACGAGCAGACTTTCTATAGATCGGATTACGAAGCTCGAGTGTTTCAATGATTCCTCGTGGAGTCAATGGGAATACTTTGCGCACAGCATCCGAGATTTTGTTCTCATCACATTTGGAAGTTCCGAAAGTATCGATGTACACACTGGTTGGTTCAGCAACACCGATTGCGTATGAGAGTTGAACTTCACATTCGTCCGCAAGATCTGCAGCCACGATGTTCTTGGCGATGTAACGAGCCATGTACGCTGCAGAGCGATCAACTTTCGTTGGATCTTTACCACTGAATGCCCCACCGCCGTGTCGGCCACGGCCGCCGTAGGTGTCAACGATAATCTTGCGACCTGTGAGTCCACAGTCTCCGTGCGGTCCACCGATTTCGAATCGTCCAGTTGGGTTCACATGGACTTTGATTCCGGGATTCCAGAGTTCGCCGAGTACTGGTTTGATAATGTGATCGATCACTTCACGAGCAAGTTGGTCTTGACGATCGTTCCACGATTTATCGTGCTGTGTTGAAAGAACCACTGTGTCCACTCGCACTGGTTTTCCATGATCATATTCAACAGTGACTTGGCTCTTTGCGTCAGGACGAAGACCTGGGATGGTATCGTTTCGACGAACATGAGCTTGCTGTGCGACGAGTTTGTGGCTCAGCATAATCGGTAGCGGCATGAGCTCTTCAGTCTCTTTACATGCAAACCCGAACATCATCCCTTGATCGCCGGCGCCTTCTTTGTTTACGCCTTGTGCGATGTCTGGAGATTGCTGATTGATTGATACCATCACAGCACATGATTCTGCATCGAATCTCATGTCACCGTCGTTGTATCCGATATCGCGGATGACTCCGCGGACGATATCTGGGATGTCTACATAGCCCTCAGTTGTGACTTCACCTGCGATGACTGCCATACCGGTTGAAACCATGGTTTCAACCGCAACGCGTGAGTAGGGATCATTTGCAAGCATTGCGTCAAGAATCGCGTCTGAGATCTGATCAGAAACTTTATCTGGGTGTCCCATGGAGACGGATTCTGATGTAAAGAGCTGGGTGTCTGGCATTTTGAATATCCTTCGAGTTAGCCGATGATTCGGATGAGAGGATTATAGCCCAAATCCCATCCACTTTGGGATCCGAATCGAGCAAGAGTTTGAAACTGTGATTCTCAGAATCATCATCGAGGTTGAGAGGATTATTCTCTTCAATTTCCACTCTGAGTCTCTTAGATCAACAACTTCTTGTGTACATCGTGATATCTGGTTGTCTGTGAATGAGCTATCAGTGAACTGCAGTCCTATTGTCTTTCCATGGCTGCGAAAACCAAGCGTTCATCCACTGGTTCAAAGGGTCTTACTTACGCCGATTCGGGTGTCAGCATCGCTGCGGGCGATCGATTCGTAGGCTCAATTGGGTCACTTCTTCGACGGACCCATGGACAACGAGTCATCGACAACCCTGGAGGATTCGCAGGGTTACTTCGACTCGATTACAACGAACAACTCTTCAAACACAACTACAAGGATCCAGTCCTCGTTGCGTGCGCAGATGGTGTAGGCACAAAGGTCCATCTCGCAATCGAGATGAACAAGCATGACACAGTAGGTATTGATCTCGTAGCAATGAATGTCAATGACCTGATCGTTCAAGGCGCAGAACCATTGTTGTTCCTCGATTACATCGCAGTTCACGCCGTTGATCAACAAGTTCTATATGACATCGTCAAAGGGATATCAGATGGGTGCAAGCTCGCAGGATGCGCACTCATCGGCGGCGAAACTGCAGAGATGAATGATCTCTACCAAGAGAATGACTATGACCTGGCGGGGTTTAGTGTTGGAGTTGTTGAACTCAAGAAAGCAACGAACCCACTTCGCGTAGAACCTGATGATATTGTCATTGGTCTAGAGAGTAGTGGAGTCCACTCGAACGGGTATTCTTTGGTTCGTAAAGTTCTAAAACATGCAAAGCTCAAACTTGACAAGGTGTATCCCGAACTGGAAACAGATCGCACGCTCGGCGAAGTCCTGCTCGAACCCACACGCATTTATGCAGACTCGATCGTCAAACTTCTCAGATCATACAAAGTAAAGAAGATCATCTCAGGCATGGCGCACATTACCGGCGGCGGCATGGAAGGGAACCTGAATCGCTCACTCCATGATGGAGTCGATGCAGTGATCGATGAACGCTCATGGGAAGTGCCTCCGATCTTTGATCTACTTCAGAAACACGGAAACATTGAAGAAGCAGAAATGCGTCAAGTCTTCAACATGGGGATTGGATATTGCCTGATTGTTCGACCTAGCTTTGCTGATGCGGTCATCCGCAGACTTGAGAAGTCAGGCGAAAAACCCCATGTGGTCGGCATAATCAAAGCAGGCTCAGGTAAAGTGAAAATTAAAAATCGCCGTAAATAATCTGTACCTCTGGGTACTGTTTCAATAATTTGCGAAATCTAATATCAAGCCCTACTATTCTTTCGGGACATCAACCAAGTCATAACTTCGGTTGAGCACTTTTTACTATCCTACATGGAGAGGAACACTCATGGGTTTTATCAAAGAATTCAAAGACTTTGCTGTCAAAGGCAATGTGATGGACATGGCCGTCGGTATCATTATCGGTGCGGCATTCGGAACAATTATCAAATCAGCAATTGATGATGTAATCATGCCACTCGTTGGTTCGGTAGTCGGCGATGTCGATTTCACAAACATCTACATTCCGCTGAGCGAAGCTGTTACAGCAGCAAAGGAAGCGAACCCATCACTTCCACTTGCAGAAGCAAAGGACCTTGGTTCAGTGCTCGCGATCGGTAACTTTATTACGATCTTGATCAACTTCCTGATCCTTGCATTCGTTATCTTCATGATGGTAAAGATGATGAACAAAGCAAAGGCAAACTTCGAGAAAGAACAAGAAGCTGCACCACCAGCAGCGCCAGCAGCAGATGTTGTCTTGCTTGGTGAGATCCGCGATCTTCTCAAGAAGGACTAATCGTCCTATCAACTAAAACTTATGAATCCCTCAGTTTTTACTGAGGGATTTTTAATGATCCACTTAGAGTGTGATCTCCTTGATACGGCGAACGGTTTCATGAATCATCGCATCATCAATGTCGAGATGGGTCACAAATCGGATAGTTCCCTTGCTCTCAGCGTAACACAAGACTCCGATTGACTCGAGTTGTTCTTGCCATTCATATGCATCTCCAACAGTAGAGATCGCCTTTGTGGAGAGTCTGGCGTAAACAAGGTTCGTTTCTATGCTTGCAGGATCAAAGTCAAAGAGTTCAATACTCGCAAGACTATTTGCAAGTTCCTTCGCTCGTAGATGATCTTCTGCTAAACGATCGAAATGATGATCAAGAGCAAACATTCCCGCCGCGGCGAGAACACCTGCTTGTCTCATGCCGCCGCCGAGCATTTTTCGTTTCATCCGAGCACGGTCAATTGTGTCTTGATCTCCGACGAGGATTGAACCGACAGGACATCCGAGTCCTTTACTTAAACATGCAGATATTGTGTCAGTTTCAGAAGCAATATCTTTAAGATCAACCCCAGATGCAATTGAAGCATTCCAGATTCGAGCTCCGTCAGTATGAACTCTGAGTCCGTTTGCACGAGCAGCTTTGCATGTGTCACGGAGTAAGTCCATCGGCCAGACGATCCCCCCACCGCGGTTGTGCGTATTTTCGATCGTGAACAGTTTGGTAGGTGGGAAGTGAACATCCGCCATACGAAGTGCGCGATTGATACCATCTGGAGTTGTCATTCCTAGACGAGTTGTTTCATCCTCTTTGACAAATCGAATACTACATCCTGCGATCGCGGCGTATCCGCCAGTCTCGTAGTAATACACATGATTCTCGGGGTGCGTGAGTATTTCATCTCCTGCGACAGTTTGAGCGAGCACTGCAAGCAAGTTTGCCATGGTCCCAGAAGGAACAAACAATGAAGCTTCTTTGCCGAACATAGATGCGGTTCGTGATTCTAGTTCATTCACCGAAGGGTCGGCCCCCATCACATCGTCACCAACCTTTGCGTTTGCGATCGCTTCTCGCATTGCTTCAGTCGGTCTGGTGACAGTATCGGATCGCAGGTCGATAGGAGTATTCAAGATATGTTCCTTCCAAGTCGTCATATCGAAACAACATTGTTCGTGTGATCGCTTCGAATGAACTGTATGGAATGAAAGTGTTTGAATCTAGTTTATGTGTATTCTTGGTGAATCCATTGATTCACAATATCTGCAAGCTCGATCACTGCTTGATCTTTGAATAACCCGAGATGAGTTGCATGGATTGAACTGAGGGTGATATTTTTGGGATGAATCGCGGCAGTCCACCCATTAAACCCATCATCCTTATGGAACTTAAACCACTCGGGCTGAATCGCACGCAACAAACATACCCGGCCTCGATAAGTATCAGTAGGAGTATATGAACTGAGCATCCGACGGTTCGCGCGTGCTAGTTTTTTAAACTCAGTGAGTTCTTTGTTCTCTGCTTCGGGTTGAGGAGCAATTGGTTTTTTGTTACTTGAAACTCTCTGACGAATGTATTCGAGTCTTCCTGTATCGCTTCCTCGTAGGAGTTGCCCAAGATGTGCAGCAGCTAAACCAGCTTTGTTCTTTCTAGGCAACCCCGCGGGCAAGTGTGCGTCGAGAAGAATCAAATGCCCAGGAGTGAACCCCTTCGATTGGAGTTGTATCCCAACTTCAACTGACAAAGCACCCCCAAAACTGTATCCAATCATATCTGGAGCTTGCAGTGTGTTTGTTAGATCCATTTGGTCTATGACCCAACTCGCAAGTTGTTTTAGATCTTCTCCGATTACATGAATCTGATTCAACGCGGGGAGTTGCAGCCCAACAAAAGAACGATCTCCAATCAAGAGATCAACCATGGGCTTGAATCCCATCGGTTGCCCACCGATTCCTGGAAAGAGAATCACTGATGATTCATCACTCGTCTCTGTTAATGAAACGAATGTATCGCACCCACTTGTGTTTGAATAAGTCGACACAGCATGTGCAAGCAATGAAGGAGTTGAAGCTCTGTAGATTGTTGAAATCGGGAGATGAGTTCCAAGCATTTCTCTCATCAATGAGAACAAGCGAATTGCTTTGAGAGAGTTCCCCCCTAGCTGAAAGAAACTCTCATTCCCGTCAATTCCCTGCACATCTAAGATACGTTCGAAACAATCAATGACGGTATCCAAGTGACTTGATTCTCCTTGATCTATGCGCTGAGGGTCAGAGCGAAATGGCAACTTCCGCATTCGTTCAAGCTCATGTCGATTGACTTTCCCGCCTCCAACACGAGGTATATTCGATACTCTTGACCAATAAAGCGGGATCATATATCCAGGAAGAAGGCTACTCAGTCCGTTGCGAATCTCTGATTCTGAAACAACCGAATCTTTGCCGACAACGATATAGCAATGAAGCTCATGATCTCCATCAGTCATTCGCGAAGCAACGATAGAAGCATCTTGAACCCCTATAAGACTTCGGATGATGCTTTGAACTTCCTCTAGCTCGACCCGACATCCATGCACTTGCACTTGTTGATCAATTCGCCCTCTATGGATCAATGTACCGTCTTCAAGGACCATTGCACGGTCACCTGTCCGGAACCTTCTCCGATTAGTATCTACAACAGGCATTCCGATTTGATCAACTGATTGGGTTGTACAATTCCAATATCCAAGCGCTACACGATCTGATTCGATTTCGATCTCACCTGCGAGTTCTGTGGGATTCCCATTTGAATCGACTAATCGAATGTTTGTTCCATTAACAGGAAAACCGATTGGGATCCATCTTGTATATTGTCTCAGATCTCGAGGATGAACTCTAAGTTGGAGAGCAAGGGACGATTCAGTGAGTCCTAGTCCATTGATGAATAACTCGCAGTTCGGGAAATGATCCTGAAGCTCTTCACAATCATCTGCGATGACTTGTTCGCCTCCAAGTACCACACATCGGATGTGATCGAGAGTTGTTGAATCATCTAATGATCTTGTCAGCCATCTAAATACTGATGGAGCTGTGTGAAAGATATCAACTTTAAAGGTATCAACAAACTTGACAAGCTCATCATGATCGGCGTGTTGGATATCGAAGAAACAGAGTGATGCACCTGTGAACCAGGCTGAGAACATATCCATAATCGCAGCATCAAAGGCAGGCGAAGAGAGTTGCAAGATATGGTTGGTTGAATTCAACTCAATAGAATTCGCGAATGTAGTCATATGCGAAACAACCGCTGCGTGGGATTGAACAACTCCTTTGGGTTGCCCTGTTGACCCTGAAGTATACAAGATATACGCGGGCGCTTCTGGGTTGATGTGTAAAGGAGTTAACTCTGATTTTTCCATCGAGTTGGTGTTATGATCAATAATGTAAATCAGAGAGTGATCTACAACTTCATCGATCCGTGATCTCATTGATTGATCAACTAGTACTTGTGTAGGGTTCGAACTTTCCACAACTTGTTGGACTCGGCGTATTGGCCAGCTGGTTTCAACAGGTACATAGATTGCTCCAATCCGCAATGTCGCTAGGATCGCAATCGCAAGATCGATGTTGTTCTCAATAACGAGAACCACTCGATCACCTGATTCTACATTTCTGGATTGCAAAGCTCTTGCAATATTGGTGGACTTATCCCACAACTCAACATAACTCAATCGCTCTGATTGTAAAACAACCGCATCATGCTCTGGATATTGCTTCACAGATTCCCAAACAACATCATGAATACAGCGAGAACAAGCTTGTTGGTCTATCGACGTATCAACTCTGAGAACGTGAGATGATGTCGGTTCATCAGGATTCAATATAGGAATGGATGAAATCGAATGATCAAGATATTGCCATGAAGATTTGATTAGTTGGATGAACTGCCCAAGGTATCGATCCATAGATTCTTGTGAAAACAAACTCTCACGATAGTTGAACACAACTTCCAGTGTGCTTGAGCTATCAAAGACATAGCAAGTTAAGTCAAATTTCGCGGTTCTGTTGTCAATCTCAGTCTCGTTAAATCGTAGCAAATCATCGTTCTTACCTGAACGGATATCAATACCAATATGATTGAAGAACACTTCAAACAATGGATTTCGGCCGTTCTCAGATCGGCCATGAACAGCGTCAACGATATGCTGGAATGGAACATCTCGATGATCGAATGCATTCAGTGCATTTCGGGATGCTTTTGCGATGACATCACTCAAAGAATCATCGCAAGAAATATGCGTCCGGATCGCAGCGGTTTCCATAAAGAATCCGATTAGCCCTTCAGTTTCTGTCCATTCTCGATTTGCAATAGGTGTACCAACAGTCACATCCTCTTCGTTGGTGAGTCGATACAACCAGGTCTGAAACAGCCCAAGTAAATAGGCGTACGGTGTAACATTGAGATGACGAGTTGCATCTCGAACTTGAGCGGTCGTTCCCGAATCAAGTTGGATACGAATCTTTCGGCCAACTGATGAAGGGTTCGGACCTCTCACAAAATCAGTTGGGAGTTCGATTGAACCAACATCACGGAGTTCTTCTTCCCAAAACTCTAAATCGGATTTGTATTGCGAAGTGTCAGGCAAGCTTCTTTGCCAGTTTGAAAAATCAGTGTACTGTACATCCAAGTCTGGCAATATAGGATCTCGACCTTGTACGAATGCGGAGTATGCCTCATTCAATTCTCGATGCAGAACTTCGCAAGACCAAGCGTCAGAGATGATGTGATGCATCGAAATTAGAACTGAGCTTTGATCGATATGATTAAACACATGGCACCGAACCAGCGGCGATTCTTCGAGATTGAATTTGAGAACAGAATCTCTTTCGATCTGAGACTCAATCTCAGAGTCTGACATATGGTTTGATTCTGTCCAATTAACTAATGGCAATATGCTGTCGTCAATACATTGATATGGGTGTCCATCTTCGATCTTAATCTTGGTTCTTAACACACCATGTCGTTGCACTACATGATTCCATGCATTCTCAAATGAGACTTGATCTAATGATCCTGTATGCTCAAGACGAATGCTGATCAGATAGCTTGGATCATCTGGATGAAGTTGATCGAGCATCCATAAGCGCTGTTGGTTAAACGAGAGCGGGCTTCGTTCTAAACCAAGCGCTGAGTGGGTTAAACCAAGCTTGTTTAAATCAGTTTCTCTTGATTGTTGATCGATCCAATCTGCGATTCCTGCGATCGTGCCAATACGATATATTTGAGAGATTGGAAGACTCACACCTAAATGATCTCGAACACGCGAAGTCAAAACCACTGCCCGTAAACTATGACCTCCGAGTTTCAGAAAATTATCTTGCTTGTTGATTCCTTGAACTCCAAGGAGAGTTTCAATCGTTTCAATCAACCATTGTTCCGTTGCTGTCTGAGCGAGCTTACTTGAATCATTCTCAACTGAGCGTGGTTCATCCTTGTCAATCTTCAAATGATCAATCCAACTCTCAGCGATAACCTTACGATCAATTTTTCCATTAGGATTGAGCGGAATGTGATCAACTATCCGGATTGATCCCGGGATCATGTATTGAGGTAAATGCGATTGAAGATAATCGTTTAGAACTTCAGTCGATTGAACTGATGAATCCATTACAATATCCAAATGAATTGACTTTGTTCCTTCTAAATGGATTACCACCGCTGCTGAATTTCGAACACCATCTACTTCATTCGATCTTGACTCAATCTCACCGAGTTCTATCCGGTATCCATGAATTTTTATTTGATCATCAAGTCGACTATGGAATACAAAATTCCCTAACGCATCTTGGTGTACTAGATCTCCTGTTTTGTAGATTCTCTTCGACTCGCCTGATGAGGATTTCAAGTTTACAAACTGCGAGGATGTAAGCTCATGTTGATTTAGATATCCTCGCGAGATTCCGATCCCTGATAGACACAACTCACCTATTTCGCCTTCGGATTGCTCTTTATCCTGATCATCGAGTACAAACGCTTCGACTCTGTTTAACGGCTTCCCAATTGGTAAGTACTTTTGCGTCGAAGAAATTTCTTCAGGTATGTCAAAGGTCGTCGCGAGCATAGTTGCTTCTGTCGGTCCGTAGGCATTAATAAATCGAATCGAAGGGAATTCTTGTTGAGCTCTTGCGATGATTGCTGGGTTTACTTGTTCTCCACCAACTGCGACCACTGACATGTTGCGAAAGATTGATGGGTTTGCTTCAAACAGGGACGCGAAGAATCCGAACGCCATGCATGTTGATTGGACCTGCTCACGATGACACAGCATTTCTAGAGTTGCAGGGTCTGGGTCGCCTTCTGGAACGACAACTAGCTTTGCACCGTGTAGTAACGGCGTAAAGATTTCAAGCGTTGAAACATCAAATGACAATGGCGCTGCATAAAGATAATGAAATTCTGAAGAGAATGGTAGATAATTTTGTTCACATACAAGACGAACTACCCCGCAATGTTCGATCATCACTCCCTTCGGTTTCCCCGTCGATCCTGAAGTGTAGAGGATGTACGCGAGCTGATTGGGAGTAATATCCTTTGAGGGATTCGTGTCACAACACTCTTTGCATGAATCAACGCGGAAACGTGTTTGAGAATCAGTCCAAAGCTGATTCACATATCCATCTTCATAAACAACGAATCTGCATGCAACATCATCCTTCATTTCTTGTAGACGAGAAATTGGCTGATTGTTCACGAAAGGAACATATGCCCCACCTGCTTTTAGGATTCCAAGAATAGCTGCAACTTGCTCAAATGATTTTGAAATTGAAACCGCAACCGGTTCTTCGGGTTCAATCCCCTCGAGAATCAAACGATGCGCGACATTGTTTGCTGACGCATTCAACTCCGTAAATGTAAAACATCTTGAAACTTCTGCAATCGCGATCGAATCTGGGTGTAGTGCAACAATTGATTCGAATCGATCTACGATTGACCAAGTCTCCACGCCGCGTTCATCATATTGGTTCTGGGTTTGATCCATCAGAACAACTAATCCTTAATCCGGACTCTGCACCTTATACGGCGCTACGCCTTAACTACCCTTGCGCTGATCTCCGAAACGCTGTTCATCGCATTACGTGTATCGACGATTAACCCAGCGAACTTGCCGACGATTGACCAATCGATTGCTTGATGATCTGTCACGATAATCACACAATCGGACTTTGAGAGTTGCGATTGAGTGAGATCAACCGATTCCATCTCAAACGAGTAGTTTCTCATCTTTGGGAAACTCGAAACATGCGGATCGTGATATGACACAATCGCGCCCCTTTGTGCAAGTTGAGCAATGATCTCTGCAGCGGGAGTTTCTCTAGTATCATCTACATTGGGTTTATACGCGAGACCTAATACAAGAATATCAGAGCCCTTGATAGATTTACAATCTTCATTGAGTGCCTCTGCAGTCTTCTCAACCACATATTCAGGCATACTCCGGTTTATTTCCCCTGCGAGCTCAATAAATCGAGTCACACATCCATGCTCACGAGCTTTCCATGTAAGGTAGTATGGATCAATTGGTATACAGTGCCCACCCAAACCTGGTCCAGGATAAAATGGTGTAAACCCGAATGGTTTCGTTGATGCTGCACGGATCACTTCCCAGATATCAATACCCATCGTATCGAACACGCCTTTGAGTTCATTCACTAAAGCAATGTTGACAGATCGAAATACATTTTCCAGTATTTTCGCAGCCTCCGCAATTTCTGCAGATGCTACAGGGATGACTTCACTGACTCCATGAGCATAGAGCAAACACGCAAGTTCGGTCGAAACTTGATCTATACCACCCACAAGCTTTGGTATTGATGTCGTAGAGTGTGACTTGCGTCCAGGGTCTTCGCGTTCAGGTGAAAAAGCAACAAAGATATCTTCACCTGGAACGAATGATTGTTTTTGTTGATTAATCGCGGCATTGAGAATCGCTGGAATGAAATCACCTGTTGTTGTCCCAGGATAGGTGGTGGATTCGAGGATAATCAACTGTCCTTTTCGCAAGCATGCACCGATATCTTGGGCAGTTTTAATGACATATTTCAAGTCCGGTTCGAGATGTTCTCCTACTGGAGTTGGGACACAAACAATGATCACATCTGGATCTGAAAGTTTTGAAAAATCTGAAGTGACTTCAAAACGATTTGAATCGTTGAGTCGTTGAGTCATCTCATTTCCAAGATGCTTGAGATAATTTGTACCCGATTGGATTTCTGTGATCTTGGACGAATCAATATCGAAACCGATTACTTTCAAACCCCCTGTGTGAATCGCATCGGCCAAGGGAAGACCGACATATCCTAACCCGATGATACCTACAACGGCTTCTTTGGATTCGATCTTCTCTTTCAATCGTTGAGCTTGAGTACTCATTTCATGTGTCATATCGCTACCCAACTTTTAGAAACTCACAGTTCATGATGAATGAAGTCTGAGATCGCTTGTATAAGCTCCGGCGAAGCTCCTGATGAGATTGTATCAGAAGCTGAGAGTTGAGAGAGCTTTTCGAGCATCGCTGGAAGCTCTGTTTCATCCATTGCTACCGCTACCCTTCCCATTTCGAGGAATCTTTGCGCTGTTGCTACTTGATGATCGTTCCGTGTTTCTAAGAGCGCTGCGCGTCGCGGCATAACTAAAATTGGAGTTTGCTGTTCTAGAGCTGTGAGGATTGTCCCAGTCCCTGCGTGTGCTACAACTGCATCCGCTTGAGCGATTCGTTCTTGGAACTCATTTGGATCAATAGTATGCGCCCATTGAATATGCTCCGGGCGATACTTTGTAGAACCAATCTGCGCAAACACATCGGATCGCTGATTCAATGCCGCCCAATCATCAACCGCTTTGACCATACGATCAAAGGGCATCTGATGTCCGACAGTAACAAAGATCATATCACTGCTCCTTTGCACTTGGGTCCGGATTCTGTCTCAAGGTGAGGCCATTGAGTGAGCCAAAGTGACGCGTGGGGTCCGATCTTTTGTCCCGACTTTGAGAGCTCTTCCACATTCGCGATCGAGTCAACCCAGATCGTCCTTGCTCCAAAGAACTTCCCAAGTCGAAGTGCGAAGAAACCGGGGAGTGCTCCAGTTGAGATAATCACATCTGGTCGCTCTCGAACAAGAATCCATAGCAACTGTAATACTGTCTGGATCCATCTGATTTTATTCCAACGAGTCACATCAAAGACAGTGTAATACCGAGCGTTGTTAAATCGATCAATCTGATATCGATAATCATCTTGAACAGTCACAAATGCAAGTGAACAATCTTCAACTGCTTGAGTCAGGCGCATGAGCTCGACCCAGTGCCCACCACCGGATGCAACAAGCATGACTTTCTTCTGCTTTACATTCTTTGAATCGCTCATTTCTGAATCCGATCACGAATGAGTCGATTGTACTTATCAAGAGTCCGGCCTTTTCCCTTTAGCAGGCACTCGAATTCATATTTGCGAAAATGGTGGAGATATTCAGGATCATCGTATCGTGGCGCTCTTGTAATCATCGCACCAAGGTATCCACACAAAATACCCAGACCGCCAAATATGATTGGGTATTCTTTCGATCGGTAGATACTCACTGCGAGAACATAAGCGAGTGACGAACCCATGTAATACTTGCCGCGCCCCCATCGCTTGCGCCCAGTCCAGATACTTTTTTGGCTGCTCCCTTGTGGGCGATAATGCTTGAGCACAATGTCAGGTTCGTCAATTGAACTCGCAATCCAGTTCTTCATCCGACATCGGTGTCCATCAATCCCATCCCAACTGGCGCGTGATACAAACCCCCCAATATCAAGATAGCATTCTTTGCGATAGAACTTCGCAGGACCGATCGCGTTCTCATCACCCATCCGTTCGGAAACCCACTTATCTCCGCTTGTATTGATGTATGTCTTGCCTGAGATGTTTCCAAGCAGCGGATCCTCTTGGAGACGATTCATCATGCTCTCGAAATATCCTTCGGGGATACCCAAGTCCGCGTCCAGTTTGCAGAGAAAATCGTAATCATCCAAGTTAATCGATTCGAGTCCGTCATTGAAAGCTTCAACGACTCCTGCCCCTACCGCACGCTGTCCACGATCACTCCGTTGTATGACTTTGATGAATGGATATTTTTTACATGCAGCTTCTAAAATTTCTGGTGTACGATCAGTCGACCCATCATCGACTACAACCCAGCAGGCGGGGAGTTCGGTTTGCTCAGCAATGGAATCAATTGTAATTTGCAGATAATCTTCTTCGTTACGACAAGGCGTAATCAGCACATATCGACGCTGGTTCATCGATGTCTCTGCTTCTGGATTCATCATTTCAACCCCCTCGTTGAGAATGTATCAACGATCCGATTCGCATTGAGCAATAGATCAAACTCATTTTCAATTCTTAATCGAGCTGCTCTCCCAAGCTCATCCACACGATCGCGATTCTCTGCGAGTTCCATCAATGCAGACTCCAACGATTCTTGATCTCCAGGAGGAATCATGATTCCTGAGATTCCGTCTTCGATGAGTTCACGAATGGTTTCAAGATCGCCAGATATCACACAACGCCCTCTTGCCATCGCTTCCATCAACACGACTGGAATACCATCACGATCTCCTGTCGACGCTACTCGACATGGAAGCGCAAACACATCCGCTTTAGTCATAAGTTCCATTATCTGATCATTGTCAGTATCACCCAACATCACCACTTCTGCAGTCACAGGAAGCGATCGAACAATTCGTTCTAGGTTTTCAGCTTCTGGTCCGCCACCTGCGATTGTTAAACGCATCGAGTGCGTACCCTTCTCTGCTATTTCACCGATTGCTTTGATCAACACATCAAAGCCCTTCTTCTCCACAAGTCGACCAACGCTCAGAACTTCAAGACGATCTCCTCGAGGCGCGGGAGTACTTTGGAATAGACGAGTATCTACGCCGCAACGAATAACGGGATACTCTGTATCAGGACGATCGCAAAGATCTTGGTAAAACTTCCGATGCCAATAACTGATGCAGTTCACGAAACTAGCTCGCGAGAGCTTTTCCTTTAGCAACGTTCGGTTTGGAAACAAATCATTCGCATGCCCTGTGAAACTAAATGGAATCCCAAGTTGTTTCGCGCTGTACATTGCAATCGTCGTAGGAACATGCGCCATATGTGCATGGATATGAGTGACACCTTTACCTCGCAGTCGATGAGCAAATGCCAATCCAGCAATCCCTTGCCAAACGACTTTGGGTCTTCGACTCAGTGAAATATCTGATGAAAACAACACATCACATATGCACATCAACAGAGTTCCAATTGACTTCAATGGATGAGTTAACATTTCCTTTACGGAATCAACAAGAAGTTTACCAGCGCCCAACGAGTAAATCTGGGTTGTGTTCTTTGCCATCTCATCGAGAACATCATTGTCGAGCCCAGCCATGGATTCATGAACAGATGCGGTTTGAACATCGACTCCAAGCGAACGAAGCGCCAAGATTTCACGATATACAAAGGTTTCTGATCGCTTTGGAACGGTCCCAGACATGTACACAACTAAACGCTCAGGCATGATCCCCTCCTACTGCGAGTCCATCGGCGTCCTTGTATTCGATGAGTGTTGCTTGCTTCTTCAAGAGTTTTCGATACCAATACAAGAGAACGCCGTTCGCTTGAGGATACTTAGCAATGAGTACAAACAAGGCCATGAGATTCGCATCCTTTGAGATACGCCCTCTCCCAATTTCACCCTTGCGAATGCGCCAAAACTGGAGTACCAGTAACATCCCATAGATCAAGACTGACAGCCCTAAAGTCCACCAGGCAAAGCAGATTGCAAGTAGAGGCATTATGAAACCCCAAACCATTGCTGAACGAGTTTGCTTTACATTGTGACGCTCGGGGGGAGCACCGTGCATATCTGCGCCCTGTGCGTAGGCGTGCCCTGCTCGTTTAGCTCGTAGCCAAAATTGCCCGAATCGAGTCATGGCCGCATCGTGGAATGTCATCTCATGATCAATCCGATGAACAGTGTATCCTAATCCCCTGATACGAACGCACAACTCTGGTTCCTCTCCTGCGATTACAGTTGGGTTGTAACCGTTCACTTCATTGAAAGCTTTGAGCAAGAACAGTGCATCTCCACCGCACGAGCGAGCTTTGCCAATTGGAGTGTCCCATTCGAGATCACAGAGACGGTTATACTTCGTATCATCCGGGAATCGTTCTCTTCGACGGCCGCACACTACCGCAGCTTTATCTTCAGAACGAATAAAATCAAATGCTAGTTGCATCCACCCTTCGCGAAACTCACAATCTCCATCGAGCACATGAACATATTCGATCGCATCATTTTGCATGAGCAGCTGTTTTATGCCTTCATTTCTTGCTCGAGCAGCAGTAAATGGAACACTCGTATCAAGGTTTACTACTTCAACTCCAATCGAGCTGGCAAACTCTATCGAATCATCTGTTGATCCTGAATCCACATATACAACATGATCTACTTGCTCTTTGGCAGATCTGAGACATTTTTTCAGACGATCTCCCTCGTTGCGACCAATCGCAACAACTCCGATTAGATTGCGCATGCTTACTTGCTCAGACATTGCACGCCTCTTTCCAAGATGGAGATACACCTGATGTCACTTGATCCTTGAACGACGCGCAAGTTAGTTCTCTATCCAACAAATCACCTAGCTTTGCTAGATCTGGATTTAGTTCTTCACCTATGAAATGAATCGACTCATTTGAAAGCTGCGGCCGTTCACTCATTGTCCATCGGGAACGAACCCTTTGTCGCATTGATTCTGGCAACAAAGACCTGCGAGCTATTTGTACTGCACGAATATCTAGTATTGCATTTAGAATTGGGTTTCTTCGTTGTCGTTGTGATGAAACATTCTTTGCTTCATCTTCTACCCATTGAGCAACCCCAGAATATCCGATGTGCTGTGCAACACGCTCAAGTTCCGATTGCGGATCACCCATTAATCGTTCGAAGAAAACAGGTAGAACAGTGCCTTGTCCAAAGAGTTCAAAGTACGGTTCGAGTTGCATCGCATATCGAGAATAATCAAGCAAAATAGGATACTTCTTGATTGCTTCATCAATCGGACAATCTTTGTCAATGACATGCATTGACCACTCGTGAATATATTGTGAAACGATCCGATCAACCGGATCTCTCATCACATAAATCAACTTCGCATCAGGCACAAACTCATTCAGTCTGCGAGCGGCTTTGGGATATGTCGGAAGTTTCGTGTAATGGGTTGACGACTCACCCTTGAGATCCCCCGATGGCATTGATGCAAACAACGACTCATACCAAGGCATTCCCATTGCCCATTGATCTGGATCAGAGAAGAAGTTCGGCTCCTTAGGCTCTGACATTGAGATTCCATCTAGTAGAGCAAGTTGATCGTGCAACGAACTTGTCGCACATTTCATCGCTCCAATGATGATAAAATCAGGACGAACAACCAAACTTGTGTGAGATTGATTATCCATGCGCACCTCCGATTGGGACTTGATGTACCGGAGATTTCCATATATCAAACTGCTCTCGTGCAACTGCTCCTGATTTCCCACGGACGAGTGAAAGTATCCACCCCATAGTCCAGAGAATGTTTCCTAAGATAAATCCGACAAGTCCATAACTACTTCGGAGGTAATGGGATCGAGCGGCGTAGTAATACGCAGGTCGGCGTTTGCGTTGAATCGTTTGCTCTTTAACAGGAGATGATCCTCCACGCAGATGTACCACATGCGCATCAGGTTGATATGCAATCTTGAATCCTGCTTTGGTTGCTTTTCGGCACATCGCCATATCTTCAAAATACATGAAGTACTTCTCATCAAGCAATCCAACCGAATCAAACACTTTCTTCCGGATTGCGATACACGCAAAACTCACCCAATCGAGTCCAACCTCAAACTCACTCAACTCTCGTGCGACAACATGCTTTGGGAAAAGGCGCCCAAGCAAACCCAACTTTGCAGCGTACATCATTTCTGATATGGGAGTTCGATATCTAAATGTTGATATCTGTGGTTTCCCATCAGGCCATTCCAGTTGTGGACCAAGCATATCTACATCGCTGTGCTCACTCATCGTAGTTAACAAAGTTTTAATCGCTCCCTCACGCACAATAGTGTCGGAGTTAAGCAAAAGATAGACATCCGCAAGAATCGCATTAATTCCAACATTGTTCCCTGCTGCGAAACCAGCATTCACAGGAGATCGTACTACAGAAACCCATTCACTCCATGAATGAGTATCGATTGCGTTTTCAATCTTGTCTGCAGAATCATCCCCGGAATAATTATCGACAACAACCACTCGATGGAATCGTTCATCGATTTGCCCATGAATAGATTGGAGACAATCGATAACAAGATCTGGGGTCTTGTAGTTCAACACGACGATCGCAAGTTTGAACGAACCTGGTATGGTATATTGTTTGGGCAGAGCACTCATTTCGACCACTCCGGATCTGACTCATCGAGCCAACGATAGAGAGCTTCTTCGAGTTTTTCAGCAGATCGATCCCAACTGAAATCGAGTGCCATCTCATAACTCTTTGCACTCATTTCTTCCCATGCATCATTCTCAAGATTCAGTATCCTTGAAATCCGATCAGCCATTGCTTCGTCGTCGCCGACATCGACAAGGTATCCGTTTTCTCCTTCGCGAATGAAATCCTCGGGCCCACCGCATCGTGTAGATACGAGAGGGCAATGTGACGCCATCGATTCAATCCCAGGCATTCCAAATCCTTCGGCCGAAGAAGGGATCACCCAACAATCAGCTTGCTGGTAGAGTTGAGGGATCATGCTTTGATCCGGGCTTTCATAAAACTCAACGCAATCAGGAACATTCATTTCCTTTGGTAACTGACGGGTGCCGAACCCAATTACACGGAGATCAGGGTACTGTTTAACTAGTCTATGGATCGCTCTGATACCTGTCGGAGTATCTTTGAAAGACGAGAGCCCCATTAACATACCGACTGTAGGACGATGAGCTTTTCTGCGTGGCTGAGAATCAAACTGATCCCAATCAACTCCATTTGGGACACGAATTACTTCTTCATGCCCTAGATCATTCAAGATTCTTTTTAACCACGTCGAGATCACTACACGAGGACCACAGAGTCGGTATGCATCATCTACTTCTTGCTCATCGCCTCCATGTGTTTCGTAATGGCGGACATAGTGAACTTTGAGCCCCTTTGATGAAGACCAGGTGTGAACTTGTCTCCAGACATCCCACCAACTCGCGAATGTGACATCCGCATCTGGGATGAGATCAGGATTCAGTTTTCGCGTGGGCATTTGATTGAGTGTAATCTCGCCGTGTTGTAGGTGATGTGGATAATATTTATCCCCCACCCCTCGCTTGATTCGTTTAATCATGCGACGGACACGCCAAGGTTTCGGCCATCCCCAAGACGGGGGCAAAAACGAAGTTGTCACTGTATGCCCACGGCGCTGCATCGCTTCTGCAATCAATCGATTGGATTTGATACCACCTGAAAGGGTTGGACGAGCTTCTACCCAGTTCAATCGAAGTGTTCTCTTTTGAGTAACTGGCTCACTCATAAGGGTGAACCTCGCGACTCTTGTACATCATTCGTCCAAGAATGATCACTGACATATCCGAGTGCGATCAACAGCTCTCCCGCGATATCAATAAATGCACCTCGTTCACTTTGTTTGAGATCAGTCTTCCATCTCCCGATGCTCTTAGGTGTGATCGGACGAGCAGCGCCCGCATTGTTCATGTTCTGCCCGCTGCGTTGGGTGTTAACTGACGACTCTGGATCAGGATTAAGCATTCCGTGCTCGAAATCTTCACCAATAAACTCGCACACCTTTGCCATCTCTGAGTTCGGGTCAACTACAAAGTCTTCGTATCGCACTTCGAGACAACGAGGATGATTCTGAAATGCGAGCCCCATCGAGGTATCGTTGAGCCATCTTGTTGCACTTCTTTCAACTGGGTTGTTACTCTCGACTGGGATGATCTTCCCATTCACAACTCGTTCGCGTGGATGTTTACGCAATGAACAAACAACATCTCGTCCATCACGGATCACATGAATGAAACGTGCATTCGGATACCAAGTCAACAATCGATCAACTGCTCGAACATTGTTGGGGGTTTTTTCTACCCATCGTTTCTTTCCTTCATTGTGAAGAAACTCGTTCGCGAAACGATCAGCAAACTCAATCAAGTTCGATGATTGATCAACCATTGATTCTAAATGATTCCGATTAATATCCCAGGGAGCTGCAATGTTGTCTACATTGAACGGTAATCCATACAATGAAGTTTCGGGACCACACGCACAACGAGAATGTCGATTGAGTAACTCTTTGAAGAGCGTTGTGCCTGACCGACCACACCCGCCTATGAACACCGCGTCCATTTCAGAACGGGCACTTGGGTTGTACCAGCCTTGATCTTTGAGAGACTGGTCCTGTTTATCACGAGCTCTTTTTGAAATCCGTTTCCTTAGATGATCTGGACTGAGTTTCATCCTGCAGCCTCCCTCATCATGTTATGCTCATGATCAAAAATCTGATCGAGCCAGATCGCAATCTGCATGGAAATATGATTGAAGGTGGAAGGCAAATCATGCTGGTAAGCGCTAATCATTTGCTCCCCCCCTCGTTCGATGACTTGATCGAGCATATTTAGTGCACTGGACCCACTGAGTGTATCTCGTAGTTCGATCCATGTTGGAGAAAACTCTTGCATCGCGATTGGGTTTGCCCAACTCGTTTCAACTTGGTTCCAATCTTGTGAAGATTCAGTTCTTTGCAATCGTTCTTTACGATCCTCATTCCTTTTTGCAAGGATCTGCTTTTCTGATGCATTTGCCGCGAGCCCTGTATTCGCATTCATAATTTCAGAGAGTGGTCCACAAAGATCGATAAAAATCGAATCTGTCAGTGATCCGTCAACGCGGAGCTTGGGATCATACACACAGGAGACTTCGACAATTGACTGATGTGCAAAGAGTGTATCACTACACATCACCCTTGCATTACCCAATGTATGCGACGAATCATCCTGTCTTGAGCAAGGCCAGAATCGATGCCACTCAATCGCAGTCGTTGGACGAACCTTCGACACTTGCTCAAGGCGTACTTCCCTACGAATCCGAACCTGATCACGAATATCCGGAGTCAGATACTTTTCGAGCCCATGTCTTCCTGTTGTGTGACTCGGGTTTGGTTCTACTGGGGTTTTCTTTCCCAGGACAAACTGTTTGATATGAGATTGAATCGAACGAGGCCGATATACATCTCGCATGGTAAACGGCATGAAATGATCCTTGAGCAAAGTATCACTTAGTTGCCCGCCTACCACAACATCAAACTGATCTTGAAGATTATTATCTACAATACACAACCCGTGACAGTTTCCTCGAAGTTCCATCCCAATGAGATGAAGTCCACGCTTGACTAGATTTGGGAAGTAATGCTCGTCTCGCTGAACAAGGGTCTGATTTGTTCCTGCAGCTACTGCGACTTCTCCTGCGACTCGGGTCTCTCGATTCTCTCGAGTAACATATGTCAGCGCGCC
This sequence comes from Phycisphaerales bacterium, assembly GCA_029213305.1. Taxonomy (GTDB): domain Bacteria; phylum Planctomycetota; class Phycisphaerae; order Phycisphaerales; family UBA1924; genus UBA1924. The sequence continues at coordinate 26,657 of JARGPA010000018.1, forward strand.
CCCTAAACGATCTGAAGGCAACACCCCGATTACAGCCCGTGAATCAATCCCCCCACTCAGGAGGACGGCTGCGTTTGAACAACCCCTCGTGATATCTTGACCAGCTTGAACGAGCGCTTCTTTGAGCATTCCTTTGATTTCAGTCTTACTTGGAAAAACACTGGGTTCTGTCGGTTCCCAAAGAATGTTAGATTGGAACTCGTTTGAATTTGTATCAAACGAGTTTATCGAACAAGGGTCAAGCTCAATGATTCCAACTCGTGTCGTATATGGGAATGTGATGTGATTGTGTGTACAGAGTTCCCCGAGTGAAACTAGATCAATCTGTTTCTCAAGCCCGGTCGCCGCCGCGAGAGATTCAATGTGTGTCCCTATCCCAAGCAACCCACCTTCACGATTCCGGGCGCAGTAAACAGGACGGAAACCCATATGGTCTGTCATCACTGTGACTGCATCGTTGGCACACTCGAAGATCGCATACATCCCAGAGAGTCGATCATTGATTGCTGATCCATGATCTTTGATTGATCCTTGTTGATGGACCCAATCTGCAAATGCAGTTGTCGAACTGTGAAACTCATGCCCGCGTACTACAGGCCGACCAACTGGTATGTGACTCACCCCATCATGCGACGCAGGTGCGTACCATGCCCCCTTCGATCTTTGCGATAACACATTTCCCCAAGGGTAAGTGAACTCATCGATCTGATGATTAGCCATGCCCGGACGATTGATAAGCCTTGATCGCCCTTGAGCGACATCACACTTATTCCCGAACAAAACTAAGATATCGCCCAACGGTTCTCTCCAATCTTGCGATCATGACTACCCATCAACTATCGGCGAATCAGAACACGAATGTTGATCTCGATACGCCCTTTCGTGCATGAGAGTGTGGATTCCATCTGAACACACGAGCCCGATAATGATCATTACGCTCAGTAGTTCAACAGAGTGTTCATGTACGATAGGAATGATTAAGAATATCCTGTACATATCAATGTGATTCGCGTTCGAAATTCAATCAAAGGAGACGGGACACCAACACATCCGTTTCCTTTGTTTTTAAGCAAATCAAGGACCTTTTGCGATCCCAAGCGGAGTCTGCACGATCAATCAACCGATACAAATCGTACGAAGAATTTAGTATCAGAGTTGAGACCTATACAAAATGCAAGACCAGTTCATCATCGCCGTCCTATTGGGCTACCTCCTCCTCGGAGCAGGTTTGGTGGTATTTCTCGGCGGTCTCCGTGGTGTCATGGCTGCAATTGTAATTGGATGGTTCTTTCTCCCTCCAGGTCGAGGCGTAAACCTCCCTGGACTCCCCCAATATACCAAGGAGTTCGCGGTCTCTTACGCGATCTTAATCGGAGTTATATTTTCCGACTCTACTCGATTACTCAGTTTCAAACCAAAGCTTCTTGATATCCCGATGGCGGTCTGGCTTATCGCGCCGCTCTTCTCGTCAGTTACCAATGGACTGGGTTACTATGAAGGATTCTCGGGAGTCTATTTCAACATATTCGTATTTGGTGTTCCATATCTGATGGGACGGATATATATCCGCACACCTAACGATGTGAAAACTGTCGCAATCTGGTTTGTCATTGCAGGCGTCATCGCAATCCCATTTGCCCTGTGGGAATCTCGCATGAGTCCAAACCTGAACAACATGCTTTACGGGTACAAGTTCCATAAAGATCACATGACACGAAGATTGGGCGGATATCGCCCGACCATCTTCATGCGTCATGGACTCGAAGTCGGACTCTGGATGGCGACATCGAGCGCAGTTGCCCTCTGGCTTTGGATTACTTCTGCGAAGAAAATCAAAATCTTCAAATACCGTATCCAAGGTATCGCAATAGTACTGTTATTCGCAACGATCATGAGTAGATCTTTAGGATCTCTGATCCTTCTTGCAGGGACGACAACCACGGCGTTTATCGTTCGCACAACCGGATTCAGGATCGCACTGATCGCGCTGGTACTTTTTCCATCGGTATATCTCAGTATTCGAATCTCGAATATTTGGTCCCCGGATCAGATGACCGCAATCATCCGCTCATTTGATGAAGAACGCGCCAAGTCACTCGAAGCACGACTCGGACAAGAACTCACAGTCTCAAAGCATGCACTCGAGCGCCCATTGTTCGGCTGGGGCGGCCAGAACAGATTTCGTCCAGTGAATGACGACGGAAGCATCACCCCGGTCGATGGGATGACGACGATCACATTTGGCAAGAATGGATTTGTAGGACTAATCTCGTTCCTTGGCGTCATCTCACTCCCAAGTTTTCTGATGATCCTAAGAATTCGAGGCCGAGAAATTACATCTGCAATTTGGGCGCCCGCAGTTGGGATCATGCTTGGACTTGCGATCTTCTCAATCGACATGATGTTCAACGCGTTCTATACGCCGTTACATATCATCGGGATTGGAGCAATCGCGTCAGTCGCAGTGAATGCAAAGAAATGGCAACGCATTATGCTCAAACAACAACGGATGAACTCTCAGCAAATGCGAGACAATCAAAACTCAACAGACAACTCGCAGAATCCCCCAATGGCAATCCCCCCAAACGCGCGCCAATCCAGAAGAGCAAGCTAATCAGTCAACCGACTTCAAAGGTATCAAATGAAAATCACGCAACCAGAGCATCTGAATATCCCGTTGATCGAAGCTCATGAAATCGCAAAGAATGAGCGTCGACCAATCTTTGTTCCTACGAATCACTTCACTGATGATCGAGGATGGTCACTCATGAACCAACTCCAAGGCGTCATGGGACCCGAAGGACAAGTCAACTTCTCGGTTCAATATCCAGGGGTGATCAAAGCTTGGCATCGCCATTCTCTCCAAACGGATTTCTGGATGGGACTGGTTGGACATCTCAAGGTAGGTGTCTACGACCAAGAAGAATCAAAGGCATGGTCAATCGTGATCGGAGAAAAACGCCCAGGCACGGTCATCATCCCCCCCCCTCTCTGGCACGGCGCTGCGACGGTCGGTCCCACTCAAGCAGGGTTGTTGTACTATGTCACTCACAGTTACAATCCTCAAGCTCCAGATGAGGAACGAACAAGTCCTGATGCATTCCCAGGGTTCCCATGGGAAGTTGAGCATAAATGACCCTTTCATCAAACCAATCAATTCATTCTCCTCGACAAATCCCAAAGCGAGTGCTTATTCTCGGCGCGACAGGGATGGTCGGCCGAGCATGGGTCGAAAAACTCGAATCAAACAAGATTCGTTATCGCGCTGTATCTCGGCCAGAGTTTGACTTAATGGATCCAATATCCATTTCCGAATGTATCACAGAAGAGTATGATCTCGTTGTGAATGCTGCTGCATGGACGGATGTCGACGGAGCAGAATCCGAGGAAACCTGTGCAACTCGTGCAAACGGGGAATCACTTGCTGAAATCGCTCAACTCTGCAAAGACATTGACGCAACTCTGATTACATACTCTACAGACTATGTTTTCTCAGGGGATGGTGATGCACCCTATCCTACGGATGCGCCAAACGATCCAGTGAATGCATATGGCCGATCCAAGCTTGTAGGCGAAAAAACCCTCTCAGCATCAACCTCATCTCACATTTTGATTCGTACAAGCTGGGTCTACGCACCTTGGGGGAACAACTTTGTTCGCACTATCTGGAATCTTGCAAAGACTCGAGATGAACTCCAAGTTGTAAACGATCAACAAGGTCGACCGACGAGTGCTCAACAACTCGCACACAACTCTTTCAATCTGTATCTCAAAGGCGCCCAAGGAGTTTGGCACCTTAGTGATGATGGAGAATGCACCTGGTTTGATCTTGCGACTCAAATCGCAAAGCGTTCAAATCCACAATGCAATGTAAACCCGTGCTCATCTGACCAGTATCCTCGCCCTGCGAAACGACCTGCTTATTCAACCCTTGATATCTCTGAGTCGATGAAACTTGTAGGGACAATCAAAAATTGGCAAGACTGTGTTGCAGCAGTATGCAATGCTCTAATTGATGCTGAAGCTCAAACGTCTAGTACAAATTAAAAAAGCGGAAAAGGATTTCCTTTTCCGCTTCGATGATCAGTTCTAAGATCGATTCTAAAATCGTTTATCGGCTAGCACGATTCTTCATACGAGCAACGCCAGCGAGTCCACCAAGAGTGAGCAAGCCTGCGAATGCTGCAGTTGGAAGTGGAACGATGAAGAGTTGATCTTGTGTATCTTCATTAATCATTGCTTTGAGGCCTGCAACGGTTCCCCAAGTGTTGTTATCCATGTAGTTCTGGATGTCTGCCATTGCAGTCGCAACATCAGTTTGACCTGCAGCTGCTTCAACTGTTGAGTTATCAAGTACCATCTTCCAGATCATACCTTGAATACCTGCTAGTTGAGCATTAGTAACTGTGTTTGCAGACAAGTCCGCGTTGAGCCATCCCATTGCGATTGCAGCAGCAACAACTGCATGAACTTCAGCTTCATCAGCTGCGTCATAAGCAGGTACGCCTGCGCCACCTTCTGGGTTAGGACCGTTTGCAATAGAATCTACATCGTAAGTGTAACTTCCTGTGCGGACGTTCTGAAGTTCGATACAGAAAGTAACGAATGAACCACTCGCGAACTGTCCTGCACCTCGATCGCCACCCATATCGGTGTAATCGAAACCAAAGTGTCCAGCATTGAAGTTCTGATCGATGAATCCACCGTTATCAATGTGGATTGCTCCTTCGATACCAGTGAGTCCGGTGTATTCTGCATCAAACCCTGCAGTTGCAGCGCCTGTGAATGCAGCCAAAGTCATTGCGATGTAAGCAGTCTTCTTTTTCATAGCTTTTCCCTCATCCAGAATTCACTGGAACTGATCTTTATCTCAACATGACGAGTCGTGCGAGATCGAATACAGATTGATCGTCTCACTCTCTTACTCCATGACCAATTTAGCACATTCGATGGGAAATTAGAACTGGAAACATTTATTTCTCAGAATATTCTAAAAAAATCACCCCACGAACACTAACCGTACATCAACTGAATTCGTTGTATAAAAAACGGAGAAGAACTTAGTTCTTCTCCGCCTTGAATAGTGTGAGATCAGATTCAGTAGAATCTGTTATCGTCTGCGGATTCGTGAGAATCCTGCAAGTCCACCGAGAGTGATCAGACCAGCAAATGCTGCGGTCGGAAGTGGAACGATGAAGAGCTGATCTTGTGTGTCAGCATTCAACATTGCTCTGAGGTTGGACATAGTACCCCAAGTGTTGTTATCAAGGTAATCTTGGATATCTGCCATTGCTGTTGCAACATCAGTTTGTCCTGCAGCTGCTTCAACGACTGCTTCGTCGAGAACCATCTTCCAGATCATTCCTTGGATACCCGCGAGTTGCTCGTTTGTAGCAGATGCAGCTGAAAGATCGCTGTTGATCCAACCCATTGCGACTGCAGCGGATACGACGGCCATGACTTCTGCTTCATCAGCAGCGTCATATGCTGGGCCGCCAGCGCCTGGTGCTGGGTTTGGACCGTTGCTGATTTTGTCAACGCTGTACTCGTGAACTCCGCCTGCGATTGCTTGGAGTTCAATACAGAATGTGTTGAATGATCCGCCGGAGAACTGGCCATTGCCACGCTCGCCGTCAGTATCAGCGTAGTTGAATCCGAAGTGACCTGCGCCGAAATCTGAGTTTACGGTGCCACCAGTAGCGGTGTTGTCAACATGGATTGCACCAGACACACCAGTAATCTGGGTGAATGCTGCCTTGAAGTCTGCCATTGCGATCCCTGACGAGAACGCGAGAGCTGCAGTTACGATTGCTGTACTCTTCTTCATTTTTTCCCTCGATTCAGACGATTGTCTAATCTTTTTTCATCTCACTCTAAACATATTGATCTTTCGATCAGTGATATCCTGCATGAACTTAATCATCCCTAATGAATAAGCAGATACAGAATCCCTCAAATTGCAAAGCTATCGCTCTACAACCTCAGAATAGCACCATAAAGGCTTGAAATCGAAGAAAAAAGCATGATTCCGGTTGAGATTATACAATTTTGACAAAATACCTACTAACAAACTACAAAACACACTCTTTGTGGAGCGTTATTGGTCTGCTATCAATGGTTTTAGGACATTACTCGCCGAGTTCCATTGCCCATTGATCGTCACCTAAACTGCGTAGACGATCAACTAAATCTTGGTTTTGTGTCGGCTCGTTTTGCAGCAGATTCATCACTCTTTGGAACGAGTTTGCAGCATCTTCTACTCGATTGCCGCCAAGTTGATATTGGACAATTGCGAGTCCCGCCCAGCCTTCAATATTTGAAGAATCAACCTCGATGGCGCGTAGAAAGGATGTTTCTGCATCGTTTAATCGCTCTGTCGCGATTTCTACCCAACCACGAGTCCCCCAGAACGACGGAGTATCACCCCAGAGCTCTGTTGCTTGAACACTATAACGATATGCTTCATCCAACTCTTGTTGAGTTCCACCTTTGCGCTCGATGAGCATTGCAAGATTGTTATAGATAGATGCAGTGAATGGTCCAGGAGCAGGTTCTCGGCTCAATATCTCTCGATATTGGACCTCAGCAAACTCAGAGTTATCCGCTTCCATTGCATAACTTGCTGCTTGCGCTAGGTATCCAAGGTTTGTAGGTTCTAACTGATCTGCCTGGACCATGCCGTTATAAGCCAAACTCATGAAGTTTGATCTTAGAGTTGTATCACTTACAGAGAGAGCCATTACATAGTTTGCTCTTGCCAATGAACTGATAGTTATTGGACTTGATGCATCAAGCTCGACTGCACGATTGATCGTATCGAGTGCCGGCTGTGCATATTCTGGGATAAACGCCTCGAAGCGATTGATCATGAGCATCCATGAGTTTCCCAGAGTGACGAGCTCATCATCTTCGATATAAGGCGTAACCTTATCGAGCCAACTCGCAGCAATATTTGCGTCGGGTACTGAATACGCGACAAGGTTGAGCCAAACTCGTTGACGAATTTCCTTTGATGTAGCGAGTGCAGATTCGATCCGCGATGCAGTCATCGCAGGATCCTCACCCAGCTTTAACTGAGCATGCGAGAACACGAGGAGCACATCAATATTCTGAGATAGATCCGGATTGTTCACTGCACCCTGAATGTAAGGCGAGAGCGTCTGTGATGCTTTCTCGAAGTTGTTCAGTAAAACCTCAGCTCTTGCAATAAGAATATCCGCATCGATTGGAGATCCGGTTACATTTGATCTCCAGAGAGTCGCGATTCGCTTCGCTTCGGTTGGGTTATTCGAATCAAGATATGCATTTCCCGCGATCCGCATTACTGTGGATTCTCCAGGCATGAACTTCGCTGCGCGATTCGCATACGCAGAGAGCTCAACAGGACCCATCCCGAGTTGTTGTAACTCAACTAATGCAAATCGTTGAATAGGTTGGAACTCAGGAAACTCATTGAGCATGCTAATTAGCAACCCTCGGAGTTCATTTGCAGGCCGATTCGGCTTCGCGGCGGTAAACTCGTCTACCCGTTTTACCGCGGCTTCTACGATTGGGTTTGATTCAACAGCCCCAGATTCAATTAACTGTGTCGCTGAAGTAAGTTGCCCATTAGACATGAGTGCGAGTGATTTAATCTCAGTGCTCTCAGGTAACTGAGCTTGAGCAAGTGTTACAAGTTCTTTCGCGTCATCATACCGTTGATCTCGGATAAAGCTTCTGATCAATAATGACCAGGCTTGTTCTGTCTCAGGTTCAGTCTCAATCAACTCTCGTAATAAGCGTTCGAACTCTGATGAAGAGATGTATGCTCTCGCAAATTTTGCGTGAACAAGCTTGGAATCAACTGAGTCAAGTCCGTATCGCTTACCACTACTTGCAATGTCAACCCCATCACCTTGGTACCCAAACTTAGCAAACAAAGACGCAATCTCGAAAACCTGTTCCTCCGAAAGTGTCTCCGATTCGCGTAAATCATTTAATAGAGCGACCCCTTGAGATCTGTTCTGTTGTGCATGATAGATGTTTGCCAACTCGATCCCAGAGTCTAAAACAATATCAAGAGATTCTGTTTCATTGCGATAAACTCGAGCATATATATCCGCTGCGGAATCAAGCTCATTCATATTCTTGAAACGTTTCGCAACTTGTCCCAAAATTTGGTAGTCATTTGGGAAACGAGATACAAACTCGAGAAGATGCTGACGCGAGCTTTCATTGTCATTGTTCTCGTAGCTCAAGTCCGCTGCTTCGAGTAAATAGTTCTGTGCGACTCGCCCATTCACCTGCCGTGAGATTACTAGATATTGATCTACTGCTCCTTGCATGTCTGGTTCGAATCGTTCTGATTCTTCTAGATCTGGCGCGGGTTTCACTGCGAGCAATCTACCCAACATATTCCGTGCATAGATGTTGTCTTGTTCGTTTGCAACAACGCCTCGGATGATCTCTAGAGCTTGCAATCGAGAATCCTTGGTGATTCTCTCCTTTGTGAGCGCTACAGCGCGCGCGAGTCGCAAACGCGAAGGCACTGCTTGCCCGGCAGTCGAGTTTAGTTCTACCACTTTAGCAATTAGTTCGTCAACCGCAACGATGTCCTTACCAATTGCATTTGAATCGATTGCTCTGTAGAGTAAATCTACATCCTCAGGATTCTGCGCAAGCAATGCACGCCATGCTTGCTCCGCTTCTGGGGAGTTAACTGCATCTAGATACTGTGTTCGGATAAGTGCCCAGGTATTTGGATCGTTTTCTCCAGCGTCAGCAATTCCGCGATCAATAAACGCAAGCCCTTCTTCGGCATCCCCTGATACATTCCATTTGTTTAGAGCAAACTGGAGTGCGCTCCGTGGAGAACTACTCGTCAATCTTTGAAGATCTATCCCGAGCTCATCTGCTACACCTAGTTGATATCGTGAATCAACCCCTAGCATAAGGATCGCTAACTGATCGTTTGGATTCGATTCCATTGCTCGCAACAAAATATTCTTCGCGTTCTCTGTCTTCCCCACTGACGCGTACATCGTTGCTATTTGAGGCGCAATCGTTGCAAGAGCTTCAGGGGAAATTTCACTTGCAGACTCGAATGGTGCGAGAACTTCGAGGATCTTTGTGCGACTGAGTTGACTAGATCTTGCTAGTTGTGAGATCGATTGGAGTTGGATCGCAGATGCAATCGGATTCCGTGGCGCAATTCGTCCAAGCAAATCAACATAATCAATCACCTCTGCAAGTCTGTTTACAGCGCTGTATGTATCAATGATTCGAACGACGGGATCAATCCATCCAACATTTCCTGATGACTCATTCACATACTCCAACGATCGAACCCATTGGTCTTTTGCTTCTGCGATCCGACCATGTCTTGCGTAAATATCTCCAAGGACCAAGTTAAATGTTGGTTCTGTTGGATACATCTCAATCGCTTTTTTGATAATTGGACGCGCCTCTGCGGATTTGTTCTCGTTGAGTAGATCTCGGCCCTCGATGAGTCTTTGCCATGCTCGTGCACGAAAATCTAGATCAACTTCTGCAAGTTTCCCTAACAACTCATTCGCGATTTCAGTTTGACCTTGATCCTTGGCTGCAAGTATTTGATAGCCGTACACATCTGCGACAGGATCTCCCTCTGAGTCTATATCTGCAAGACTTGCGAGTGTTTCAAAGTCACTCTCCCAGTAGAGACGACGCGCGGACCAGACAATACTGTCATAGTCATTATTTTTGTTAGCTGTTGCGAGACGAACTTGCAATGAAAGATCGTATCTGCCTAGAACATTGAAGAGCCTGTTGATAAGCCCGGTAGATTCATGGCTCAGGTAAGTAGGATCTGAGTTAAAACTCTGTGATGCTAGATTCAACCCAATGAGTCCCGCGAGTTCATCAACATATCGAGCAATCACTGGACTGCCTCGCTCTGCGTTTGCTAACTCATTGTCGCTTGTAAATCTATTCCAATAATCTACGAGTTGAATATCAATCGACGGTTTCGTTGCAAGCATAGTTGCAATGTACTGATCAGACTCTTCAACTCGATCATCACTCTTGAGCCAGTGAACATACTCAAAGAAATCGACAAACGATGCTGATTCATTCTCGATACTCTGCGCATAAAGCTCTTCGAGTTCAGGATTATTGTCGTCGAGTATTTCTACCGCATGACGAAGTTCCCTGAGTACTTCAATCGAGTTGTCACTATATTGCTTGCGGATTGTTTCGCCGAGCGTTTTCGCTTCGAGACTCATTCCAACAAGATTAAACAAAGGCAACAGCTCTTTTGATGCTTCGATATCACCTGGATTTGAAGTAAGGTACGAACGGTAAGATCGAATCGCAACCTTAATGTACCCACCATCGCTCGTTTGAACCTTTGCTCTCGCACGCGCGAACGCGAGCTCAATCTCAGGTTCTGGATTGTCCGTGCGACTGAGATAACGCCCGAGCTGTTTGCTTGCTTCGGGGAGATCACCTGACTCGACCGCGGCTAAACCTTGTGATCGCATCGATTCGATTGAACGATTTGCTTGCCATGGTCGAATCACGAAATATCCGACAAGGACAAGAAGGACTACAGACGCGAGCGAACCCAATAAAATGATCCGTCGGAAAGTTCTAGGTTTGAGTGCCATCGGGGCCTTTCGTGCGAAATTAATTAACGGGCCAATGCCGCAAATATCATGACAACTGTTCTCCAGATGATATAGACATCAAGAACAAATGTTGCTTTCTCTACATATTCAATGTCATAACGGATCCATTCTTGGAAATCCGCCCCGTCAGATCGTGTACGTCGAATCTGCCAAAGCCCAGTCACCCCGGGACGAACACTCAATCGAGCTTCGCGCCATCCTGGACAATACTGATTCTCTGAAAACGGGCTTGGTCTAGGACCAACCACAGACATATGACCTGTGAGTACATTCAAAAACTGAGGCAACTCATCAAGTTGAAGTTTGCGTAAGACTGATCCAACCTTGGTAATCCGCGGGTCTTTCTCCATGAAAAACTGCGGGCCGTCAGCCTTATTTTGTGATTGCAACTCCGCTTTCATCGCTTCTGCGTTGCGATACATCGTCCTGAACTTCAGACACCCAAACTCTTTGCCATTGATTGATTCTCGTTTATGTGCAAAGAAAATAGGAGATCGATCCTCGATCCAAATCGCAAGAATAATAAATGGATAAAGCGGGAGTGTGAGCGCCAGTGCAATCAAAGCAAACACAATATCAAACAATCGTTTGAATACACTTGATGTGTATGTCGCCGCTTGATCAATCCGTCGCTCTGGTCTTGTCTGAACTGCTTCAATATCTTTCCACTCAACCTCATCAGTTTCAGGTCGTTGCTTTGGATCATCCCAAAGAACCGCAGGTCCGACTGCTGATTTACCCTCAGGGATAAATCTACCCGCGCCGATCCAAATCGGTCCAGTGATCGCAGATGGATCAGTTACGAGCGCATCCTTATCTGCCCAACTCTCGCGTCCTAGTTTTTCTACGCGAGCAATTGTAGAAAATGGATGTTTCCAAGTTTGAGCGAGATCTTGAACAAATCGAGCACATTCAATATCAGAATCGCTGTTGTAGACATATCCCTTTGCACGGACTGCAGCACTGAGATCTTCAGGGACAATCTTTCGAAGCTCTGCCCAAGGAGATTGGTCGTCTGTCATCGATGCCCAATCGAGTGCGAGTTCTGGATTGGATGTAAGTCCAACACGCGCATGGCGCTGACTCTTTCCAGATTCATACACTCTTCGGAACTGAAGAAACTGTCCATCAGGACGCGCATCGACAAGTTCTCGATAATCAAGTGTGCGACGATCCGCAAGACGAATCATGAGCAAATCTGGATTCAACCAACACATCAACTCAAGCAACTTAGGTAAAGGCATCACAACTAGGTGAGACCGATTAACTAGAAGATACAACTCTGCATGCTTATCAATCTTGATTCCAGGGGAACCACTCGGAATAACCTGAATTCCTCGTGATTTCCAGAACCTCGCATGAAGCTGGATCGGGGTTAATCCCCAAAGTGTATGTACCGATTCATCGTGTGCAGGCGCGATCATGATCCGGTACTCCTCGGAGGCTGAGTATCAACAGACTTTGCTTTTGCACTAAAAAGTGATCCCGCAACTGGTCCAACTCGCATCGTCGGCCTGTTATCAACATCCTCTTGTTGTCGTGAAACTTGACGAGAGAAGTGGACAGACATGCTACTGGATGCTTCACGCAACTCGTGAATCGATGCACGATTGAAGACAGTTGCAATAATGTGACCCCCTACTGCATTCACCTGATCAATCGCTTTCTTTACAAGTGGTTTGTATTGCCCGCGTCCGACGACCATAATCACCCCGTCAGCTTGAGGAGCAACAAACACTGCTTCAACTGATCCAAGGATGGGTCCTGTATCGATCAAAATTGTATCAAAGTCCTTCCGAACATGCTTGATCAATCTCGCAACAGATCGCGGGGCTAACCTGCTCACTCGTTCATCATCACCATACCCTGCAGGTAAGATGTGCAACCCCTCAAAGTCTGTATCTTGGATGAGCTCATTTGTTTGCTCTTCAGAATCAATTGCTTCTGCTAAACTATCTGCATTGGGATATCCAAAGTGAACGCTCAATCCGCGGCCGATGAAATCAAGATCCAACAATAAGGTTCGATCACCACTCTCTGCGAATGAAAGCCCGAGCGCAATAATCATGCTCGTTTTCCCGTCTTGTGGCGCTGGACTCGTGACACAATACACCTGAGGTTGTCCAACTTCAGCTTTAATCTGGAGCTGAGATCGGATCTGATGAACTGCAAACGCAGAAGCAGTTGCAAGCTCTTGATTTGCAAGAGATGCTCCTAGATCTGGTAACATCCCAATAATGCCTGAGCTAGCTCCTGAGAGGATGTTGTCATCTGAATACTGAATCTTGTGACTAAAGTATCCCAAACCAAGCACAACAAAGATCGGTAATGAACTAGCACCAACAAACCCAACTAATGCGAGTTTCTTTCGAGGATCAGAAGTAGGTTCTCTAGGCTCAGTCGCTTTACCAGCGATACTGATTTTCCCGAGTGTATCTTTCATGTTATCAACTTGAGACTCGGTATCGATCTGATCCAAACGACGATTCACTTCTGAAATCGATTGTTGTACACCCGATCGATCTTCCTTCAGGGATTCGAGATTGATACTGATTGTGTTCAGTTCACCAAGCTTTGCTTGTTCGATTCCTGCACTCTCATCAATACGGGCAATTCTCGCATTGAGTACATTCTGCGAGAGGATCTGTTTCCCATCTTCATAGATTGGAACTGAAGCAATATCCCCTGATCGAAGCTCCTCTAGTCGTTTATCAATCTGAGTCTGTGAATTTTCAATCATCAAAGTGATCCGACGAACATCACGGTGTTCTTCTCGTAACCCCTCTGAAATCATCATTTCTTCGCGTGCATCTACTAATCCATTGCGACGATTGAACAAATCCGCAATCATCGGATCGACAACCATTGCTTCTTCAATCGTCATCGAATCTGAACCCGAGTTGCTCTTAGAGTCTTCAAACTGTTCATACATCGCGAGTTGATCAGAATATTTTTTTCGTTCTGCATCGAACTGTCGAATCTTGAGAAGTGAGTTCTGAATCAAAGGCGTCAGGTTTTCAGTCCCTACACTTGAAACTCTATTTGCGATCTGGCTATCCAAGCTGTCTCGTTGAGCCATCAAATCTACGCGTCGTTTCTTCAACGCATTCACAATCTCAGGGTTATCAATACTTCCTTCTTTCCCGTACTTTGCAAGGTATGCATTCATCACTGAACCCACAATTGCGGTCGAAACCAAAGGATTCTCGTGGCTATACGATACAGTAATGATTTCCTGAGCTCGACGATCAGGCCGAACTGAGAGTCCTCGTTGGATATCTGAAGGAGTTGAAATGCTTGACAATCTTCTTACTGGTTCCCATTCGTCTGCTTCAATTGCATTTTGAATCACATCGCCGTTTCGGATCAGTTCAGCTTGTGAACTTACGAAACTAGAGAACATCTTTGGAGCAGTACTCTGCTCTGAGTCATACAAAACCTTAGGAAGAGTTGGTTGGATACGGATCAATCCAACGCTCTTGAACTGTGGTTCTTGAGACATATATCCCAGAGTGCCGCCCACGAGCCCAAAGATTGATGCAAGAACCAGCGTTAGGATGTATTTCCCACGAAGCATGCGATGAACAAGCACAAAAACATTTGTATGTGCTTGCTCGCTCTCAGATTCCCAGTTCATTTGACTCGCATTCATGGGTTGCTCCCCTCAACATCATTGTGTTCAACTTGCGAGTTGAGCACTGCATCAATCGCAGGCTGCGCAATCACAACCATTTCATCAAGTATCCATTTCCGGAGTTCAGGATCGACTTGCCCATCGATCACAACCTGAAGTTGGGCAGCCCCATACTTCCGATACTCATAATCAGCACTTAACTTCCGAACATCTTTCATCGAAACTGTTTGCAAGCCGTTGGGCAAAACAAACAAGCTGTATACGCTGATATCGCGTTCAACTTTGCCTGCAACTCGATGGAACCCGTACTGCCTTAATGCATACTTTGAACTTGAGAACATGCTGACTGGGTTCTCACCCGCTTCCATCCATCCATTTGCAGGATAACAACGCGGCGGGTAGTGCCCTGCCATATCTCGTGTATCACGACATTGGACAATCAAGAGTGTTGCAGAGACTGCTTGCTCGTTATGTTGATATCTGCGTGCAACCATCGCATTCGGACGAAGCAGATTCGTCGCGGCCTGAGGGATTGGGACTTGCTCGCCGACCCATCCATTTATATCAACAGGAGTGCGATTGATGACATCTGCGACTTGCTCGTGGTACAACTCGATCGCTTCCTTATCACCTGGATTGGCGCGAACCAATCCAACAATAATGAGGAGTATGAATGCAACCGGGATGGCAAGTTTATTAATCAAGTTCGTCTTTCTTCAGTCATTCATCACGATGATTGGGTTGCCAATGTAAATCGGTATGTAGGAACCATTGCCCATCTGAGAGCACGAGTAGCACCCATCAACATCAAGAACGCGACAGGCAACATAAGCCAACCCGCGATATCATGAAAATTATCCGCGATATCTTGTGGTGCATTTCCATAAAGAATCACTGTTGGCGCCAATCGAATCACATTACACACTATCGCTGCGATCGGGCTCAACAACAGGACCATTAACCGAACCGAGTTTCTCAATGGAACCGAAAAAGCAAACGCATACGAAACTAAGACGAGTGCGAAAACCATCCGCATACCATTGCAAGCTTCTGCAACCGCAACGGGCATGTCATTAATGTTGACAAGGTTTCCAGATCGTTCTACATAAAAACCCATTGTTTCCAAGAGAGTCGTAGTCACCCTCGCAGTTGCATTTTGTAATGGGCCTGCAATCGCGAGTCTAATGTTCCCAGGGATTGGCACCAGCAATACAAGGATCATTGCAGCGGGTGCAAAGTTTGCAACAACCTGTGATCCAACAACTGAAATGATCGCGCCGATAAGCATGAGTACTGCACCTGCGTGCCAACCTGCTTGAAACGCATTTTGGTAACTGAGATAAGCAAGCAAACATCCTGCTAGAATTATCAACACTCCAAACCAACTAGCGTGAGGCGGACAGCGTCGAAATCGAATACGACGAATCCAAACAAGCCACGCTGCGATCGGGACCACAAGAATTATGTGACTCGATTCTTCGTCGTTGAGCGCAATGAGCAAGATATCTTGCCATTGACTCACAGCTGCAAAAATTGCTGCAGTTACAAGCACTACAAGCAAGACCGCTTGTTTGATACTCCAACCATATCTTGAAGGGAAGAACTTCATTAGGACCTCGCCTTCTTAACTGTGCCCGTGAGCACTTTGTCGATCACCCGAGCGCCTGGCATTACAACAGAACCAGGACAAAGAATTGAACGCACAACAACAGCACCTTTTCCAACTGTCGCGCCTTTGAGTGCGATCGAATCATGGAGGATAACATCGTCCGCGACGTTTGCATCCGGTTCAACAATCGAAAAAGTACTCTCCCACTCTTCACGATACGGATCTTCGTCAATTGTTGCTCCGGATCCGAATCCAGCAGTTTCAGCACGAATCGCATTAAGATATTCTGCTAATGACCGAGTTGGATGTGCATATGCACGATGGCGTTCAACAACAGAAACTTTGTGTTCCATCTTCCAAGCTTCTAACGATTGTTCTTTGAGATCAACATATCCAATGTTGTTTACCGATTTGAGCACGCCACATCGGATAAGCCAAACCCCAACAGGAGCACCATCCATACATGACACAAAGGATACATCTGCGGTCTTCTTAGCCATCGCATGTACTAGATCGCTCAAAGGCTCGAGAAAAACCTGAGCACCTGAGCTGACAATTATGTAATCGTCATCAGCCATTTCCTTTGTTGCATCTGAGAGCACTCCAGCAACCCCACGAATGGGAGACGCATCTTCCTGAACAACACAGTTCACGAGATCAGTCTTCCCTAAGTTCGTCGGAGGCCGACTCTCAGTATCAACAAGGACACGCATTTCTAGATTTTGTAAATCAAATCGACGAGCGCACGCTTGAGCATTTGCCATATGATGTGAAGTAATTGACCCTGACACAAGAGGTAGATCGAGAAGACTTCGATCTATCCGCCGAGCTAGAGGCGTAGATCGTACGGATCCATAGAGGACAATCATCGATCGGATCGATTGGATGATGTCAGATGGTTTAGTTGGTGACTCAATAGTGGACATATTCAATTCGCAAATGTAGCTGTACCCTCAAAACCCGCTCGAACCCATCCAAAACTACAATCATGGGCACCGATGTCAGAAGACAAACGCGCACCACTCATTCTTGGAACTACACGAACTATCGGCTGATCTCTTCGCCCGCTTTGGGGGGCTCTCAAGATCAGTCTAGGAAACAAATCAATCTCTCAATGCGCAGAGAATGCGCGTCGTCAATGCATCCTCTATATCCCCCTCAGAGATCTGCATCACCCTCGTCACAACACGCTCAAACGCTACAGTCCCTACGACGTCAGATGGGGTAGAGATCGACTCAGTTAGCCATGTTTTCGAATCAATTCGCCACTGAGTGCGAACATCTGAGATCGAATCGACATACTCTGCTCGATGAATCCCATCTGCGAGCCCCCTGCCGTCTGCTTTCAACACAGATTCAATCTGAGTCCAAGTTTGATAAAATAATCCGCAATCCTGGGTCATTTCATCGATTCTCGACTTACTCGATGTCAACATTGCGACCAATTTCCGATCTGGAATCGATGGATCCACATGTTCAACATCAATCCCACACCGTTGGTTTTTGGAAACAACCAATGCACAAGCATTTTTTGTCCTTGAGACATTGATGTCGCAGTTGGAGCCTTGAACTTCTCGTGAATATGGTCTTCCAAACTCATCTGGTTCGATGATGATCTCTCCAGGCTCAATCCCAGTGATCGCCGAAGCACCTAAACGCCAGAGCCCTCGTTGTGCCTGATATCCAATCCGATCGGCTTCAAAATGAAACAAACTCGCATGTGCGAGTTCTTCGCTTGATAAGAATCGAGCGAGTGTGGGATTCAAATGTGATTCTAACGATCCGACATACACCTTGATTTGTCCAGGAGTCGGAACGAGAAATGAAAGGTTAGATTCGAAACGGGACATATCCCAGATTTCGGCAATTACACCTAGCAAAGGTTAACGGATTCGGACAGTCCAGGTTCTTTCGATACGATTTGGATGTCCTGCGTCAACAGATTGTGAGAACATTCTCAGATCAACGATTGTATCAGATGGAAAATCAAGTTTGATCGTACTCGCGCCTGTATTCCAGGTACTGAGAACATCGGTTGTACTTGTAGACATCCGCGTGTCCTGCATCATCACGGAGTCGCCTCCGACTTGAGTACCTGTGATTACTTCGAATGCTTGATCAGATTGAACTAGTTCAACACCGATGAAATATACTGTGTTCCCGATAACTGCAGCGCCCATTCCTGAATCATGGAACTCAACGCGTTGTCCACCAACTGCACCATCTTGGCTGTACTGTGCACTACCAACTGTCGGCACTGTTCGATTGTTTGCAGAGTTTGATGATTGAGAACCTGTATTGGAAGTACTTGACCCTGTCGAAGTTGATCCAGAACTGTTGGATTGGTTTGATCCACCTGAATGGAATGCTCTCGGCGTGAGTGATGCTCCTGAAGAACCTTGCTCATTTGTTAGGAGCTCAGCCTCCTCTGCACCAGATCCCATAGATGTACTCGTGGATATGTTTGATCTTGAGTCCTTTGCTGATGCTGAAGAACCTCCGCCGCCGCCGCCACTACTGCGTGCTGACGAACTCCCTCCGCCACCTGAAGCGCCACCCGTCCGTGCAGAAGAAGCATTCGATCCCCCGCTTACTCCACGGCCGCCGTAACTAATCCGTGATCCATCTGGAAGAGTCTTTGAAACTCGACTTGTAGGAGGTAGATTCCTCTTAGAGGATGATCTACGCGCTGGTTCGCGGCGAACAATCACCCGCCCATCGGGCATACTAATCCGAACTTCAATCGTGTCACTTTGCTCATTCGATTGCTCATCCAATCGATTTTTGGATGAATCATCTGCGTCTGTTGAGACCTCTTGCTTTTCGCCGCTCTGCGATTGCTGCGCTGAATCTGATTCTTTCGATTCATCTGCAATCGCAAGCGTAGACGCAAGACCTGCGGAAAGAACGACAGCTCCAAGGAGCCCTGTTAGTTGGAAAGGTTGAACTTGCATCGTTTTGTTTCCTCCGCGGTAAATCGCGATCTATTCACACTGAATATCCAAATACTCTGCGTGTGAAACGAGGAAAGCAGGATGATATATTCGAACTGCGCCAGCAAATTCGACATCTAGGACCGATATCAAATATCAATCTCGTTGTTGTATAGTAAGGTTAGACTGAAATATGAAGAGTCCATATAAAACAAGCTGACCGAGTTGGTTGCCCAACCCGATCAGCCCGTCAATGGGTATATTGATTGATCAATCCAAAGGTGGGACAAGCATCGATCTTCTTTCATCCATCCCCTCAGGTGCAGACCCTTCCGTTACACGACGATCATCTGCTTGAACCTGGAACTTACCGATTAACCCAAGCAACTGCTCAGCTTTTATAGACAACTGCTCACCAGCTTGCGCGGCTTGTGCCGTCCCTTCTCCGACTTGATTTGAGACTGAGCTTACATTTTGTATGCTCTGACTAATCTGTTCCGCAACTGCGGATTGCTCTTCAGCAGTTGCTGCAATGGATTCAATCATCACGCGAACTTCTTCAGCTCCTGCAACAATCTGCTCTAAGCTCTCTCCGGCCATCGTTGCTTTCTCTACTCCTTCGCAGACCTGCTTTGTACCTTCACTCATCTGTGATACTGCATCTCCAGTTTCGTTTTGAATCAAACGAATAGATTCTGAAACTTCTTGTGTTGCAATAGTCGTTCGTTCTGCAAGTTTCCGAACTTCATCTGCAACTACCGCAAACCCCCGTCCGTGTTCACCTGCTCGTGCAGCTTCAATCGCGGCGTTCAGTGCGAGCAAGTTTGTTTGATCCGCGATATCATTGATAACTTCAATTATCGCACCGATCTGTTCGCCTCTTTTACCTAACTCTGTGACACTCTCAGAAGTAGAGTTCACAGCAGTTGAAATTGTCTCCATCCCAGCAATGGTTTGGGAAACTACATCTCCACCTCTGACTGCAACATCTCCTGAATTCGCAGCGCTCTTCGCAGCCGCTGCACTATTACTAGCAACCCCAACAACGCTTGCAGACATTTCCTCAACGGCTGCGGATATCTGGGTAATCATCTCATTCTGTTCTTTCATACCGCACGCCATCTGCTCTGAGCTTGCAGCAATCTCTGTTGATGCTCCCGCAACTTCGAAAGCTGCTCCCGAGAATGACACGACAAGATCATGAATTCGAGAGATGAAGATATTGAATTTTTTCCCGAGCTCGCCGATCTCATCTCCTCTTTTTTCATCAACACGCATTGTTAGATCTCCATCGCCTTCAGCAATGTCAGTCATACGTTCGATGAGTGAACCCAAGGGATTAGTGAGTAGCTTGCGAAGAATAACTATGAGTCCGCCGCCGGCGATAAGAACAAGCGGGATCGTAAACATTACTCCGCGTTGAAAGAACCCTGCAACATGTGCGTCAACCATATCAAGCGGTATTGTCACTTCATACGCGCCGTGCATGTATCCGACAGGCCAATTTTCAAATCTGAATCCAAGTGCATCTTTCCCGTCATATCGACCTTCAGCATCTCTTTCGTCATAGACCGCGGGATCACCATGACAAGTCATGCAAGATTCATCAAGCGTGATCGCTCTCATGTAGTGTATCGTATTTGTCTCTTCATCTATGCGCCCGAGGGTGGTCTCACCGGTTGAGTTGTAACTCTCTGTCAGGTCTCTGATCATTTTCTCCTTGAAGCTCCCAGACTTAGGAGCGTTCTCAGGATTTCTTGCTTCAAGTGCAACAATACTAAAATCAAGATGCTCCTTTTCTGCAGCCTTGACCCCAGTATTCCACCCAACGATCACAGGAATCGAAGCATAATACCGAGTATCACTATAATGAGTTCCTGAATCTATTTGCTCATACGCATCACTGAGCAACTTCTCTAAGTTAACTTCATTATGAAGATACTTCTCTGAAGCATCAACCTTTGCTTCTTCTGCAACTGCAGTGAACGCGGACGCTCGTTCCATCATTGATGCTTGCATGTCTGTTCGATATCCCTTGAGGAATATAACATAGTTAACAGCGACGACCGCAATCAAAATCACAAGCGTAGCGCTTGCGATCTTCATTGAAAGTCCAACTTTAAACCCAGATAATTTTGCAGCCTCATTCATATACAAGCTCCATTGTGTACTGTGAGCTTGTTCAGAGTTCGGAGTTTATAATTTCACATGACAATGAGTGATCGGATTCAAACATACTCAGAGTTGTGCATAAAGAAAGCTGTTTTTAACAAATGTATGTTTATATATACCACACACCCCTTAATTAAGTTGGATTTTACATCTAACTTAACTTGCCAACAGATGTATTTATACAACATCTATAAAAAAACACCCACATTAAGTGGGTGTAAGAATTGATCTTAACAATAGATTACTTCTAACTATTCCACTTTGAAACGACCAACTAGGGTCATCAACTGCTCTGCTTGATGCGCCAACTCTCCAGCAGCTTGCGATGCTTGGCCAGCACCTTCACTGGATTGTCGAGTGACCGACGATATGTTTTCAATCGCACGAGCGATTTCATCTGATGCAGTTGCTTGCTGGTTTGCTGCTGCAGCGATATCTTGAACCATGCCTTGAACACTCTTTGAGCCTCCAACGATTGTTTCAAGTGAAGACCCTGCTTGGTTTGCAAGTTCGACACCGCGGCCTACTCGCTCAGACCCTGCTTCGATTCGTTGGACAGCAGAGATTGTCTCCCCCTGGATACCACGGATACTAGATGAAACTTCTTCCGTTGCTTGTGTTGTCCGTTCTGCGAGTTTTCGAACTTCATCTGCAACGACTGCGAATCCTCGCCCATGTTCTCCAGCGCGAGCCGCCTCGATCGCGGCGTTAAGAGCAAGGAGATTGGTCTGATCTGCAATGTCATTAATCACTGCAATGATCTCTCCGATCTTCTCGCTCTGCTCACCCAGTGAGTTAATAGTCTGCGCAGAAGCATTCACTTCAGTCGCAATCCCTTCCATTTCCTCAACTGTTGAACGAACGACATTGCCGCCTTCTTCTGCAAGGTGCTGACTTTCCTCAGAAGCATTTGTTGCATCGGAAGACTTTGCAGCGACTTCAGTAACTGATTGACTCAGCTCTTCTACTGCTGCTGCTACTTGCTGGGTCTGGGTTTCTTGCTCTTGCAATCCAGAAGCCATTTCCTCAGCAGAAGCAGCGATTTCACCCGAAGCACTTGCAACTGATTGTGAAGTGTTTCGGATCTCGTTGACCATACCCGAGAGGTTGTCGAGAAATGTATTGAACCAAGTTGCGAGCTTACCGATTTCATCTCCACGATTTAGTTCGATTCGTTGAGTGAGATCTCCGTCACCTGCAACTTGCATGATTTCAACAACCTTCGCTAATGGTTGCGCGAGCAATCGACGCATGATGACTAAGAAGCATCCAAATGCAATAATGACAACTGGCGCCGTCCAAGCTAAGCCTTTTCCGAAGAATCCGAGCACACTCGCGTCAAGACTATCGAGCGGCATCTGAACCTCGTACGCACCGTGCATGTAACCAGGTTCCCAACTCTCGAATCGGAATCCAAGCGCATCTTTACCATCGTACTTTCCGTTTTCATCTCGTTCGTCGTAGATTGCTGGATCACCGTGACAGGACATACATGATTGATCAAGCGTTATCGCACGCATGTAGTGAAGAGTATTCGTCTCTTCATCAACACGGGAAACAGTTTCTAGTCCTGTACTTTTATATGACGCAGTCAGATCCTTTAGCATTGTCTCACGAAAACTTCCAGAAGCTGGTGCATTTTCAGGGTTACGAGCTTCGAGTGCAACAATATGAAAGTTCAACCCTTCATTTTCCGCCGCTGCCGCAGCTGCTTCCCAACCGACAATAACAGGGATCGATTTAAAAAAGCGTGTATCAGAATAATGGGTTCCATTGTCTATTTTTTCGAGAGCATTCTCTAGCATTTCTTCTGTGTTGACATCCCCATTGACTACTTTATCAGAAGCGCTGTTCTTTGCTGAATCCGCGACTGCAGTAAATCCTGAAGCACGATCAACAAGCGAATCGTGCATGTCATGCTTGTACCCTGAAAGGAAGACGACGTAGTTAACAGCAACGACTGCGATAAGAATCACAAGCGTTAATCCGATAATCTTAGTTGAGAGCCCAAAAGATAGCTCTCCTGATTTTGATTTCAGTCCCATTGATAGACTCCATTATTTTGATTCCGTTTTCACAGAACCTTGAACAAGTAAGGCACAGTACTCGTCGTGAATCGACAAATACTGCTCTTCACTTTGCCCGATTAATGGGTCTTTTCTCGATGACCAACAATTGAGTCGGTATTGACCATTGCTACACAAATTTTGCGCACCTTGAACCAGCTATTACCCTAATAACCAAGGAATTAACCTCAAATTACTAGACACACACTCCACTATCGTAAAGTAAGCAGTTTGTCGTAGTTAGGCATCGGCCAGAGATCTGCTTCGATATGTGTCTCGAGTTGATCTCCGAGATAACGCAGTTGCTCCATCATGGGCACAATCTCATTGCGACAGTAGACACATTGTCCAACTGGATCTGATTCTGGAACTACTCGAGCAACTTCTAACTGATCCATTTTAGTTCGAAACTCTGAAATCAATGCTGAAAACAACTCAAGCATCGATTTCAACTCAGAAGCATCAACCCCTGCTTCTTTCGTTGCGATTGTTGTCTGCGCCATGTTCTTCTGATGCATCATCGCAGCCGGAAGAATCATGGTTCTTGCGATAACAGTCATTTGTTGAGCTTCGATTGAAATTTCAGTGATGTACTTCTCTGCAAAGATATCTGCTCGACTGTGGAGTTCAGTATTTGAAAGCACCTTGTACTTCGCAAACATCGATTCAACCTTCTCAGTCGTTAACGCCGGCAAAGCTTCTGCAGTTGATCGCAAGTTGGGCAACCCTCTGCTCGCAGCTTCTACCTGCCAATCATCAGAATAGTTGTCGCCGTTGAAAATGATTGCCTTGTGCTCTTTGATCAAATCTGAGAGAACCGCACGCACTACCTCGTCGCGTCGTTCTTCGCTCGAATCTGAATCGAGCTTTGACTCAATACTCGACGCAATCTCATCCAAGCTTTCTGCAACAATCGTGTTGATCACCGTGTTCGGCCAAGACACAGAAGCGGTCGATCCCACCGCACGCAACTCGAACTTGTTCCCTGTGAACGCAAATGGGCTTGTTCTGTTCCGATCACCCGAATCTCGTTGAAGCGCGGGAAGTGAGAAGGTACCGAGATCTAGCTCGCCGCCTTGGATTGTGCTTTGAGGCTTACCAGATTCCAACTGCTCGATCAAATCTGTAAGCATATCACCTAAGAAAATCGAGATAATCGCAGGAGGGGCCTCGTTTGCACCAAGCCGATGATCATTCGATGCGCTTGCAATTGTTGCTCGAAGCAAATCCCCATGGATGTGTACTGCACGGATTACTGCGCACAGGTATGTCATGAACTGAATATTTGTGTGTGTTTCACCCTTTGGATCAAGTAGATTCTTTCCAGTATCCGTTGAGATTGACCAGTTGTTGTGCTTACCAGAACCATTCACTCCAGCAAATGGTTTCTCATGCAAACACGCAACGAAACCAAATCGGCCTGCGACTTTCTTTAAAGTATCCATCAGGATTGCTTGATGATCACACGCAATATTCGTTGCTTCGAATAGTGGAGCAATCTCATACTGCCCTGGAGCAACTTCATTGTGCCGAGTCTGGACAGGAACTCCAAGTCGAAAGAGCTCTTCTTCAAACTCCGCCATAAACGCGTTCACGCGTGGTGGAATCGCACCGAAGTAGTGGTCGTCTAACTGTTGATGTTTCGGCGGAATCACACCGAACAAGGTTCGACCGCAGCTCACAAGATCCGGACGAGCAAAGTACAAGTTCCGATCAATCAAGAAATACTCTTGCTCTGCACCAAGTGTTGATCCGACTGATTTCACTCCCTCATCAGTCCCAAAGATTTTTAGAATCCGTGTCGCTTGTTTATCAAGCGCATCAATCGAACGAAGCAGAGGCGTTTTCTTATCAAGCGCCTCTCCATTCCAACTAACAAACGCAGTTGGGATACAAAGAGTCGCGTAGTTTTTTCCACGCACAATGAACGCAGGAGAAGTTGAATCCCATGCGGTGTATCCCCTTGCTTCAAATGTTGCTCGGAGTCCCCCAGATGGAAAACTTGAAGCATCGGGTTCGCCTTGAATCAAGTTTGATCCAGACAAACGATACATTACTCCACCTTGACCATCGGGTGAGATCAAAGAGTCATGCTTCTCCGCGGTAAGCCCCGTCATCGGCTGGAACCAGTGTGTGTAATGCGTAGCGCCGCGCTCGATTGCCCAATCTTTCATTGCTGTCGCAATGACTTCGGCATTATCACTCGAGAGTTTCCCTCGGTTCTCCATGACACGAATAACATCGTCATACGTATTCTTTGGTAGCCGTTCTCTCATTTTTCGAAGATCGAATACATCACACGCGAAGATTTCTTCGATGCGACGATTTGGAAGTTCGACACTTGCACTCGACGATTGCCATTTCGCAGATGCTGCGACTGCCTGTCCGTGTGGATCACCCGTTCCCATGGTACTTCTCCCTTGCGAAAGCTCTTTCGTCTTGCGTGAGTATGTACAACCAAACCGTTTGCATGATTCTTGGCAAGAGAACTTGAATTGCAAATCAAAACCATGGCTATCTACTCAGAAAGTCGCTTTTGAAGCAATGATTTATCTCGATCAAACAGATCTTTGATCGGAATTGTGCATCCAAAAAGGTTCTTATTGACCCAAAGCAGGATACAATCGTCGCGATTCGTCTCGAACAAGAGCCTGTGGCGGAATTGGTAGACGCAGCGGACTTAAAATCCGCCGGGGTAAAACCCATGAGGGTTCGAGTCCCTCCAGGCTCATTTATACTTCATTGTATAGATCATGCAATCGAATCAAATCATATTGACTCGTTTGAGCGCTCGTTCGAACTGATCCCAACGATCTTCGAGAGTCCCCGTGTAACCCAAACTCACTCGCACCAACCCAGGAGCAATCCCCGCTTCTTTGAGCTCATCATCTGTCAGTTCTGAGGATGTTGAACTCGCAGAACATGACATGAGTGTATCAAAGTATCCCAAACTGACAGCGAGGAACCCAAAGCCCTCGTTCTGTTGAAGATCATTCATAAACTCGAATGCACGATCAGTCGTTCCTAGATCAAGCGCAAAGAGCCCACCTGCTCCGAAACCAGGATTCGTCATCGACTCAAGTAGTTGATATTGAGGATGACTCGAGAGTCCAGGATACGAGATTGGTAATCCAAGCTCACTCAACTTCTCTGAGAAGTACTTTGCTCTACGAGAGTGCTCTTTCATTCGCAATCCCAAATGGGGCAATCGCAACGACAAATCAAACGCAACTCTTGGATCCATTGTTGGGCCCAGCAACATAATGGCGCCAGTATGAAGATCCATCAACTCAGTGATAAACTCTTTGGATGCGCAAACTGCACCCGCGATGATGTCTGAAGCGCCCCCGATGAACTTAGTCAATGAATGAACTACGACATCTGCTCCGTGTTGTGCAGGCGAGAGCAACATCGGACTAAATGTGTTATCCACTACCAGCTTTGCACCTACCTTGTGGGCGCAATCTGCGAGTTGTGGAATATCTGAAATGACCATCGTTGGGTTTGAGATTGACTCAGTAAAGATTGCTTTCGTCTTTGGAGAAATTGCTGAACGCACTTCGTCTATGTTTGAGATGTCTACAAACTTAACTTGGATTCCTGTCTTGAGAGGAAAGAACTCTTTGAGTAATGCGAAGGTCCCGCCGTAGATTGCGTTGGATGCAACGATCTCATCTCCAGGACCACAGATTTGCATCAATGAACATGCAATCGCGCTAATCCCTGAACTTGTTGCGTATCCGGCTTCGGTCCCCTCGATTGCTGCGAGGTATCGACCCAGTACATACACGGTAGGGTTGAAGTGTCGGCCATATAGGAAACACCCACCCTGCTCAGGATTCTTGTGCCCTTGAAAAATCTCAGGCATGATCTCAGCAGCCATCACCGTATAGGTTGTGGATGCTTCTATGGACATGTTTACGCCGCCGTGTTCTCCGAATTCGTGGCGGACTCTCGAAAGCGATTGGACAGGATCAAAAGACATACTCATTATCTCCAGACAGCGTGCGGATACCCATGGAATCATTCCATGAATGCTCATCCGATCATATCCAAATACTCTTGATTCCTAGATAGAACTGCGTGTTCAAACTCAAGAATTCATCGAACGCTCAAGAATTGTTCGTTATCGAACGACATCTCTTCGACGAGTGACCATCTAGGATTTAAACCATACGATGAGTCTACCACCCCCCATCGCCAGAGAAATCGCTTGAGCAATACCCAGTGCTCTTCGAGCATTCGCAAAACCCGTGGATTTGTAAGATCATGCTCAGTTGGGGGCGCATCTGAAAGCGCTCGAAAAGATTGCTCAATTCGAATCGCATCTCGTTGTTCAAGTTTTAGATTTTGAACAAAGTAACTAATTATTTCAGGATCAAGCAAGTCTCGCTTGAGTAAATCAAAAGCAAACTCAGGGTTGTATTCTGCGTAGCTTCTAGACGCCCGCCCTAACAGGTATTCTCGTCGTAGCACATCATCTGGAAAATAACGGTGATCATGTACGACACATGCCTTCGGTTGATACCAGATATCAGCTCCTGCTTGTTCAAGACGATACGCTAGTTCAATATCTTCATGCCCATAACAATTCATCATCTCTGGGAATCCGCCCGACTCAACTGCCAACTTTTTAGGGAAAGACATATTGAGCCCAAAGCAGTTGCGAAAGTGTGTTTTGACAGGATTCGTGATTTCATTTTGTTCGAAAAATAAAAGATCTGACTCTTGAATAAATCGATCAAACATGGTTGGTGATTGAACTTTATTCCAAGTACTTTTTCCTGCAACAACTCGACTGCCTTGTTTATGCATTGCAATGTGAGTCGCAATCAAATCTGGTGATGCATATGAATCATCATTCATTGATAGTACTATGTCGCCTTTTGATTGCTGGAGCAGTGCGTTACGAATAGGAATATGGCCGTGCTTTGGAAATCTGGTGACCATTGTGCACGCTTGAATGGATTCGGGCACTACAGGATCTGGAGTTTGATCCGCAGGCCCATCTAACCCAATGAGAATTTCAACATCGTGGAGACTCGATTGATTCGACAAATGTATCAAGCAGTTATTGAGAACTTCGGGACGTTTATATGATGGTATATTCACACTCAGTTGCATAGGTATCAACTATAGTCCACATGATTCATACAGGGTCTGCGTTGCGCTCAGTGTAAATACCAATCGAATACTCGAGTCACCGATGTCTGTATTGTTGAGACCAATAGGGTTATTGAGTATAATCTAAACGCTATTAATTGCATTGAGAACGAGTCAACCTTTGTACAAATCAAACATGGAGATTGAATGCTCATCATTCTGCCTGATCATCTCAGAGTAAGCGGCATAACCACCTGGGCACTCAATGCAATTCGCGGACTACGAGCACAATCTATCGATGCGGGGCTCCTTGTTCATACAGCTCCAGGCGATTCAGTTCCCGAATTCCTAGCGCCATATGTTATTTCTGTTCTTGAAAATGCTCCATCGATACACACCCTCAATGGGAACATTGATCTTCTCGTTGAGCATTACCTTGGCACGATCAAGGACATTCACAAGCAAACAGGCAAACCAGTTATCGTCTCTCCAAATCTTCACGGCGATTGTTATGGCGCTATCGCTCAAATCGCGATTAAGAATCCCGAACTCGTTCGCGTTTTATCATGGATACATTCTGACAACGAATATGACTCGGCTTTGTGCAGACGCTATGACTCAATTATCCACGCAGTTGTCCCAGTTAGTCGAGAACTCGAATCCATTGCAAAACGAACTCTCCCACACAGGCAAAATGACATTGTCCATATTCCGTACCCAGTCCAAGTAGAGCTTGAGTGCCCTAACAAAGAACCTCAATCTAATCGAGCAATCAGACTCGTGTATACAGGCCGACTCGATGAATACCAAAAACGAATCAGTGTCCTTCCTCTCCTTACTGAGGAGCTGGATGATCGTGGTATTGATTTCGAGTTTAAAGTCGTAGGCGACGGCGAAGAGATGGATTCTTTAATAGAGAAAACAAAGCAACAAAAACAGATTGAGTTCATCGGATCGGTCCCACCCGACCAAGTAAAAGACTATCTACAATGGGCTGACTTATGGATATTACCATCTCGATACGAGGGCCAGAGCGTTGCGATGCTCGAAGCTCTCGCGAACGGGTGTATCCCAATTGTCACTCAAGTCCGTTCTGGCGCGGATGATGCTGTACAAGAAGGTACAACAGGATTCAAAGTTGACTCTATCTGGAACACTCCGATAGAAATCATTGCTTCTCGAATGGCGGATATAGTTGAATCCGTATCTTCTATCGATTTATCTACTTATGCGACGAACGCTCACAAACACGCACTGAAATATCACAGTATCCCTACACATATCGATGCATTGCGATCTGTTATTTGCAAAGCTGAATCCATGGGAGATCGTCCTTGGCCATCAGACCAGAGAGCGTCATATAGCGCCAAAGAAGGAGAACTCGACGCATCCACTCCTCACGATGCAATTGTTCGTGCAAGCGAAGCATTGTCACGGCTAGCTGGAAAACGAGTTCTCATTTATTGTTCAGGACAACACACGCGGGATATCAGTAAAGCAATACAAGAATCACCCGCAGAGATAGTTGGGATTGTCGACGATGACCCTACAAAGGCAGGCTTGGGATTGATCGGGTATCCCATCTATCCATCAGATCAAATACCGCACCTCAATGCAACTGATCTTCTGATTAGTAGTTGGATATACGAAGACACAATCTGGTCAAAGCGAGATAAAATCGAAGCGATGGGAATCCGTGTCCATCGACTCTATTCTACAGATCAAGATAACACAGTATGTTCGTCGCAGTAAAAGACTTACTGTGCAAGAACTTCAAGTCTCGTCTGTACAAACTCTATCACATTTTCTACAAATCCTTCGATAGTAAGTTCTTTAGGTAAATCAGAGATCGATTTTTCCACCCGCGAATCTCTCCAACCTGGATCATCTATCGCTCGATGTATGAGTGATTCGAGTTGCGGTTCATCATCAAATCCAAGTTCTGAAATCGTCGCAAACATATTTGCTGCTACTGATAAATTGGGTGAATCAAGCATTGTCCGTCCATATTTGATATGGTCCGAGTTCCATTTATACACGCCTTCATCAATATGCGATTGATTGCGATATCCAAACCTCACTAACTCGTTGAGCAACTCTGGCGCACCCGAAAAATGCTCAAACGGTACATGCCAAATACCGTCGATCTCTTTTGCACCTTCTCGTAATGATCCTGAGTCAAGTTGTTTGACAAACTCTGCAATGAACTGCAATGTCATGAGCCCAAACGAATCAAATGTCACTCGACACAATGGTAATCCACCAGAAAGAATGCATTCACTTACGCGCTGATGCATCATCTGTCCGAGAGACGCGTGGAGATGGATAACTGATCCTCGATAACAATCTGGTAACTGCGAATCATGTCGAATTGATCCCGAAGCATACTGAGCAAACTCTGGATGATTCTCCCAGTTGTTGCCGTAGAGTTTGAATCGCCATCCCCGGCGTCGAGCAATGTTCGCGGCCCATTTTACCGTTTGATGTCTATAAACTCGTTCTGCAAAAGGATGGACTAACACATGATACAGATTGTTCCGTAATCCACTCGCTGATTCTGGGATACCTGACGGGAAAAAGTTTTCATCTATCCTTTTGAAAATCCCTTTGTTGATACTGGTTTCCGAGTTTTCTAATATGAGCTGTTCAACCTGATCAAGCACCAATGAGAATGGCTCAACCGCATTCGGTGCTCTCAGATGCATCTCTTGAATCAGACGCTGCTTCATTTGATCTGTGGATTCACTCTGATGCGTAACCCACGCGATTTCGGATTCAAAAATATTGGATCGAGAAACTGTTGCAAACTTCGATTGAAGCGCCGCCATAGGCATCCATAATGATTGGCTCTTTGGAAAATCAAAATCTTCAATCATTGAATTACTAATCAATCCAACGAACATATCCAACTCACTCACGGAGGAACTCGTTTTTTTATCAAACAGATGTTCCATCGCGTCCTGAATCCAACATACGTGAGGTATGTCCTTTGGAAATGATGAGCTCAACGAGGATCGGGTATAGTTTGACGCAAGGATGAGATCAGGATCAAAGTCTATCGCAGCTCGAAGACCATTGCATTTTGACATCATCGCAGAATCATCTGCTTCGATGAGAATCTGAGTTTGACACCCGATCTTCTCAAATGCTTGCGCGGCATCCGCCGCTGCGTATTTTAGATAAGTTGTATATCTTGACACTGGAATTAACACACGCAATGGAGCGTCGCCGTTTAAAGCTGATTTGTATCGGGTAACCCACCATCGAGAATCTCGAATTGGTCGAGACTGAATCTCTGACTCTAACTCTGACTCATTGTTAGTCCAAAGCGAATCTATCTTCTTCATAATCTCATGAGCATCAGGCGAAGCTTTGTGTTTGAGCAACGGATTCTGAATTACGATCGCAGGCGGTGCATCATCAATCCGTTGACTCGCCCATTCCATCAATCTCGACTCTGCATTATCCCCAATAAAAAACTCAAGGCGATGATCTTCAAGCGCATCACCAAAATCATTCATCGATAATCCATCTAGGAACTCAATTACATCCGCTTGCAGGATAAGCAACCGTTGTCTGAAACTTGGATGACCGAGTGGAGTTGGAGCATTGACCAATGCTTCAAACAACCAAGGAGGATTTACACCCTCGAGGATAATTGGACCTCGACAGCTCTGGGAAGTTTCCTTGAGAACCGGTTCAATCGCAGATAGATGTGCTTGTCGAACAGATGAGACCTCTTCTTCAGAAAATTCATTTCTTGCAACTTGGTTTTTCCAGAACTGAATTTTCTCTTCGGATACCTGATATCGATCTTGGATTCTCGATAAGTTTTTCCTTAGGTTCTCTTCGCGCACATTTACAGTGATCTGCCCATAGAGTTGATCAGATAAAATAGGATTAGCAGACATCAACAATCTCCTGCGTAGAACTTCGGAGTCTCAAAATTAAACATCGACGGTTTCTCGATGAACTCGTGAGCATCAATCAAATAGTGATGCACATTTCAATAATCGGGAACCTTTCGAATCTGCAATCGCATAAGTTGCTCTTGGGAACATTGCTGCAGCACCATGAATACCGTCTTTGCGAAGTGCATACATGATGACATTAAACCCAGGTCTCCCATCCTCTCGAATTAAGCGCCTCTGCTTCGTCGAATTTTTCACGATCTTCTTGAGTGCATTCAAACACGCTTGCGTTGGTTCCATACCGCGAGCCATTGCTTCGGTCACTGCATAGGCTCCACATGCTTGGATTACGGCTTCGCCTCTACCGGTTGCCCCAGCTGCACCTATATCATTATCCACATACATTCCGGCGCCGATGATCGGCGAATCCCCCACTCGTCCTGGGATCTTGTAACTCAACCCACTGGTAGTTGTACATCCTGAGACTTCTCCAAGTTGATTGACCGCAGAGCAATGAATGGTTCCATAAGTAAATGGTATTGAGTCTTGAATCCTCTCAACATGGCTGATCCGTTCTCCATCCTGAGTCCAATCCATCTGATCAGGATCGAGCCAATCATCTCGCGTTGACCGGGTTTGTTTCCAACGTAACCAAGCTTGCCGAGCTTTCTCTGTCAACAAATCTTTCTTCTCAAATCCATGCGCTCTTGCGAACTCATATGCTCCTTCCCCGACGATCATGACATGATCAGTTGTTTGAAGAACTTTGAGTGCTACTTGCGCTGGATGAAGGATGTTTTCAATTGCACCAACTGATCCTGCTTTGTGCGTTGGGCCATGCATCACAGATGCATCGAGTTGGACAACCCCTTCCTCGTTTGGGAGCCCACCATATCCAACTGACATGTCGTTGGGATCTGCTTCAACAATCCCGACTCCTTTGACAATCGCGACAGCGGTATCTGCCCCTTCTTTCATGTTGGCATATGCCTCTTCGACTGCTTGTAATCCATTCCCAGAAGCAATACACACCATGTCACCATCATTTTTTAATGGCTTCAGAGTCTCGAGCTCTTCGTGAGTTGATACATGTTTCGAAAAAGCGATCGCGGAGCTTGCCCCGATGACGCTTACAGCGGAAGTTTGGAGAAAACGACGACGATTTTGATCTTGTTCCATATCTCCAATATACCGAAATCGAGACTCATACAGACGAGGATCAGAAGCTCATCTTCCAAGATATCCACAAAAATGTCGATGGTGCACGAGACGAACATTCGTCCCGTGCATCCATCGACCCCAAACCCCACTTGGAGACCTTAGAATTTCATTGGTCTCCGCATGATGAACTGTCACCCATTCCCGCTTTGAATTTCTATGACTTTCGTTGCTCTATGATTTTTCAAGATCCCCGAGAACTAGAAATACATAAAAAAACACCTCGGACTATGTGTCCCAGGTGCACCGCATCGAGATTGGATTGATATCTATCTACAATCCCTCAAAGCAAATACGATCACCCAGGCATTTTTTTTGCCTTTGATCTGTTTCGATTTGCTTTGTTTGAGATTCTGATTCATTACGATTCCGTGATACTTTCAATATTCTCTGATTCGAGTATACATCAATGGATCACCCATTGTACCGACTAAGCTCAAACTTTTTCGAATGTTTTTCAGTCAAAACTTTCCGAGCTTGAAAACATAAATCAGGCATTTTACCCCATACCCCCCTTAATTTGGAATACTATCTACCTCCATTCTGTTCAGCATGAATAAGTATTGCTGTACGACATTTTTGAAATGTGTGACTGATAGTGTCGTAGTTGACAGTTGCCGGGGGGCGGATGAACTATATCTCACTGACAATCATTGCTTTAGCGATTTACTTAGTTGTAGGTTTCCTATTTGCGATCGCGTTTATTGCTAAAGGTGCTCGCAGCATAGATGAAGTTGCTATTAGCACTCCTCTAAGCGTTCGACTCCTTCTGATTCCAGGGTCTGTATTACTATGGCCTAAGTTGCTTTTGATTTGGGTTCGCAAATGAAACGTACACATCGATCTGCCCATCTATGGGTTTGGTTTCTCCTGACCCTTTTCCTTGGAACAACTCTCATGCTCCTTTGGTCACGGATTGGATTCAAATAATGAGCAATGCGTACAGGTTAGTACAATGGAATAAACACAAGAAAGTGTACGATCTGACTTTGATCGCATTTCTTCTCGTGTATCTAACTTCGTTCGTTGGAATTGGGATGTTGTTGTTTCCATCACCAGAAGAAATCTCACTTCCGATCCTTCTCATCCGAGCATTTGGAACATGTTCGATAATTCTATTACATGTGATTCTTGCGATTGGTCCATTAGCTCGTATATCAAGCAAGTTCAACCCTTTACTCTACAATCGCCGTCACCTGGGTGTCATCTTTTTCTTCGTAGCACTGACGCACGCATTATTAGTCTTTATGTTCTATGGCGGATTTGGTGTTGAGAATCCTATCTCCGCCGTCCTTATAGGTTCATATCGATCCGGAGGTATCCCATACGAATACTTCGGATTTGTTTCGTTGCTTATCTTTGGAGTGATGGCCGCAACGAGTCATGATTTCTGGCTCAAAAACCTAAGTCCGAGTTTCTGGAAATCAATGCATATGAGTGTCTATATCGCTTATGCATTTGTCATTGCTCATGTCGTATTTGGAGTAATTCAATCAGAGAAGAATCTTCTCTATCCAGTGATGATTTCTTCGGGTGTTGTCTTGATTGCTTCTCTTCATCTCATCACTGGTTTACGTGAATTCCGCCGCGATTTTCGGTTCAAGATGTCAAGCACACAATCCCCTTGGGTTGAAGTTTGCACTGTCGATGAAATCGAACCCAATCGTGCAAAAATTGTACAAATAGATACGAATGAACGCATCGCTATTTTCAAAGATGGATGCACGCTCTCAGCAATCTCGAATGTATGCGCACATCAAAATGGACCCCTCGGAGAAGGCAAGATCGTTGATGGTTGTGTGACATGCCCATGGCACGGATATCAATACAACGCAAGCAACGGGCAATCACCCCCGCCGTTCACTGAAAAGATCCCAACATACGAAATTCGTATCGAGGGCAATCGAGTCATGATAAATCCGAACGCAAACGAACCAGGCACTCCTGTGAAACCTGCAGAATTCAATCCAATTTTTAACGCGAAGCCGTCGGAGTATGATGGATAACTCAACCTCCAATCCGCAAAATGATGAGTTCTATGTTGGATATCTCCCGATTCCAAAGGGATATCGCAAGTTTATTAATGCGCTATTAGTTACTCTGTTTCTCTGGATTTCTGCGATGTCTGTCATCATCGTAACAACGATGCGAGACCCTGGATATGCACGTTGGGAAACAGGAGCCGCACAACAATGGACAGGCACACTCGTTGAATCCCCATATCCAATGCTTATCCCAGATGATTCTACAAAACCGGCAATCTTCGTTGTCTCTATGGGAAAACTTGGCGCTCATGAGAGACTTGCCCCATTCTACGACAAGCATGTCACTCTCAGCGGATACGAACTGAATAGAGATGGCCGATTGCTCATTGAACTTGAGGATGAAGAATCAGCAATTGCTCTCGAATCATCTGTCCCAACAACTCGATCGCAAACCCCAGTACATGTCGACACGATCAGACTTACCGGCGAAATAATTGACGGCAAATGCTATCTCGGCGCAATGAAACCAGGAGACGGCGTTGGACACCGATCGTGTGCTGTTCTCTGTATCCGAGGAGGGCTCCCTCCGATGTTTGCTGCAGAGACACCAGATGGAAGTAAGATCTACTACTTGCTCATGATCGATGGTTCAACAAATTACAGCGAAGAATCTCTCGGACTTGTTGGTAGGCGCGTGAGTTTGACTGCAAAGCACTCAACTCTCCTTGGGCTCCCCATCCTTGATTCAAGCAACAGCCAAATCACGCTGCACGAAAACTAAGATCGACAACGGATCTCTTTGTTGAGGATGTTCATTCCACTACGGCGCTGCAACCTTCGACATTCGCTATCATTTGTTCTATGCAAGCACACATCGTCCAACTCAACATCGTATGGGAAAACAAAGCTGCGAACTACGGACGAGTTGTTGATCTGCTCGATAGTGCTCCAGTTGAATCAGGTGATTTGATCGTACTTCCTGAACTTTTCGATGTTGGGTTCACTCTCAATACAAAAATCGCGATCGATCATAACGAATCTACTTTGAAATTCCTCAAGGATCTCGCTGACACTTCAGGCTGCACGATTCATGGCTCAAGAGCATTGCCATCATCTACAGAAGCAAAAGCTTGGAACTGTGCAACAATCACATCTCCCAACTACGATATCCCTCTCTGCGAGTACCACAAGATTCATCCCTTCTCTTTTGGAAGAGAATCAGAATCGTATATTGGTGATACTGAATTACTCCAGTACGAATGGGACTCCGGGCACAACAAAATCAGGGTTTGCCCTGCGATCTGCTATGACTTGAGATTTCCTGAGCTCTTTCGAAAAGGCCTACTCAAAGGCGCTGAAGCATTTGTAATCGGCGCGAACTGGCCCAGCCCCCGTATTCATCACTGGAGAACTCTGTGTATCGCAAGAGCGATAGAAAATCAAGCATTTGTCATCGCTGCAAATCGATCAGGCGACGACCCACATCTTCCATATCCAGGAAACTCATTGATCGTCGATCCCAAAGGTGAAGTTATTGCAGAACTAGGTGATCAAGAAGCTGTTCTCAGCGCAGAGATTGATCCTGAGATCGTCCAAAACTGGCGTTCAGATTTTCCTGTGATCAATGACATCAAGCTCATCGACAAATGAATCAAATCGATATTATGCGCTGAAAAAAACAAGCCTCCGGATTGGAGGCCTGTTTGAAAATGTACTCGTTTGTTCGTCGTTAGACTTAGCGATGAACTGTAGTCATGCCTTCGATATGCTTCATGCCGCGACGGCGATCACGAAGACGACGTGACTTACCAACGCGATCACGAAGGAAGTAAAGCTTCGCGCGACGAGCATCGCCACGACGAACGACTTCAAACTGTGCAATCAACGGTGAATGGATCGGCCAAGTCTTTTCAACACCAACATCACCCACCATGCGACGCACGGTAATGTTTTCATCAATACCTCTGCCCTTACGAGAGATCAGAGTTCCTTGATAAACCTGAATACGCTCTTTTTCACCTTCAACAATTCGGATGTGCACATTGATTGTGTCGCCGACGTCAAAGCGCGGGATATCCGTTTTAAGTGATTCAGAGTTGATTGATTCGATGATGTTCTGGTTACCCATGACTGTATTCCTTGATCTCCGCGCGATCGCCGCGCTGGGACGGCAACGATAGGCACTTCTCGCGCCAATGTCGAGGTACTATCGCTTACCAAAATCCCACTCAGACGGAAAATAATAGCCCTACACTTGGGAATGAAAGCAATAGTCGTCACAAAACAGGGCAACCCAGTCGCACCAAACATTACCCTTCAATCAAGCTGGACAGACCCGCTCATGGCTCGCGACGGTGAAGCAATCATTCGCACCCATGCGTCTGCGTTCAATCACATGGATTTATGGGTCGGACGAGGAGTCCCAGGGCTCAAACTCGATTATCCACGTGTTTCAGGTTGTGACGGCTGTGGAGAAGTCATCGCAGTCGGCAAAGGGGTCGACAACTCATGGGTTGGTAAACGAGTAATTTACAATGCAGCAATTTCAATCGATGACCAGCCATCACCATTAGACCCGCCTTCTTCATCGATGTGCCCAAACTACGAACTGATCGGCGAACATCACAATGGAGCACACGCAGAGATGTTTGCGTGCCCTGTCGAAAATTTGGCTCATATCTCAGATGACGCAGACCCAATCGAAGCAGCAGCCTTTGGATTGTGTGCCCTTACTGCATATTCGATGAT
Organism: Phycisphaerales bacterium; assembly: GCA_029213305.1. Classification (GTDB taxonomy): domain Bacteria; phylum Planctomycetota; class Phycisphaerae; order Phycisphaerales; family UBA1924; genus UBA1924. The sequence continues at coordinate 64,682 of JARGPA010000018.1, forward strand.
GATCACGAAAGGCCAACTCCGTCCGGGTCAATCTGTTCTGATCACCGGCATCGGGGGAGGGGTCGCAACCAGTGCCCTTTCGATCGCAAAGCATCTGGGATGTCGAGTAGCCGTCACTTCTCGCCATCAATGGAAACTAGACAAAGCAATTGAACTTGGCACTGACTTTACGATCTTAGATGAAGGTCAAGATTGGTCGAAAGATCTACGAGCTTGGACCAACAAACGCGGAGTCGACATGGCCGTCGATTCCGTTGGAAAAGTTGCTCATCTCAACTGCATCAAATCACTCGCACGAGGCGGCGCCTATGTCACACCAGGATGCACAACCGGTCCAGATGCAAAGACTGACTTAGCGCGAATATTCTGGAATCAACTCCGAATCTTGGGATCGACTATGGGTTCTAACGATGAGTTTAAGGAAGTCGTCGCACTGTTTAACGCAGGAAAACTCTCTCCGGTAGTTGATCGAACTTTTAAACCCGAAGAATGTACGCAGGCCTACGAACGACTCGAAGCAGGAGATCAGTTCGGCAAAATCGTCATTGATTGGCGATAGGCAAGCAATTAAAAATCGCCCACGAATGTGGACGATGAAAGTTCAATCTATTCACAATAACTTATTCAGCGGACTCTTCAGCAGCCGGCTCTGGTTCAGGCTTAGCTGATGCATTTGCCTTTGTCGCTTCGTCGAGTGCTTTGGATGCTTCAGCCGCAAAGCCTTCAGCTTTTGCAACCTGAGCAGCGCCAACAGTCTTCTTCACCATGTTGTGCAATCTCTTCGCGTTGTTCGAGAATGGAGTGAGATCCGCTTCGGAATCTTCTGCCATTTTATCGATACCTGCGACAGCAGCTTCAACAGTTTTGAGTGCTGCTTTACACTTACCGACTTGCAATGCGTGTGCGCGATCTGCTTCCCATTGAGCTTTCAGCTCGCCTTCAAGAAGATCTGCACGGCCGAGCATGTCACGGACTGTGTCCGATGGTTGAGCACCCTTTGCTAACCAAGCTTTGATTTCTTCAACCTTAAGAACGATTTGTTTATCTTCGTCCTTCATCATCGGGTCGTAGTGACCAAGATTTTCAAGCACGCGACCGTTTCGGCGTGTGCGTTGATCAATCGCATTGATACGGTAAAACGGGCGGTGAGTGCGGCCAAGGCGCTGCATACGGATACGAACCATAATGATTCTCCTAATTTCAAAGCCCGCTTTCAAAGCGGGAAACCAACCCGACGCGACCGAATGTTGATAAACTTCATCAACACAGGTTTCATCCCACGACTGGTCCAACCGTTGGTCCTGTCTGCGTTCGCCGGGTCCATATGATTCGCTCCTAAACCTCTACAATCCACCCAGAGGACACGGTTTGCACCGATTTCTTCGATCAGATTCGGACTATGATCCCATATGCGGATAGATGTATTAACCACATTTCCAGAGATGTTCGATCGTGAATCCCCCGCTGCTTTGGGGGTCTCGATCCCCAAACGGGCTCAGGACGCGGGTTTGCTCGAAATCTACGCAACCAATATCCGTTCATACGCAGATAACAAACACGAGAAAACAGACGCCAGACCATATGGCGGCGGCCCAGGAATGGTTATGACATGTCAACCAGTTTGGGACGCGGTCCAAGCGGTTGAGTCATCAGACCCGACTCCTGCTCGCCGTATCTTGCTTACTCCTCAGGGAATTCCACTCACACAGGAACTTGTTGAAGAACTCGCACAAGAACAACGATTGCTCATGATCGCAGGTCACTACGAAGGGATCGACGAACGTGTTATAGAGAAACTTGAACCACTCGAAATTTCGATCGGAGATTACATTCTCTCAGGTGGAGAACTAGCCGCGATGGTCTTGATCGACGCGATCACTCGGGTCTTACCTGGAGCGTTAGGCCATCAAGATTCTGCGATAGAAGATTCGTTCTCGGAACCAAGAACTTGCAACTCTGACGGCAATGAGATTAATCCCAAAATCTTAAAAAAACTGAACCTTCCTCAAAATGCCAAGCTCCTAGATTGCCCACATTACACAAGACCCAAAGTTTGGGAAGGAATGGAAGTCCCAAAAGTTCTCACAAACGGTGATCACGACGCCGTCGCAATCTGGCGTTTAGAACAAAGATATAAGAGAACACAAAATCGTCGTCCGGATTTACTCTGATTCTCGGGTTGAACTTGCTTTTTGAAGCGTAATATGGGATAGTGTACACCCACCCTTAAGTTGTGGGTTTTAAACTGTTCATCCAAATTTGAAACAACGGAGCTTTCCAAATGAAACGAGTCTTCCTCTTCGGCGCAATCGCAATCTCAACACTCATGGTCGGTTGCTCATCAACTGAAACACGCGACTGTGACACCAAAGCTTGTGACAAAGCTGCGATCTGTGCAGATGCAGCAAACTGCAATCCAGCAGATTGTGACAAAGAAAAATGCACTGACGGTGTTAAAGCATGTGCTTCTGAAGGAAAGAGCGACTGCTGTGGCTCATGTGGCGGCGGCGAAGCGGCTAAAGAATGCTGCGGTACATGTGGCGGCGGCGAGCACAGCCACGCTGATGGCGATCACAGCCATGACTAAGTGTGCTAGTGTAATTCGCTAACAATCATCCTGTGCTAGTTCACAGTGCATGATCCAAGCTATTGAAAAACCCGTCTAGTACGGGTTTTTCTTTTGTCCATCTTGAACCCTCACTGAGAGCTACAATTCGAGCATGGACCAACTCCTCACTGCCCTTGCCGATTGGAAATCATTCAACGCTATCGTTGTCGGCGATTTCATGCTCGATCAACTCCTCTCAGGAGAAGCAACTCGACTTTCACCCGATGCTCCGGTCCCAGTACTCAAAGTCACGAAACAAGAAAACAATCCTGGGGGATCTGCGAACCTATCACTTGATCTTGTCGCGCTCAGCGGCGAAGTCATCGCACTAGGGATCATCGGAGACGATCCTGAAGGTCAAATTCTTGTCAAAGAGTTAAACAACCAATCTATCTCAACAGTTGGGATGATCACCGATCAATCTAGACCAACAACTGTAAAAAGGAATCTCATCGGACTCGCACAAGGTCGACACGCACAGAAAATGTTCCGAGTGGACTTTGAATCTGATGAACCAATTAGTTCTGAAATCGAAAATCGCATTCTGGAATCTTTCGATCAAGCTCTTCTCAATTCACAGGTTGTATGCATTGAGGATTACAACAAAGGTGTGTGCACTGAGAGACTCTGTCAAGAAATTATCAAACGATCGAAACTTGCCAATGTCCCTGTGTTTGTTGATCCAGCTCCTATCAAAGACTACAGCAAATACGCAGGCGCAACAGCGATCACACCCAATCGGACAGAAGCAGAACTCGCAACAGGAATCAAGGCCGGCGAAGATTCCCGCGAATCACATCGCGAGCATCTTGCGAGAACTCTTCTCGATGCAAACCAGTTTGAAACAGTCGTTCTCACACTCGACAAACAAGGTGCAGTATTTGTCAAAGCAAATGATACTGAAACGGTGCATGTCCCGACAGTTGCCAGAGAAGTGTACGATGTTACTGGCGCAGGAGACATGATGCTTGCTGCACTCGCTGCTGCTCGTGCGAACGATCTGGGTTGGATTGATTCAGTCCGATTCGCGAATGCTGCTGCAGGACTTGAAGTCGAAATCTTCGGAGTCGCACCAATCCCTGTTGAGCAGGTTCATTCAGATCTCTTGAGATCCCAAACATCGAGCAAAGGCCAAGCAAGAACACTCGACGAAGTGATCGTCCAATCACGAGCAGCTCGAAAAGCAAACAAAAAGATTGTGTTCACCAATGGATGCTTTGATGTGCTCCATGCAGGTCATGTCTCTCTGCTCCAGAGATGTGCAGAACTTGGAGACATGCTGATTCTAGGAGTGAACGACGATCATTCAGTCCATGCACTCAAAGGGGACGGCCGACCTGTCAATAACCAGAATCATCGAGCTCATGTGCTCCAAGCTCTGGGATGTGTCGATTCTGTAGTATTGTTCTCAGAAGAAACTCCAATCAAACTGATCGAAGCAATCAAACCCGATGTCTTAGTCAAAGGCGGGGATTACACCATCGAAACTGTTGTGGGACATGAACTTGTCGCAGAATACGGAGGTCAAGTCGTCATTCTCGATCTCATCGATGGGTTGTCGACAACCAACACGATTGAGAAGATGAAAAACTCATAATCGTGGTTTTTGGGAGCTTTTGAGCATCAACCAAAGATTGAATGCTCAATGTCCGATAGATGTTCTATGCCTGAGAACTACTCCAGTATCGAAACCCATCTGATGATCGTTCATCCGCGTTATGCAGCAATGATCCTCAGCGGTCAAAAAACCGTCGAAGCGAGACTCGGTTCTGATCGCAGAGCACCATTCAATCGGGTCGAACCTGGAGATATCGTTTACATCAAACCAACATCCCAAAGGGTAATCGCGAAAGCAATTGTCTATCGCGTTGATCAGTATGAAGGACTTGATCATTCAGATATCGATCGACTTAGAGAACTTTACAATAAACGAGTTCTCGGGGATGACAGTTTCTGGGATGCAAAGGCAGACGCAAACATCGCAACATTCATCACATTCGAAAAAATCACTCGATTGAACGATGAAATGTTCGTCCCTGAAGAACTACTCAAACCGAGTCGAAATGCGTGGAGAGTCCTATCCCAACTCCGAAAGCACTCACAAGCAGCATAATCTTTCGAAAACACATCGATCATCAATGCTTTAGTCTACAAAGAACCTTGAGACTCGTTCGAGGGTTCTTGTCATGGGTAAGCCAACGATTGATGTCTCATCACCTTCAAACTCAATCGGCCAACCCGCAGCAAGACGCTCTGTGATGTTGTAGGCGCCTGCTTTACCCATCCAAAGTTGTGAATCTAAATAATGCTCTATTTCCTGCGTGGAAACATCCCCAACACGGACAACTGAACGATCTACAAAGAGTTCTCTTCGCCCTGTCAATGGATCGACGATTGCAACCCCAGTAAGTACTTCATGCGTCGCATCTGCCATCGATAGGATCATCGTTTTTGCATGATTCCGATCATCTGGCTGTCCCACAATCTTCCCTTGATGGACACAAACTGTGTCTGCTCCAATGACAACAGTCTCTCTGGATTGAATCTGAGGATTCGAGCTATTTGCGTTTTCATATGCTGCTAATGAAGAGGATGCTTTGAGATAAGCAAGAGCAGCAACCCAGTGCTCTGGATCAACATCACCCGGCATGAGATCCCCATCGTCAACAGAAGCTGGATGAATCGCATGATCAATCCCTAACTCTTCAAGCATCGCGCGACGACGCGGCGAAGCACTCGCAAGGACTACCAAAGGCAGCTCTTCTGGGTGATCAAGATGAGGGAGAGTTGGGTTCATATGGGTTCCTGCATGATTATATACCATCTCAACTCGTCCTCGGTTCAGATTCCGAGAAGAACTACCCCACTTAGTTGAGCTTGATATCGCTTCTTTCTTATTAGAAAAACAGCACCCCCAATTTCTCGGGGGTGCTGAATAAGTTTTCATTGTTCAACGATGAATCGTTGAACGATTTGATTACTCGTAGAGGTTTGTTGCTTCAGTTTCGATAACTGGATCGCCCAAGCGAGCCGAAGTCATTTCAACGCGGAAGCGTGAGTCAGCCTCTGATTCAGCACGCACAGTGATGCGCCAGCTGATTTGAGCACCTGGAGCCAATGAGCCCGAAGGTGCAAAGGTTACAGTCTTGCCTGCAGCTGAACCGGTGGTTGCACCTGAAGCTGAGACGAATGACTGCTCAGCAGGGAGTGTACCGACGATACGGATGTTCGTATCAGCAGCAGTACCCTGGTTAGTAACAGTGATGACGTAAGTTGTTTCCTGTCCAACTTCGACTGGGTCAGTGATGTCGACCACTTCGAGAAGGATCGCAGGAATACCCTTAACTTCAGTTGTACAGCTCTCTGATACTGAGTCCGCACATGATGCGTTACCAGTTACAGTTGATGTGTAACGACCGATGTTTGATGCAGCAACTGTCATTGAGAAGTTCTTTGCAGCGCCTGCGTTCATTGCGCCGAAGTCCCAAACTACGTTTGAACCAACAACACGGCCACCAGCACTGGTGCGAACAACTGAAGTACCAGCTGGGATTGATGCTGATGCAGTTGAGCTGTTTGCTACGCCGTCACCATCGTTGGTGAGTGAGTAGTTGTATGTGAAGTTGCGACCGAGGAACTGATCCTCTGAACACTCAACAGCAACTGCCATCTCAGGAGCAGTGATGACTGTTGTTGTCTTGCTTGCGCTTGCTTCAAGACCATCTGCAGCTGCCATCGCTGGGCTCTCGAAAGTACCAGTTGATGATGCCATTGCACGAACTTCGAATGCCTTTGATTCGCCAGCAGCAAGTGTCCCAACAGGGATGTTCACAGCGCGAGTACCGTTTGACATTGCCAAACCGTTTGGAAGGTTATCCTTGATTGAAACGTTGGTTGCTTCGCCGCTACCTGAGTTGGTAACTACGTAGCGAAGAACGATTTCGTCACACTTGAGTGCCTGAGCAGTAGCAGTCTTAGTCAATGCAAGCGCTGGCTCAACAACGTTGACTGTTGCACAGAGGAAGTTGTTGTAAGAAACAGTGATACAGTCAGAAGCGATACCAACTTCGCCTGCTGCACCTGTAAGAGTGATAACTTTGGTTTGACCTGGGCCGAAATCGCCCATTGCCCAGCTCATGCTGCCATCGCTCATTGCGCCTGAAGGGCTTGAAGCGGAAACATCAAGGTTGCTTGAGCTGTTCATCATAACCATAACATTTTGCATATCTGCATTTGTGAGGTTGGTGATGTGGTATGAGAAGTCAAAGTCTTGGCCCTTACGAACCTGGTTAGGCATGACCTGGTGAACAAGCAAAGCACTTGTCTTTGGATCACCTGTTGGGAATGCCATGCGTGCTGCTGACTCGTCTGCACCCAAGCGTGGTGAGTAGTAGCCCCAAGCGTTTGAGCTCTTTGGTGCTGGCTTTGGCGCTGGTGTTGCTTCGCGTGCAACTTCGTTGTTCTCTTCAGGTACGGTATTTGTGGTGCTACATCCTGTAAGCAATGCACCAACCATAAGTCCTGCGGCGATACGCGTCGTAAATAGTTTCATTGTGTTCCTCATACTGGTCTCCAATCTCCGATTGAGAGTATCCTGTTTACCCGTTCCATTTATCCCGCTACGAGGGGGATCAAACACACGCACAGACTGAGTCCATTGCGTTCATTTATATTCCGTACTCCAAGCACGGCTTCGGTTTTTAACAAAGGTATATACAGATCTTTATCTGTCGGCCATGGTCAACCCACCGTGGCAAGGGGCGCGAGAGCGAGGGTATCATATAATCACAAAAAGACTCCGACAAGTCGCCTAGGGTCCTTTCCCCAGCAAATTGCAAAAACTTAAATATTTTTGGGATTGGAAGCGCACAAAGCTTGCTGTACAACTGTTCTAATTTTTTCTTCGCCAGACCAAAACTTGAACCCTAACTCAGGCACAACAATCGAAATTGGCCAATCGAGATCAAGTTGAGAACTTAATATGCTTTTACTGGCCTTTACCCAGTCTTTTTGAGTCATCACGAGGGTTTTTAATTCCGACTTCCTCATCTTGTTTAAGATGGTTTCTATTGTTTGCAAATCGAATTCGTGATGATCCTTGAGCGTCTGCGAATCGACGAGATCCCATCCTGCAGACTTAATTGAGGCATAAAAACCTTCTGGATTACCAATTCCACATGCCGCAAACACCGGTACACCTTCAAATTCTTCAATTCCTACCTCAGTAGAAACCCAACAATCCTCGAATTGATCAAATCGCTGGGCGCTTCTCCATTCGTGAGATGCAACTGCGATTGGACAACTTGGCAACTGGTTTTGAATCCGAGCCTTTATCGTATTGAGTTCATTTTCACTCACCAACTCACGATGGGTGATCACAATCGCATCAGCACGATCAAGCGATGAAATCGGTTCTCTTAGAAAACCTCGAGGCAACAAAGAATCCACATACGGAGGATGTGAGGCGTCAATCAATACAAAGTCCAAATCGCGAGCAACTCGACGATGCTGAAACCCATCATCGAGTATCACAATATCGAACCTACTACCCGATTCAAGATGTGCTTGTATTCCTGCAACTCGATCAGGTTGAGCAACAACAAGAACATCAGGGAATGCTATTTGATGAACTTGCTCTTCATCACTCAACTCACCGGGTCTTGCCCCGTACCCTCTCATCGCGATAAGAGGAGTGACGCCCATTTCTTGAACTATTTTGACAACCCAATGCACCATTGGAGTTTTCCCAGTCCCGCCTGCGGATAGATTCCCAACTGAGATGACGGGAATATCTAGCTTTGATACTCCAATCCCTTGATTGTATCTCCGATTCTCGAATCCGATTCCAACTCGATAGAGCCACGATAGCGGGCGCGATATCCATCTTGGTAGTCGAGTCGGCGATGAGTCGTGACGATTCGAAATCTGATTACTCATCCGTAACCTCATCAGTCGTCGACTCAATCTTCAACGCTTCTCGAAACTCGGAAGACAGACGAACTGCTGCTTTTCGATGTAATCTCATGGTATTGATCGCATCTAGACCTGCGAGCATCAGTACTCCACCTAAGAGTGCGATCACAACGAGCCACACGATTGCATAAAGCTTTGGATCTGCGGTCGTCGCAATTCCAAATCCATATGCCGCGAGCGGAATCGCAAATATGCTCATCCAACCCGATGCTGTTCGTATTCGTTTCCTGCTTGGAGGCATCACCCCTTTGGGCAGCTCTTTGAGTGCAATAAGATACCCCGCTTGGATCACGAGCGCGATCAAAGCAATAGGGAGCACAATCCAAGCTGGAGCGATCGGAGTCGGGTCCATGAATCAATTGTATAGGCCATCATTCGCGTCTGCAGAAAAAGCACCCAAGTGCAAGTCGGAAATCACAATCAGATCAGATACAGATACCTACACTATCAGCATGATTGATCTCAAGGCATTACGCGAAAACCCGCAACGATTCATTGATGGATGCGCAAAGAAGAATGTAGATGTTGACATCAACGCGATGATCACCCTCGACGAGCAAAAAAGAACGCTTCAGACGCAACAAGAGACGATCCGAGCTGCACAAAACAAGCTTTCCAAGGAGACTGGTCCCAAAATCGGGCAACTCATGGGAAAACTCAAGGCTGCAAGTGAAGACGATCAACTCGCTATCCAAACGGAAATCAATGAGATCAAATCTGCTCCAGCGAAGATGAAGGATGAGATTGCTGCACTAGATGTCCAAATCAATGAGATCGAACCCGAGCTTCAAAGCATCTGGCTTTCAATCCCACAACCACCAGACGATGATGTCCCAGTTGGCGCGGGATCTGACGACAATGTTGAACTTGCCAAATGGGCACCTAAGGGATGGGATTGGAATAAATCTTTCGAAGAGAACAAAGGGTTTAGACCTCGCACACACATCGAGCTTTGCGAGACGCACAACCTTGTTGATTATCCTCGAGGCGTAAAAATCGCAGGATCAAGATCATACATTCTCATTGGAGACGGTATGCGATTGCATCAAGCAATCCTTCGATTTGCGTTTGACTCGATGGTGAATCAAAACGGGTTTACCCCAATGAGTGTTCCTGTTCTTGTACGAGAAGAAGCAATGGTCGGTACCGGATTCTTCCCAGGGGGGCGCGATCAAGCATACCACATCAACGAAACTCAGCGCGGCGGTGGATACGACATGTTCCTTACAGGGACGGGTGAAGTTGGATTGATGGGGATTCATCAAGATGAAATCCTCGATGAATCAAAGTTACCACTCAAATATGTCACTGTTTCGACATGTTTCAGACGCGAAGCAGGAGCCGCAGGAAAAGACACAGCAGGACTCTATCGGATTCATCAGTTTGACAAAGTCGAGCAAGTCATTATCGATATCGCAGATGAAGCAAAGTCCAGACAACATCACAAAGACATGATGGGGTTTGTCGAAAATCTGCTCAAAGCACTTGAGTTGCCCCACCGTTTGCTTCAATGTTGCACTGGTGATCTTGGTTCAAAGAATGCAGACATGATTGATATCGAATGCTGGATGCCAGGCCGCGGCGAAGAAGATGACAATGGAACCCCAACAGGCGAGTTCGGAGAAACACACTCTGCATCGAGACTCTACGACTACCAATGCAGAAGACTTAACATGCGATACCGAGACGGCGGAGACAACGGCAAGGGCGCAACAACTTTTTGTCATTCGCTCAATAACACCGTCGCTGCATCTCCACGAATTCTAATCCCAATCCTCGAGATGTACCAGAACGCTGATGGCTCAATTACAATCCCTGAAGCGTTAGTTCCATATATGAATGGACAGACAAAAATCGGGTAACCGGTTCGCAATTACTTAAAATATTATATATTTTCATGGTTTTGATTTGACCTGGTTTATTCGTGCGCCAATAAACTCTCCACGAATATCGCAAACAGTTTGCGTGACTAGGAGTCCCCACATGCATCGGCAACTATTTACAACCGAAGAACGCATCGATTGGCTGAAACGCCTTGATTCGATGTACATCAGTGTGGGCTGACCAACGACGCCGGGCGTCGTACGCCCACCAAACATCATTTTATTCACACCCGGCATCTCTTGATTGAAGAGTTTCCTTACGCTTTTTTCGCATATGGATACTCATGAGATCATTCTATTTGTATGTTCACAACACATACAAAGTTGTTATTACATGCGCTGAAAGATTAGTTATGGTCAAAGAAACTAGCTTAGCGAGATCGCTCGCTCCAGAAGACATTAAAATAGGTACCCATGTCATGACTTTGCATCGACAGAATCAGATCATGATGGGTAAGTGTTCAGAACTCGGCGATCCAGAAGTCGTCGTTATCCAAGTCGTTACTCGGCCGATATGGACCGAACTCCCTGGGAAAGTTATTGCAGTTTGCTTGCCCTTCGTTGTTATTCAACGAGGTTCATCAAAATCTGAAATCATCGATACTCGGAACGATCGTCTTGCACTTGTCAATAAGAAGTTCGCTAAAGCTGCTCTTGAACCTCGAATGAAGAAGAAAAACAAGAAGAGCAGCAAGAAGAGAAAGAAGAAGAAAGGAAAGTAAAATTCTAACCCGCCAGGCGAGCAAACTGCTCGCCGGGCGGGTATTGTTTGGGTATGCCTAATGAAACAAACCAGCTCATTTGCACTACTTTTCAAACTCCATTGTGCCCGATGAAGGCTGCGACTACTGAAAGAGGGATTTGTCTCCTTGAGATGGGTTCTCCAGAGCGCCATGAACGCGAATATTCAGAGCTGGAAACCGCATTTCAATGCGAAATGACCCCAGGTCAACATTCATATCTCGATCAACTCCAAGCGGAGTTATCTGCATTCTTCACAGGGGATCTCACAGAGTTTTCTGTCCCTCTTGACACCCCAGGCACTGAGTGGCAACAACGCGTGTGGAAAGCACTTCTCACAATTCCATACGGCAAGACTGTCTCCTATGGACAAATCGCAGAGCAACTGGATAACCCGGGAGGCTCACGAGCAGTGGGACTCGCGAATGGGCGCAATCGAGTTTCGATTGTGATCCCGTGCCATCGAGTCATTGCCGCCGATGGCACCTTGCACGGATACGGCGGCGGCGTAAATCGTAAACGATGGTTACTCGATCACGAAGAATCGAATAGTTCCAGCGGACTCTTTCAATCTAATCATTAAAAAACTCCGACACTTGTCGGAGTAAGTGGTGAAACATGATTCGATTCAATTAACGTTTTCGTCTCAGGATTGCTAAACCACCCAAACCCAAGATCGACATCACACCAGGAGTTGGAACGGCTCTTAACTCTGTGAGCATGAAGTCCAATGATGGAGTGTTTACAAAATCCCCCACATCGTCGCGATGTGTATTGTTGAAGATCACTTCGAAACTGGACACTGAACTAAGATCCATTGAAAAGAAGTCGAAACCATTCACAATATCAACAGAAGTCGTTTGGTTTGAGCCTGCTTCGACGAGCAACGAGCTCGTCACAGCTTTCCCTCCGAAACTACCTATCATCACAATTCGAATTGTGAAATCTTGATCCACTTCGAGAAAATCGAACTCAAGCGTAGTGTTACCTGACGAGAGCAAATCCAAAGGTCCCTGGTTGAGATTATATCTCATACTCAATCTTTGTTGAACTCCAACACCCGAGTTCATAAACACGGCGCCAGTATCATCGCCGTGTACAAATGCGGTATCCAACAAAGCATTCCCACCTTGATTAAATGGGTCTGCAAGGATTGAACCATTGAATGTTGCACGATGTCCTAGCGCATCATCGTTTGGGTCTGAATCATAATCATCAAGCACGATTGGGCCCGCGTTTGCGAGACCACAAATTGTGAGCGAGAGAAAGCTTAGATATCGGATCCGATTCTTGTTATTTGTTTGTGTCATTTGTTTTCCTTCTACTAAATAAGTAATAAATAATTCCACACGCTGCGTACACGTTGAAATCTCACGCGTTCACAACAGTGTTCCATCCAAAACGAGACAACAAGATCAGCAAAATGCCAATAAAAACACACCTAACTGTGTGTGATCAATACAATTTATAAAAATGTAAGTTAACCGAGGCCCAAAGAACGCATTGACACTACGCCTAGAACTTCCACAATCTGTGGCTGACCTATCTTTCGTAAATGAGCAATCAACGAAGCAAACTCATCTCGTAGTGGTGCAATAAAACGAATTGGATCATCACTCATCGGATGATCAAATGCGAGCAATGCAGCGTGGAGCGCTTGTCGATCGAGCAAAGTTTGCCCTTCCGAATTTACAAACGATTTCCCCTTGTACATGTCATCCCCCACGATCGGATATCCAATATGTGAAAGATGCACCCGGATCTGATGAGTCCGCCCTGTCAACAACTCGAGTTCAACTAGCGAATACTTCCGAGGTTCATGCTTTTTGCCAATCGGAGGCAACTCGTATCGCTCACGTACTCGACAAACTGTCTTACTTGCTTTTCCAAGATCGTCATAACGAACAACTCGTTTTTCACGCGAGCCCTTCGCTCGCGAAAGATGAGGCCCTAATGGAAGATCAATCAACTGCATATCAGGCTCTACCCACCCTTGAACGAGTGCGAGATATCGCTTGTCAACTTTACGATCTTGGAATCGTTGCCCCATCTTCCAATGTGCTTCATCCGATTTCGCAAAGACAATACAACCAGATGTGTTTCGATCAAGACGATGCACGACACCAGGACGAGCGAACTCTTCGCCGACAGAAGAGAGCTCACCGGACTCTGTTTTCCCAAAGTGATGCACCAGTGCATTGAGCATCGTACCACGATTCTCTGCACGCGCCGGGTGCACAATGATGTCCGGTTGCTTGTTGATTACAAGGATGTACTCATCTTCATAGAGCACATCAAGCGGGATGTCATCTGCTTCAATTTCCCCGCTTGCAGGTTGAGGGATGACGAGGCTGATCCGATCTCCGAGCCGGAGTTTTGTTGAAGACTTTGCAGTGCGGCCATTCACCTTTGCGCCACCCGAATCGATCAGATTCTGAAGCTTGCTTCTGCTCATGAAAGTCACGCGCGAAGTGAGATATCGATCCAGACGATCCTTCACATCTCGCATCATTTCAAAACCAATTGTGACAACAAATCCGTCGTCACCTTGTTCGCGAGCATCGATATATGCTTGACGGACTGCTTCGCCATCAACTTTTCCACCCGAAAGGATAAACTGGCCGCCATCAGCAGCATTCTCAGTTACCTTATCTGATAGAAGTTCATCTCGGCGATCGCCGGCCGGGATTGATCCCGAATCGTTCACGGCGTGTCTGAAGTTGTTTCAGGTTGAACTGCAGGATCTGTTTCAGGTGCTGATTCTTCGTCACCCGTTGGGATATCCAAATCATCAGTTTGATCAATCTCAGGTGTTGAGTTCTGGATTGCATCCATCATCTCTTGAAGTTGCTCGGGGGAGATCGTCTGTTGTCCATCTGTGCCCAACTGTTCTTCACCAGTTAACGGCGTTAGATCTGCATCGCTTGGTAAAGCACTGACAAGTTTGATCTCTTCGAGACTTTCAATACGATTCGTTGCGAACGATGCGATTGATTCGTAAAAATGCTTTGTCGCTAATGTCTCAAGACTCTGATACTGGGCCTTTGCGCCATCAAAGTCTCGCATACCTTCTTTGACTGCTGCGAGTCTTGAGTATGCTTGCATCGCGATGAGTTCTTTTCCAGTTGCATCCTTCGTCAAATCCAGTACTTGCTGCGCCATGTCGCCGGCTTGCTCAAGATAAACTTTGCGCTGTGTTTCATCGAGAAGATCAGCTTCGTTGATGAGTTCACCAGTATTTGGATTCGTTTCTGCGCCAGGACGGAACCCAACAACAAATGCATTAAGATAGATATCAGAAGTTGTCAACAATGCGAGCTCAGGTACGGATCGAACGCCGCTATATTCGTCTGCAAGTGTCTTGAGTGATGCAGGCGAAGGGTTTGCACCAGTTGTCGCGGATTCAAACTCGCTGAATGCTTGATCTATTCTTGCAATCTTCTGTCGTTCGAGATATTGCATTCCCGCGTAGATTAACGCGGCAACCGCAAGCGTCAGCAATACCGGCGAACTCCATTTGTTCAAGAAGTCGATAAACTCTTGATTGACCCGTGAGTCCTCAAGCCCAGCACCTTCACGAATCTTTGTTTGCCGATCGTCCATAGCGGATCCTTTTCATATTCATCACATTGCTTGAGCTTCAATCACTCATGTCAGTTCAAGCGGGTGCAATCTTAGCGGCTCAATTGCCCTTTGGCATCTGAAAATCGATGATCAAACCCCTGAAGTAGGTTCGATCGCTTCCCAAAAACGCCATGGGCGACGATCTTTGAGGATCTCAGCAGGAACCAGCGCTTCACGAATTTGAGATACAAGCGAATCGATTCCCGCAGAAGGAGCAGTCTTTGTGATCGCAACAGTGCAATCCAAATCTACCAAATGTGTACCCAGGTCTGCTCGAGTCCCAAGTCTTATTCTTTGAACATCGGCCTGGATTGATCGCTCGAGTCTTGGATCAAGCTCTCCTTGATCATCATTTGAGTTGATACAGTGAACAACGAGCTGAGCGTTTGCAATCACGTTCATCGCGATTCTGATAGCGTCTGAATCATTTGACGAACTCCCAACACGCTCGTCGATCCCTGGGGTATCAATCCAACGGACAACCAACCCTCCAAGATCGACGAGAACTCCGACATGATCTCGAGTAGTTCCTACAACATCTGCAACGAGTGAAACCTGTTTACCAACCAACGCATTAATGAGTGTTGATTTTCCAACATTGGAGCGCCCGATCGCAACAACCACAGGTGGATAAA
>JARGPA010000036.1 GCA_029213305.1 Phycisphaerales bacterium
GGTTTGCACCCCTAGGAACGTGGATTTCTCGTAAACTCAAAGTCCAGAACGTGAGACAGTGTAACATATTTTGGATCACACTCCGTTTGAAGAAATGGCATTGGAAACCGCATCTTGATAAGGCGCTGTTTCTGTCGTTTTGGAAGAAACGACGGGGTGTCGCGCGTCTTTGCGATCTCAGGTGTTCGTAGGGATATAGAGTTGTTGTTAAACCTGTACGTCTGTTATAGTGTGTTGGAATCGACAATCTTCCATTGTCGCAATTCAAACTGCAACATGTCAAACGATGTATTGCTTGAGAAACTAGATTTAACGAGTTTATATTGGATCAGAAGACAGATAGTTCGTATCGAGTGCGTCAAATCTTTTGGGGTGCTTTAGGTTTGCCTCCTGAAGAAAGAGAGAGTTATCTACTTACTCAAAACGATGACCAATCGGTTATCAATGAAGTCAGGTCATTGCTTGCACATGTTGGAGCGCCTCCTAGTGATACAGACTGGAGAGAACTTTCAATCAGTTGTATCGAACAAGGTGATATGATCGAGGGTTTCAGAGTGAAACGCGAGATCGCTGCTGGTGGTATGGGAATTGTGTACGAAGCACAACAGTCAAGTCCAAACCGAACTGTTGCGATCAAACTACTTCGTCCGGAGATCGCATCATCTGATTCAATGAACCGACTCAGGCTTGAAGGGGAAATCCTAGGTGCAATGCAACACCCCTCAATCGCATCCGTGTACTCATGTGGGGTTACAGAGATTCGAAATCGCGAACATCCATACATTGCGATGGAGTATGTTCATGAAGCAGTTTCCATTGATCAGTATGTATCACTTCACAAACTATCAATGAGAGCCCGTCTGGTACTTTTTCGTAAAGTGTGCAAATCGCTCATACATGCTCATCAACTTGGAGTAATTCATCGAGACATTAAACCCTCAAATGTACTGGTAGATTTAGAGGGGCAGCCGAAACTTATTGATTTCGGAGTAGCTCACGCAGGTGGGGTTCAACCTGCGAACCTTACATGGACTGCACCTGAATGTATGCTAGGCACACTCGCCTACATGGCGCCGGAACAACTCACAGGGAATCAACCCGCGCCAAATGTTTCGATGGATGTATATGCGTTAGGCGCGCTGCTCTACATCATCGTGACTGGGAAGCAGATGCATCAAGTTGATGGCGTTTCACTATGGACTGCAATTCAACGGATCAGATCGGGTAACTTTTCGACATCAAGAGAAATCGTTCCGAGTGTGTCGAAAGATCTAGATGCGATTATCAACTTGTGTACGCAAGTGAATCCGGAAGATCGATATTCAAATGTAACGGATCTATATGATGATCTTGGTCGATTATTGAATGGAACCCCTGTTGAAGCTCGTGCTCCAACCGCGTTTCATCAATTAAAACTCTTATGTTATCGCCATCCTGGTGCTTCGTTGTTTGCATCTATTGCAATCCTTGCACTGATCGTAGGTTTTGTGATTAGTTTGAGTTATGCAAATCGTGAATCTGCAGCGCGTGCAGATACGGATATGGCTTCCGATCGACTCATGCGGATGACGGAAGTCATACTTGAAGATGTCTTTGGGGCTGCAAACCCGAGAGTAGCAGGGGGTAAGGCGCTCACGATCGCAGAAGCTATCGAACTTGCTTCGACTCGACTCAATCGAATTACTGCGCCTGATATTCGTGGATCTGTAGAAGCAAGAATCGCGATGATACTTGCAGAGATCGACGAAAACGATCGAGCGATCGAGCACGCGATGAGTGCAGTTAAACTGTTATCAAAGGCGCAACGCAAAATTGATCAAGAAGAACTCGCGTACGCGCATCGAGCATTTGCACTCGCTCTGAGCAATGAAGGCGATTATCAACAGGCGGCTGAACAACTGGATCATGCTTATCAACTGCTCTACAACATCCATGGTGATTCCCATCCAGATGTCGCACTCATCATCGGTGCTCAAGCAAGCTTGCTCACTGTCACAGGCGAACCGTTGAAAGCAATTCAACTTGCTCTATCCGCGGAGTTGTTGGCAGTTGAGCATTTTCACAGCGCTCATCCTGATCTCGTAAAAATTCGATGGTATCTTGCACAAGCATATGAGTATGCTGGAAAACTTGATGAAGCGATAGATGTACTCGAACACAACCTTTTGGATCAACGAGCTGCTCGCATTGTCAATGAGTCTCTTGTTGCGACAACACTCAGTAAACTAGCAACTATTTATGCAAAGTCATCAAGAAGAAATAGTAACAAGGAAAATGAGATTCTAGCTCAGACATACGCTGAAGAGGCATATGCGATTCGACAACGAGTTTTACCATTCGGGCATGCAGATTTAACGCATAGTTTAGCTGTTCTCGCGGTTCAAAAATATAAGGCAGGCAACCTATTAGAGGCCGTGACATTCTTTGAGCAAGTTATTGTTGCGTACGAACAACAGTACGGCCTAGAGCATCTCCACACGATTCGGATCTACATTACATCCGCTCCTTCGTTTTACAAAACTGGGCGCGAAGACGAAGCGTGTGTGAACTTGCGTAAAGCGATCGATTTTCTAAACAAGACTGAAGATAAAATTCGACGCGCAACCGCTTATAGCATGTACATCGAAGCACGGACTCGTCAAGCATCCAAGATGACAGGGTTCGAACGGGTGGAAATTTTAAACGATGCTCAACGCGCAGATTCTGAAAGTTCATTCTTGTTCACAGAGGATCTTCCAGCGCCTTTGAGAGAGATACATCATTCCCGACTTGTTCGGCTAACAGAAGTGACTCGCTTGACGAATGAGTCGTTGCACGATTAAAAATCGTCTACAACCGAGCACAAGCGGACCATCCATTGCTCAACTGGGGACTTGCTATTTTCTCCGTTTGGTTTATCCACTAATGGCGGAGTGATATCTTGCCCTTTATCGACAACGCCTGCAAGATATCCATAAATGTCAGGCGGCTCATCATTCGGATCAACTTCTTCAATTTGAATACCAAGATTAGGCTTTGCAGGAGTTTCACAGATTCCGGTCGCACAAAGAAACAGTCGTAGATCATTCGCATTCGTCGCAGCACAATCGAGCCATGTCATTTCCCAAGGGTTCGTCGGCATTGGAGAACCGAACATCTCGCCGACGACTTCTGCCCATTCAACAAGCTCACTAGGCCACTCACTTTCAGGGGGGAGACGATGAGAGAACCATTTCGCAATAGTAAATGCATACGTTGCGACTGCGACATGTGCAGGCTCAGGGTTCTCATTCTCAGCAACGCGCGACAGTATGTATCCCGTTTTCTCTGCGAATCCTGCAATCTCTGCATATTGCACAAAGGGTGAAGTGCGCGTTGAACAGAGTCTCCCAAGATCGCGAGACATGAACTTAATCAAGAACCAGCAAAAATCGTTTGAGATATGACTATCAGATTTAAAATCATCCTTCGCAACATTGACAATACCTGGGAGAGGCCAGACGTTGTACACTGCGATGAGTCTTGAGAGTCGATACCACATCCAATATCGAACTCGTTCAGAATTTGTCGTAGGGATTGCGATTGTCTGTTGATGTATCATTTCTTAATCCTTTTATGTTGTTTAGAGTCGCGATCGGGAATCCCTAAACTTTGAGGGTATTTGCATTTGACAGTTCACGACCAACCCATGCTCGTCCGAGCGCGAGTTCGCGATCAATGGTGGGTATTGAAATGCCAAGCATGCTTGCAACTTGTTTGCGAGTATGCCCGCCGATGCAGTGCAGAAGAACTACTTGCGCAGTGCGTGGGTGTTTCTCAGATAGATTATCAATTGTTTCAGAAATCATATTGAGTTCCTCAAATCCTGGATCAAACGCAGCTTGTTCGACGGCGCCAGAAATTGATTGGCCTCCACCACGCTTTTGCGCAGACTCGGCCCGAATAGAATCTACAACAACATCTCGCATTGCATGACCTGCGATTCGCAAATAGGCTGTCCGTTCTTGAACATCAACCGGGACACCTTTTAAGAGACGCATAAAAACATCATCGATTAGAACTGTTGTTTGCAATGCAGAACCTCGCAAGACTCCTTGTAATCGGTTACGAGCGATTGCTCGAAGCTCATTCGATACTTGCTCAAAGAGGTGTGATACAGCGGTTGACTCCCCACATGTTGCTCTTTGAAGCAAGTCTGAGAAACCAACTTCAACTTCATGTTCCATTGTAATCTCCCGTGTCGTTGACACTATTAGCCTGTAGAGCTTAATAGATTTCATAATTTATTACAACTCAGATGTAAAGATTGTAAGAGATGAATTACTTACATTTTGATGTCAAGAGTTGTAAAGAGAATGCTCATGGGACTGCGTTTGCAGTCCCATGAACGATTGAGATCATTATTGCTCAAAGTATGAGTTCGATGTTGTGAGCCTTAAAGCTGATTAACACTCACTTATTTTCCGTACTGTCCTGTTCCAGGGTAGTAGACTGTCCCGCCGATCACATATGCTCGGCTGTCCATTGGGGTTGTTCCATTCGCATTCTGAGAAGCTTTGAATGTCAGAGTAACACCTGTACCTGAGCTTGATGTAGCAGATGTCGCTTTATAGAAATCCTGGCTAACACCGCCAAGTGGGATTCCAAAGACGCTCACTCCAAAGCTTGAATGTTGATCCATTTTTGTATCGAACTCGCTTAGTGACACATTCTCGTATGTAATCGAAATTGTCGGGTAGTTCGTGACGAGCAAGCCTGACAGTCTTCCAAAATTTCCATTAGTATTCATGTCAAATGAGTTTGCCCCTACAAAGTGGAATCCGGATACATCCTTTCCAGTGTTGGCCACTGCCGCTTGGATTTCATGATCCGAGAACCATCCTTTCGTGAAGTTGTATGACTGGGGGGCAATCGGGACATATGAGTACCCTTCATATTTCATTGAGATTGAGATACTCGATGAGTTAAAATTGAAACTGTTCGTGTTATAGCTTGCACCTCCAGAGACATTGAAGGACAAGAAATCGATGGGAACACTGAATGCTGTCCCGCCTTCAATACTCAGTTGAGTGTTTGTTGAACTTGAAGCACTCGCTTGCATTGAGACTTCAATAACTCGAGATTTATTGTCCATATCATTCTGGATGTCAGTCGAAGCAGATGAGATGATGTACTTGAGCACATCCTCTGGTTCTGCACCAGGCTGGCTCACTGCTGGCATGGAGCTGTTGTATTTCTTAGGATTCTTTGTTGCATTTCGCAATGCATTAATACGGGATCTACCCGATGTTGTCATATTCCTTAGAGGCAAGATATCTTCATTTGCATTCAGCCAGTTTGCTAATGCGTCGAGAGTAGATTGACCTGATGCTGGGGTAAACGGAAGTGCTTGGGCAAGATCATCGGCATCAAGAACGGTGAACTTAAAGAGGGGGTATTCCTTCGCGTCCTTGCTGTTTCCACTCCAATCTGAAGCGATGACATTCATCGCAAAATCAACCTTCTGTGTGACACCTGCTTTTTTGAGTTCTTCTTGTGTGATTACTCCGTGGCTGCTTTCAAAAGCAGTAACCAGAGTTTGAGTTGCGTTCGCATTTTTCTTCATGTTGTTATTGAGTTCAACTGTGTCATCGTGACTGAGCTTCACAGCAATCGCGCCAAGTACATCATAGTAATCCACACCGAAGGATGTATCACTGAGTACAGGAGTTCCATCAGTGCCAGGTTGTACAGTTGAGTTAATCAAGTTCAGTGTATATTCATTGAAATACCCATTCGCATCTTTGTAAAAATATGGAAAATCACCTTTATCACCCGTATCCAATTTGACCAAAGTGTGCGGGATAATACTCGAAGCAGACTTCAATGCCTCTGCGTGGAGCGCATCCATATACTTAGATGCTGCAGGGAGTTTGGTTGGGCTTACTGCTGGAGCATTTGTATTCTGAGCGATTGCAACAGGAGTAGTGACACTCAGTGCAGTACAAGCTGCTAATCCAGCAAGCATTGTCAATGTGGTGCCACTGATAGCGACGTGGTTTCGTAATTTGGTCTTCGTTTTCAATTGAGTCTCCAGCGATCTAGTGTAAATTTGCATGTGGGATCCACGATCCCGATCACTGGTAGTCCGAAAAAATGTTTGATGAACTATCACACAATCTCACAATTTATGAAATTTGTATTAGTGTGATGAACGGTGTCGCCTCTAAAGACTTGCCCGACACCATCTTCCATGATCTGGACACTCAATATGGATACACTCAATATTAAACTGGTTTTGATTATCCGTTTTCATTGAGTACGAGTAGCTCAAACATATCTCCAATATTGCATTTTCGATACATGCAATCATCTGCACGAGTCAGATTCCCTATCCGATCTGATTGAACGCACGGCGAGTTGGTATACTCTCACCTATGGACCTTATTCCCCCCAAAGAACCGCGCTCTGATTTTGATTCTCCTACTGATCAAGGCAACGGTCTCTTTAAGAAGTTCTTAGCTGGGATCGAGTGGCTCGGAAATCTCCTTCCGCACCCTGTTACCTTGTTCGCTCTATTCGCATTGGGAGTGGTCATCATTTCTCAGATTGCTTCGAGTATGGGGCTTTCGGTAGAAGATCCAAGGCCTGGCGCTGAGGGATCAGTCTTCACAGTTCAGAGTCTCATGACGGGTGACGGTATCCGATGGATGAGTGAGACGCTTGTCACAAACTTCACTGGGTTCGTCCCCTTGGGGACAGTGTTAGTTGCGTTGCTCGGGGTTGGAGTCGCTGAAAAATCTGGGTTATTGACGACCGCCGTTCGTGGGTTGGTACTTGGCGCGCCAAAGAATCTTGTAACTGCTGTAGTGATCTTCGCAGGAATTATCAGTAATACCGCAAGCGAGATGGGATATGTCGTTCTTATCCCACTTGCAATGGCAATCTACCACTCCTTGGGACGCCATCCGCTTGCAGGAATGGCCGCAGCATTCGCCGGTGTTTCAGGTGGGTATTCAGCAAACATTCTCATCGGTACAGTCGATCCTCTGCTCGCCGGGATTACAGAAGAAGCTGCTCAAATCTTGGACCCAGCGTATGAAGTTCATCCTGCAGTGAATTGGTACTTCATGATTGCAAGTACATTTATGATTACCGCAGTGGGGTGGTTCGTCTCTGCAAAGATTGTTGAGCCGAGATTGGGTCCATACGATGAAAGTGAAGCTTCGGAGGATCTGGGTGAACGCAAAGCACTTGATGCAGTGACTCCTACCGAACGCAAGGGATTGATCTTTGCGGGTTTGAGTGCTTTCTTAGTCTCACTCGCTGTCGTTTATGTCGCCGGCCCACTATTTGAAACCAGTTTGCTCCCAGGTTGGGGTGTCTTACGAAATCCAGATCCGCAAGCTACAGGCCCAGAAGCTTTTCGTCCGTTGCTACGAAGTGTTGTCCCAATTATTGTGATCTTCTTTGTGATTCCAGGTTTCGTCTATGGCCGAGTTGTTGGGACGATCCGCAACGATCGTGATGTCATTGACGCAATGGCTGACGCGATGCGCAGTATGGGTCTCTATATCGTCTTAGTCTTCTTTGCAGCGCAGTTCGTTGCGTACTTCAACTACTCAGGGCTTGGTCAGATTCTTGCTGTATTAGGTGCCGAAACAATTGTCGCAATGAATCTCGATAATCCGCTCGTGTTTATCCCTTTCATTCTAATGTGTTGTTTTGTGAACCTAATGCTCGGTTCAGCAAGCGCTCAGTGGGCGGTCACCGCACCGATTTTTGTACCGATGTTGATGGCCATCGGATACAGCCCCGAAGTGATCCAAGCGGCGTATCGCATTGGTGATTCAACGACCAACATCATCACCCCGATGATGAGCTACTTCGGGTTGATCCTCGCTGTTGCGACGAAGTATCAGAAAAATCTTGGAATTGGAACTATGGTGGCAACGATGCTCCCATATTCGATCTTCTTCTTGATCGCATGGACTGTGTTGTTTTATCTTTGGGTCTTCGTCTTTGGGTTACCTGTTGGTCCAGGTGCGGAAACACTTTATCAATTGCCTACCGCAGCCGGTGCAAATTAATCTGCGAGAACTATTAGGGATCGTTGGTAACTAGGAACTGGGATTATGATTAAGGGCACAAAGCTCAGAAGAATGATCTCTGTTATCAACAGTGTTGTATGAAACGAGATAGATTTCCGAATTATGAGCACACTCCGTAGAGTATGATTATCCTCTATTCCGAATCAAGGATAAAGGGAGCATTCATCTTGTATATGCTGTCGGCGATTCCGCAATTTGAAGTATTAATGCTCAAGCAAGAAGTGAGAAGATTTAAATGGAAACAGTGACAGTGTTCGCATGGACAGCCACGATTATTACCCTCCTCTACACATCACTTGGACTCCCGAGTCAGATCCGAAAAAACGCGAAAAGCAAATCAACCGAAGGGTTATCCTTGTTCATGGCAGTGCTGTTATGCGCGACAATGACGAGTTGGGTTGTTTACGGCATGTTGATTACCAACTGGTTTATCGTTGTTCCAAACAGTGTTGGTGGAGTCTGTTCTGGAGTTATCCTTATTCAAATTTGGAAGTACAATCATTCGCACAACAAATCTGTAAGTTGATAGTTGAATACTTCACCAATTATCTGTAATGATTTTAACCGAGTGGTTATGAACAAGCAAAGAACTATTCTTAGCTAGAAGACTATTCAGTACTCTGGTTCGCACTCTTGTTGATGCTCAATCACGTCTGATACTTCTTACTGAATCATGAGTCGACGAATCTTCGGTAGTTTATCTGTGAAATTACCAGTGCATGAATTAAAAAATCTTAT
>JARGPA010000019.1 GCA_029213305.1 Phycisphaerales bacterium
ATACCAGTCACGCAAGCATTGAATCCAACGCGTTGAAAGCAGTCTTTCGAGTCTGCCGTTATACCCATAAATCCGTCAAGATTGAGTTCAACTTCCACCTTGATATCGATTTGTTTCGCTTCGAATCCGAGTTCTTCAGCTACGACTTGCGCCTGTTCATTCTGACAACCCACAAGTGATGCAACGAAGTGATGCATTGGATTTGGACCGGTGTTTGAACCGCCGTCCTCGATTGGTTCATCAACCGAAAAAGCCCATTCGCTCTCTGAAATTGAGACAGCTGTAGGCCACCCACTGCCTTTAGCAGTTGCTGCAAATACTTCGATGTGTGGGCCTGATCCTTGTTCCGTTTCACTCATATCTGTTCCTGCTTTCATTGTTTTTGATTGTTTCGAAATATTGACAGAGCACTTGGTAGTTGATTTCTAAACATGCTTGTATCTAGATAGTGATATTAAACAAACCATGGGCATTGAGAATTATTTCACCAATCTAGAATTGCTCATCGCTACAATAGATATCCAAAATTCTGATACGACTGGAAATCACACATGCCTTCAACAAAAATCGAATTCTCCGGATCCCTCGGAGTAAAACTAGCTGCAATCCTCGATGAGCCAGAAACTCAGACTCGCGCTTATGCAATGTTTGCTCATTGTTTCACATGCTCTAAGGATGTGCTCGCAGCGAGCAGAATCTCCCGGGCTCTTGCAAAGCTTGGTATTGGCACATTCCGATTTGATTTCACAGGTTTAGGCCACAGCGAAGGCGAGTTTAGTGACACCACTTTTTCTTCGAACATCGGGGACTTAATCGCAGGAGCTCAATGGATGCGTGAGAATCGCAAAGCTCCTTGTATCCTCATTGGTCACTCATTGGGTGGAGCAGCGGTTCTCGCCGCCGCGTCGAGCATTCCTGAATGCACTGCGATTGCAACAATCGGAGCGCCTTCTGATCCTGAACATGTGACGCATTTGTTCGATTCTGCATCAACAGAAATAGAACGAGAAGGCAAAGCAGAAGTTTCAATCGGCGGCCGATCTTTGACAGTTGGGAAAGATCTAGTTGAAGATCTTAGGGATCATGATCCTCAATCACAAATTGCTTCACTCAATCGAGCTCTTCTCGTTTTTCATTCTCCAGTAGATCAAATCGTTGGAATTGAGAATGCAGCTCAAATCTATAGTTGGGCAAAGCATCCAAAGAGCTTTGTTTCTCTAGATAATGCCGATCACATGCTAACCAAACCTAAAGATGCAGATTTTGTTGCCAATATGCTCAGTACTTGGGCAGATCGATATGCAGTGAGTTAATACTCAACACCAAATTTTGCAAGCGCTTCTTGCACAGGTGCGAGATGTGATTCGTAGTTTTTCCATCTCGCCTTTGAAGAGGTGTAAATCTTCTTTCTGACCTGTTCCACACTCGCAGTATTGACTGCTCGTTTTGTTTCAAAGAACGACATGCATTGATCATCCCACTCAAGTTGTAGGAACTCCAAAATCCGTTCTGTCATCGCACGCTGATCTGCGATCGTGTCTTCATAACTGACATCCAAAATCGGGATCGAACATACTGACTTCCAATGATCCATGTACTTCAAGTACAGTGAATAGAAATGAGCAAAATTGACAGGGTCATAGGTATACGCTTGATTGTTGAGTCCCGCAAAATCGAGAAGATAACAGCTTATAAAGTTGTCAAGGACATGACGCTGACAATGGATTATTTTTGCATTCGGGAAGAGAATTTCGATCAATCCAATATGCTGAAAGTTCAGAGGCATCTTGTCAGTAATTCGGATTGGCTTTTCCCCTTTGGGCGCTTGTTTCTCCATCTCTTTGAGCAATCTACGAGCAACGCGATCCAGGCTTGCAGGTTTTAATGACTCAATAGTTGATTGGAGTGTTTGTGATTTTGTTTCGCTCGCTATTTCATTTGCAGCGGCGATCACTCCAATCAACTCGCCGCACCCATATGCAAGGGGGTGAGCAGCAATGATCTGTTCAATCAAGGTTGTTCCAGAGCGAGGCATTCCAACGATAAATACAGGTTTGTCAGAACTCACACGAGATTTGGGCATTGACTGAAATCGTTCTTTGGTCCAAACACTGATACGTTCGTTTATAAGATTCTCACGATCTTCAATGTTATAAACATCTCCCCTTAGCTCGCTTGCATGCCGTGCACATTCGTATGCGCGGGCGTAATCTCCTGCTTGATCAAAAAGTTTGGAGAGCACAAATAGATGAGTTGCAGTGATCATCGGGTCTGAATGAACTGTTTGTGTAAGAGGTTCTAGAACTAAAATTCCATCGTTGGGTCGATCCAAAGATCCACAGAGTGAAGCGTAGATGCGAACAAGCAAATCAGAGCGATCACCATTCTGGATCGCGTCATCTAAAAGATTGAATGCGAGTTGATTTTCGCCGTTGTATCTGAGGATAGATGCTTTAGTAACGAGATAAAAAGAGTTTGTAGGTTCTAACTCTATTGCTCTGTCAGCAGATTTGAGTGCGTTGTCGATATCATCAAGTCGATTATAAACATCAGCAATTTTTCCATGGAACGCGGAGTGATTCTCTTTGAGTTCAATTGCTTTACGGATTGATCTTCGAGCGTTTTCAAACTTGCCTATTCCGTAGTATGCAGAACCAACACCAAAGTAACCAAATGGCCAACGAGGTTGGGCTTTTGTAATTTGTTGATAGAGTAAAAGCGCATCGTTGAATCGGCCAACATGTTCAAGTTGTTCTGCATACCGAAATTTTTCTTCGATAGAGTTAAATGTTTGTTTTATCTCAGGAGTATTCATACGAGAAAGTGTATGCATTTCGAGTTACGAGCTTCGTGGTGAGCGCATGAAAAAGCGGGTACTGCACGACGCATTCGTACCCGCTTTCATACTTATCCATCAATCTAGAGCTTTGTAACCCAAACTTCATAGGCTTGCGGAGACTCTCGGTTTGATAGGCTAAGTAGTCGTCTTTCTCTTAGAAAGAGCAAGCATTAGTGTAGACAGGATCAGTGAGATAAGAAGAAAGGATATAGGTGAAACACCTATTTGAGAAGCGATCGAGACTTTTCCGAGTTGCTCTACATTCAGAATATGATCTTTAATCCATGGGTACAATTCCGCATATTCATTTACTCCGATGATCATTCTCAAACATCAAAGATTGTGCGGCGTTTTCTATTTGTTCTTTCGATGTTTTGAATGGTTGCAAATCCATATTTTCAAAGCATCGTACAAAATCATCAAATACAAACGGAATCATGAATGATGAATCACTCTACTCAACAACTGACAATGCTTGAATCTCAAGAATGCTTCGCTTTTAGTGATTTAGCAGAGAGCCTGATAAGTTTTTTCAATGTAGGGATATGAATATCTTCGAGGGATTTGATATAGAGACAGGATTTTCCGATTTTGTGTTTTCCTAGTTTCTCTAAGAGTTCGTTACGTTCATCAAACTCAGCAACCATGTAAACGGAGATTGCTTGTTTTCTTGAAGAAAACCCAGTGAGAAACCAGTCTCCTTCCCTTCCAGAAGCGTATTTGTAATGGTATGAACCAAATCCTGCGATTTCGGCGCCCCACATGGCTCCGTCATCTTTTGTGATTGCCTTCATGATGTCGTAGAGTGTTTGGCAATCTATTTGTCGTTCTTTTGAAAGAGATTTGATGTAGCTTTGAACGCTTTTATTTGTTAGCTGAGTTTTTAGTTTGGCCATAGTTCGTCTCCTGAGAAGTACAATACTCGATCAAGGGATTAGAATCAGGGTATGTGACCCTATAACCGATTGATATTGACGATCAAGGCCTGAATTGCTTGGAATTCAGTGCAAATTCGGCTATCGTAACCCTCTTGTAAATCTAGGTTTCTGTTCGATCCTAGAAACATATTTTTGTGCTTTTTGAACTTTGGAGAATGCATTGACTCATCGCTATTCACAAATTGCAACTGGGCTTGCCTTGTTTTCTCTCGCTGGTACAACAAACTTTGTATCTGCTGGAGACGGATTTGAAGCACCAGCTTCATATTACTCGAGTGCAACAGGGACTGGACCATTGCTTAAGACGCAGCTGACTTCTGCGATGTCGGCGGGTCACATTCAACGAAGTTACGGAGATTTCCGTAGTTCAGCAAGTATCCATGATGCAGATCCGAATAATCCTGGAAACATATTGTTGGTATACAACTTAGCATCAGTAAGTGCAACTTGGGATAGTGGATCTACATGGAATAGAGAGCATGTTTGGCCTCAATCTAGACAACCAGGAAGCGCGAGTAACTCAACTCGCGGCAACCTTGGAGACCCCCACGCTTTGCGTCCTTCAAATCCGAGTGTTAACAGCTCTCGCGGGAATAAACCGTTCGGAAATGCATCATCAACCGGCGGTTTTGGAAGTCTCGGAACATTCTATTTCCCTGGTGATACGGATAAAGGTGATGTCTCACGATCGCTTTTCTATTCTGCAACACGCTACGCGTCGAGTGGATTGAATCTTGTCAATGGTAATCCTGGCTCAAATCAAATGGGTGATCTGAACTCACTCGTGACATGGCATTACCTTGATGTGCCTGATACCTTTGAACGCCGACGAAATCATGCGATTTACAGCTCAAGTTTGAATCCTGCTTTCCGAACAAACAATCGGAATGCATATGTTGATCATCCAGAATTCGTCTGGTCAGTATTCATGGATCAGATGAATGACACGACACTTTGGTTTGGTGATCTTGAGCCTGTTGATGGAGCATCATCGATTGATTTGGCTTTGAACGCATTGGTAGGCGATACGATCCCTTCAATGATGTTTGAACTCAATAAAGGTGGTAACGACGGGACCTACTACACGGTTTCCACAACCGCTGGATTAACGACATCGCATACGAACTGCTATTACGCGTTTGCAATGAGTCCAGTACAACTCACAGACTTTGTTTCACTCGATATTGATCCGAGTGTAACAGCGAACTCAGGATCATTCATCGGCGATCTACGAGTAGACAATCTTGATGTCACTACACTTGGTGGCGCAGGAAATGGTTCGAATGATGTTGATGACATTATCTTTGTAAACATTGATGTTTACGAACCAGGGCAGGGTTCATTCGATTCTATGAATGATGTTAACTCACTGAATCTTGATCTTGGAACTATCTCAATGGGTTCCGGGGATATAACTCAATCATTCTCATTCTTCAACTTAGCATCAGGAGGTGCATTCGGTGCTCCTATCGATGTTGAGCTTCTTTCAAGCGTCGGTGACACAACTGCATTGAATACTAGTTTCACTACAGTTAACTCACTCGCACCAGCAGGTTCTTCAGGATTCAATGCAATCCTTGATGACAATGCTACTGGCACTTTTTCTGCGACTTACACTTTCCGCGTGTATAACGATCAGTCATTGTTTGCTGGATCAGCCAGCATCGAGGATCTCGTCATGACACTCTCAGGCGTTGTCGAAGCAGGCGATTCTTGTGCTGCAGACTTTGCTGAACCGTTTGGGCAACTGAACTTCTTCGATGTAAGTGCGTTCTTGTCAGCGTTCTCTGCAGGTGATCTCGCTGCGGATATGAATGACGATGGTGCATTGAACTTCTTTGATGTGAGTGAGTTCTTGAGTGCATATGCAGCAGGATGCCCATAATCGGTATTTGAACTGATTTGCAGTTTCTATAACCTTCCTTGATTGGAGGGTTTTTTTATAGCTTCTCCAAATATTTAACATTAAAAAACGGCTCCCGTAGGAGCCGTCGAATCGTCATCGTATCTCTTCGAGATTGGTTAGTTTGTTGTGGCGTCTGCAAACTGAGGAGTTGTCGTGTAAATATTATCCTCAATGGTTGATGGATCACCGTCAGGTCCTGCAGAATAGAAGTATGGACGATTACCGATTGTAATGCCTCCATCAGAATCTGGATACAGATCAAACTCCGCAAGTTGTTGTTGATTCACACCACCTTGAGTTGCTGCGCCAGGGCCGCCGTAGTCTGCTTCGGTCAGCCTATTTCGTCTCACAAACTTCATTTGAACACGAACTGTTGCATTCGCAGGAAGTGCGCCTTGAACGAAGAATGGTTTATTCGGATTGACAAGGTTAACAGGTTCGCCTGCATCTCCAACGGAACGAGTTGTCCGTTCAATAATGCCATCAAACTTTGGATGTACATATCGAATTGGGTTATCCCAAGCGTCGAATGCAGTAAGAAGGAATGGTTGCACGTCTTCATCTGGAGAGAACATCTTCAGGTATTTGGTATCAATACTGTTAAGGAGTTCTGTTGCTTCTGAGATATCGCTTGAGGCTTGGATGAAGTACGCGACAGAGTTGATGAGTTGGAGATCACCAGAGACATTTCTGCGGCCTGAACCATCTACTGACGGGAAATACGCACTGAGTTTAATCCCGTACGAATCTGTCGGCATATCCCCTTGGATACTCGCTGGTAAGTTACCGTATGGGACTTCAACAAGCGCTGGAGGGATATCACCATTTTTATCAATATAAGCTGCAAGTGTTTGGTCAAGTGATTCAAGGATACCAAGGGTCGCTTGCTTTTTACCAGTGTTGATAACTGCTGATCCAACCATAGTTGTGATCGCGATGAGAACGGCCATGATAGAGATCACGACGAGTAGCTCAATCAGCGTAAATGCAGATCTAGATTGATGTTTAGACAGATCGGGACGGTTCATGCAAAAGCTCCTATTTCGATATTGTACGCGCTCGAAGCGCCTTTGATCCGTCGATAGTTGATCGTCCCGTATAACCCTATACGGATGATTTCACATGTCGGATCCGATCCAAATAATGATCATTCAGGTTGTTCGGGTCCAGATTCTGGAGTCTCTTTGGGTGATTCTTGTGGACTTGGATTTGGTTGCTTTGGTTTCTGGGTCGGTGCAATCGAGAATCCAGGACCCATGATCGATGAGCCCATAATGTTTCCGGCAGGTGGATTTGCAGGACGTTTAGGTGCTTGTTGAGGAGCAGCAGGCCTAGGAGCAGCTTGTCTTGGGGGGGCAGCTTGACGAGGAGGTGCGATTCTTGCTTTAAACACCACATCCGTTACCTTCTCACGAATATTGCGCATCATACCCAAGAACATCCGTTGTCCTTCTCGCTTGTATTCGATCTTTGGATCTGTTTGAGCAATCGCTCGGAAACCAATTGAATCACGGAGTTGATCCATCTCATACAGATGATCCTTCCATGATTGATCGAGAGTTTCAATGAGAACCATTTGTTCAAACTGAACAAGCTCTGGTCGATCGAGAGTTTCCACTCTTGCACATATTGCATCTTCACGATCTTCTTCATCGAGGTACCGCATACGGGGAGTGATACCCTGATTGAACTGTGAGATTAGGTATTCATCGAGTTCGTCATCACTTGAAGTCGCGAGTGCTTCTTGGATTTTTTGATCAAGGTTGTTATTGTCAACAGCATTTGTCATTGCGTCGATTAGTTGTTCACGGATCTTCGCAGGCGGAGTAGATTTCACTTGTTCGATTGTGAGATCTAAATCAGCTCTTTCCTTCGCCCATTTACAAAGTCCTTCGAAGGCTGCAGTTGGGTCCTGGCGAGCAACAACCATTGTCGATTGCATTATGTAATCGACAGGGAACTCTGCTTCGCGTTTACGATATAGAGCTTGTGCTCGTTTAATAACAAGATCACGAACTCTGAGTTCTTCATCATTGCGAGCAGCAGTAATTTCTTCAGTAGTGATATCGAATGTGAACTTGGTTTTAATCCATTTGCTCAATCGAGTCGCGCCGTAGTTTTTGTCAGCGAACAATACGATTTCATCGAGACTTGCATCGTCGACCATCTTGAATGCTGCTTCTTCAAGCATTTCTTGAACTGCTCTTCTGCTTGAAGCGCCGCCTTCACGCAAACTTCCAGTATCAATTTCAACACCGTAACGGTTCTTTGCCCAGTTGTGTAGTCCTGCAGAGTCAAACTCCATCAGGAACTCGGAAGAAGCTTGAGGAATATATTCACCCAAAGTCACATTGATAGATGCAGAAATGTCTTGTTTTGCAAGGCGACGAATTGTCATCTCCATTTCGTCTGCATCTTTGCCTTTAAGACGATCTGGCAGGATTGAACAATCTAGTTTCTCACGAGCATACTCTGCAGCACAGAGTGCAGAGAACTCAGGATCAAGATATTCAGAGATTGCATCATCGACGACATCTTCGATGTACTCAAAGATGAGTGCTTTGACTTGTCTTCCTTCGAGTATCCCTTGACGAAGGCCGTAGAAGCGTTGGCGCTGATGCTCCATTACTTCGTCGTATTCAAGGATATTTTTACGCATTTGGAAGTTGCGTTCTTCTACTTTTTTCTGTGCTCTTTCAACATTCTTTGAGAGCCAAGGATGTTCGATTGCGTCGCCTTCCTTCATTCCCAAACGGGAGAGAAGTTTCATAGTGGTTTCGCCTGCAAACATTTTCATCAGGTCATCTTCGAGTGAAACGAAGAAGCGCGAAGATCCATTGTCTCCCTGACGTCCAGAGCGACCACGGAGCTGATTGTCAATTCGTCGTGATTCGTGTCGTTCAGTACCAATAACATGTAGACCACCAAGGTCTTCGATATTGTCGAACCATCGGATACGATGGAGTTTGCATCGTCCGTTCTTGTCTAGTTCGGATCTAAGTTCGTCAGCACCTGTTGATTCAATCCCCTTCGGGCTCAACCAGGTATATTCGTTAGCCCAATGACGCAGAAGTAATAGTTCAAGCTCTGAGAAAGACATTTCATCAGCTTGACGCTTGTTGATTCCTTGGGCTTTGAGAATTGTAGGAGCAATCTTGCGATAGACATTTTCTCGAAGCTCTTCATCACTCATGCTTTGGTTGAGTGATTTAGACGCGAGCGATCGTTTTAACAAATGATCGATAAACTGTTGACGGTTGAACTTGCCAAGCTTGATGTCTGTACCTCGGCCGGCCATATTCGTTGCGATCATGACCGCGCCGAGTTGTCCAGCACCTTCAACAACACCTGCTTCTTGCTCATGCTGTTTCGCGTTGAGAACTGAGTGTTGGATTTGGTACTTGCTTTGGAGCATCCGAGCAATCATCTCTGAGCGTTCTACCGAAGTAGTACCTACAAGAATTGGGCGCCCAGCATCGTGGAACTCTTTGATCTCATCGACGATTGCTTCCCATTTATCCTTTTCACGAAGGAACATAAGATCATCATGATCTTCGCGAGCGATAGGTTTATTGGTTGGGATTGAAACAACATCTAAATGATAAATGTCATGAAACTCTTGAGCTTCGGTATCTGCAGTACCTGTCATACCCGAGAGTGATTTGTACATCTTGAAGAAGTTTTGTACAGTAACCGATGCAACTGTTTGAGTCTCGGGTTTGATCTGAACATTCTCTTTACATTCAACCGCTTGATGGAGACCATCGGACCATTGGCGCCCGATCATTGGACGTCCTGTGTTGGTATCTACGATGACGATTGTTGGTTCGGTACGTCCAGTTGCTCGATCAGGGACATCCATCACAATGTAATCTTTATCGCGAGTGTACACTGCGTATGCTCGGAGTGATTGCTCAAGAAGATGTGGGATGTCCATGTTCTCGTCAACATAGAAAGATCCAACCCCAGCCATTTTCTGAGCTTCTGCAATCCCATCATGAGTCAGATGAGCGCTCTTGCGATCGAGCTCCAGCTCGTAATACTGAATGTTTTTGTCTCGCTTTGATTCTAGTTCGGGGAGTGCTGCTTCTGCGTCTTTGAGTTTTTTCTGGAGCGCAGGCACTTCTGATTTATCGCGGGCTTGGCGTATATCGCCTTCGAGACCTTTGATCGTTTCTTTACAGAGTGTGACTTGGTCTTCAATTCCTTGCCATGGGGATTGGAGTTCAACAAGTTTCTTTGCGAGTTGGTCCGCGAGTTGATAACGAGGTTGATCATCATGAGCTTGTCCCGAAATGATAAGCGGGGTTCTTGCTTCATCGATCAGGGTCGAGTCAACTTCGTCAACAATCGCGAACTGGCGCTTGCGTTGAACTTGTTGTTCAACATTTCGTTTCATGTTGTCTCGGAGATAATCAAACCCAAACTCTGATGTTGTGCCGTACACAACATCACAACGATACATGTCTCGTTTCATTTCTTCTGGTTGCATATGCATTGGATGGATTGCGCCTGCAGTGAGTCCCATCCACAAGAAAAACGGGAAAGTCCAGTCACGGTCGCGCTGAACAAGATAATCGTTCACTGTCACAACATGGACTTGTTGGCGCTGTACACAGGCCATGTATGTTGCGAGTGGTCCAACGATGGTTTTACCTTCACCCGTCTTCATTTCTGCGATTTTGCCTTGACCTAAGACCATACCGCCGATGAGTTGGACATCGAATGGGCGAGCACGATAAGGAGGGCGCGATTCAGGATATGCTTCCCTGACAGCATCGTACATTTCAATTGGGATATCCACTTGTAAGTACGGCGGGATATCAGTTGGATGTCCTAGATACTTGCCCTCTGCAGGAGCTGGTTCAAGTTGGGCAATTTGTGATTGGATCTCTTTGTATAGAACTTGAGCAGATTCATTGAGGACCGATGGATCAAAGTCGGCTTCTGGGTTAAAGATGTTTCGAATACCTACTGCACGATCCATCCCTTCGCGGGCAGCTGCATAAACATCTGGGAGGAGATCATCTGGTTTTGCTCCATCATCAAAGCGTTCACGAAACTCCGTTAACTTTGCTTGAAGCTGTTGGTCCGTGAGAACTCGCATGTTTGATTCAAGTGCAGCGATTGCTTCCACTCTTGATGTGTAGCGCTTTACGATTCGTTCGTTTCGTGAACCGAAAACCTTTGAAAGGACTTTTCCGATGACGGGAATTTCAGAGCTTGCCATTGCAGATGCTGCTTTCGTATTTCCTCGATTTGGATAAACAAATCAGAGATGGATTGCCTGTAATCGGTAGATATACAGACAAGATATGCGAGTTGATTTTGATATGTATTATTTAGAAATGGGGATTGAGTTCAACCCATTGCAGGTGGAGGGAGATCAATGAGCCCGAATAATAAGTATATTGAATGGGAATCAATACACTCATCATGTGTGAGCATTAATGTTGATCTGTTGCAATCAGAAAGCGTGTAGCCGGTTGGAACTACACAACTTGCGTGATCTATATTCGAATGACGATCAGAGATTTCTCGGATCGCAAGAGCGACTGTACTAGGAATGCGATCTATCGAGGCTGAACAAGCATTCGCAGCCGAAGCCGCCGTGCAAAGCAAGAGCTGGAATCCAATTGCAGCAATCACCAAGCCGGAGAGTGATCCGGTTGCTTTTCTTTGCTCGAGATGTTGGATTGCGTGCTTCATTGATTTGGTCTATAAAAGTATCGGCGATTCTTGTGTTAAACGATGATGCTCTATAAGAACATATCTGTATTGTCTGCATGAAAATACTGTTTGTAAAGTCATGCCCCCCTATTGGTCCGATATGATACGAGTCAATTTGTACAGATCTACTTAGATTTACTGGGAGTAATAGACCCAGATCTGCACAGCTTTTAGGATTTTATGCTCGATAAGGACAGCCATATGCTCGCAACTCGGCAATCACTGACTCAAACGAGAGAATCACTTACTCATAAGTTCACGCTTGATCGGCATGAGGGGTATCTCACGATTGGTTTGTATCCAGATGGAAGCCCAGGTGAGCTTTTCATCAAGATTGCGAAAGAAGGGTCAGCGATATCAGGGATGTGCCAAGCATTTTGTCGTGCTTTTTCCATTGCCCTACAGTACGGATTACCAGTTGATGAAGCAGTGAAACGGTTCAAAGGGATGCGATTTGAACCCAACGGCTTAACAAACAACCCAGAAATCCCTGAAGCAGATTCGATTATTGATTATGTCGCGAAGTATTTAGAGCTTCAATTTGCAGGACATTGTCGAAAGTAATCTAGTTTTTCATGAACTATGCGATTCGATTTGGCGGCTCCTGATTCTCAAGGGCCGCTTTTACATTCGTCATGACCATTTCAGTCATCGCATGACGCCATGCAATCTCTGCACTCCCAATATGAGGGGTCAGAATAACATTGTCTAGTTTGAGCAACTTTGGATGAATCACAGGCTCATTTTCATACACATCGAGCCCTGCACCCCACAGTTTACCATCAGAGAGAGCTTGTGCGAGAGCTGCTTCATCTACGACTGGTCCTCTACTTGTGTTGACAAGGATTGCTGAAGATTTCATTAAACAGATGTTCTCTCGATTGATTAAATGAAAAGTTTGATCCGTCAATGGGGTATGGATGGAAACAACATCTGCTTGCGAGAGCCCGTCATCGAGTGAAACACGGGTTGCACCCAATGGAGTCATTTCGAAGTCCAAGTGTCTCTTTCGTGCGGTATAGATAACTCGCATTCCAAATGCCTTTGCTCGCAATGCAGTCGCGTATCCGATCCGGCCGGCACCCACGATATGGATGACTTTATTGCACAGATCCATCCCCAGGAAATCGCTCATCCCTAGGTGCTCGTTTTCCGGATATGTGTTCGATCTTGCGTAACGATCTGCTTCAATAAGTCGGCGAGCACACGACGAAACGAGCAACCAAGCAAGGTTCGCGGTCCCTTCGGTTACTGCATCTGGTGTATTGCAGACAATGATTCCCCTCTTTTTGCAGGCCGAAATGTCAATATTGTCAAAACCAACTGCAAAGTTGCAAACAATTTTTAGTTGATCCCCTGCAGCATCAAGAAGCTTGTCGTCAACTGGGTCTGTGTACATCGTAACGAGCGCCGAAAGTCCAGACACAAAGGAACAAAGCTCTTCGCGGGTTGCCTTTTTCTCTCCGAGTGTTTTAACACAAACCCCTTGTATTTCAGGCTTTCCGGGTACTGATCTTGTAATTCCGACGCATAACTGTTCAGTCTTCATGCCAAACGATAGGTCATTTATTTGTTGAGAAATGCAACCCCTGTAGAGTGAAAGTGAAGTCTTTGAGTTCGTGGAATAGAGGCTGGTTTGAAGTTTTTTTCAAATTAACCGATAAAAACAGGACAAATCCGAGTTGCTATGCCGAGAAAAGTGCGGTAAAAACAAGTGTGTTCGGAGTAACACATACAGCATTTCCGGAAAATGCAGAATGGAGTATTAGTTATGGCGAAGAGAACAACGAAAAAAACGACCCGTCGTCCTGCAAAGAAAACCGCAGCTCGCAAGGCACCTGCAAAGAAGAAAGCACCAGCTAAGAAAGCTGTTGCAAAGACACCAGCAGCGAAGAAACCAACCAGAATTGTGTCGGCTAAGGAAAAACCACGCACCAAATCAGAGGTTCTATTGATTATCTCAGAGCATGTCGGTATTTCCAAGAAAGAAGCAGCAGCTGTGTTTGATGTCATGGGTGACATGATCCAAGCAGATCTCAAGAAGAACGCATGTGGCGCATTCAACATCCCAGGCATGATGAAAGTCATGGTACAACGCAAGCCCGCAACCAAAGCTCGTAAGGGTATCAACCCGTTCACGAAGGAAGAAACAATCTTCAAAGCGAAACCAGCACGCAATGTCGTGAAGGTACGCCCTCTCAAGGGACTCAAAGATCGCGTTTGATATCAGACTGATCTGAGTGAAAATACTTTGCACACCTCGGCTTTCATGCCGGGGTGTGTTCTTTTTTGGAGTTGTTCTTGTAATTGTTGATAAGGAGAATAGAAGCTTCGATGACTATCCAGAGCTGGAGAATCAACATGATGAATGTAATACCTAGGAGCAGGGAGTTATTTGATTGTGAGAATCCTTGCGCGAGCAGGACAATCGCGTATGTTGTGATGATGAGCATTAAGAGCATTGGGATCGCACTGACCCATGCGGGACGTTTGGATTTGAGAAGCCAGACAGTGAGCACGAGAAGAGCAAGAGCGGCAAGGAGTTGGTTGGTGGCACCGAAGATTGGCCAGAGCTTTAGACCTCCGAGTCCGGCGTTCGCAAAATCAATCTTGAGATAGACATCGCCCCAGAGATTGGTTCCGAAGTAATCTAAACCAGGTCCTCCCCAAGGACCACCTGATCCCGTTCCATACCCAGGAGACAGCTTTGTAAACTTAAATGCGTCACTCATTGCGAAGGCGAAAGCTGTTGATACAGCGATGAATGTTGCTCCAAATCGGTTGGTAATGAGTGTACGGATGAGTCCTAATTGTTTTGGTCTGTCTTTGCGATCTGTTGATCCACATTCAGGGCATTTAGAGTTGTGAAGTAGGCCTTCGAGTGCATATCCGCATTCGAAACAGAGGTTTTCTCCGTTGAACTCCCTTGAACCTGCGAGTTCTGCAATTATGTATCGTTGGAGACGTGTCGCACTATCCAGAGTGGTTGCAGCGAAACTCGCGACAAATACACCCATAAGTGTGGTTGCAAAATGTAACGAGATCCCAATGGATTCGATAAGGTATGCGGATCCTTGAATGAATGGCTCAAGTTTGGACCCAAGCCCTTTGTCACCGCCCCACTGTTGGTAGTACTGCAACCAGCGAGCGTGGCCGTCATTGTTGTGTGCGTTCATTCCAATCCCAGCAGTGCAAGCGATGATGACAAGAGTTGCTAGGAATCCTTCTGTTAGCATTGCGCCGTATCCGACATATTGAGCATCAGATTCAGATTTGAGTTGTCGTGATGAACAACCTGAAGACACGAGACAGTGGAAACCTGAGACTGCGCCACATGCGATGGTGATGAACAAGAAGGGCATCATTGGAGGTGCTGGTGTGCCATTGCTCGAGGGATTTGGAGTGAGACGAACAGCGTCTGCGACGATGGGTGGATGTGCGATGAAGATTCCCACGACGAGGAGTGCCATAGCGATGAGAAGTTGCCAGGAGTTAATGAAGTCACGTGGTTGCAGGAGTACATTTACTGGGAGAGTTGATGCAATGTAGACATAGACCATCAGGATAAGAGTCCACCATCCGATCTCAGAGAGTATGTCGGTCATAGCACTCGGGAAGAAGCCAGAAGCAAACAAATCAGATCCCGCGCTCAAGTAGATAGAGACATACATCAGTCCAATCGCGATGAGTGAACCAAGCAGGAGATTGCCGCTGCGTTTTATCCAGATTCCTAATACAATTGCGATTGGTATCTGTAAGAAGACAGGGATGATACTTGATGGATACAACCTGAAAATAGTTGCTATGACAAGCCCAAAGATCGCTAGGACGATCCAGAGTCCGATGACAACAACGATCATGAAGAGCATTCGGACACGCTTGTTGATCACATCTCCGGACAGATCCGCGATTGTTCGTCCTTGATGTCTCATTGAGATTATCAGAGACCCGAAATCGTGTACCGCACCCATAAAGATCGAGCCCAAAGTGACCCAAAGCAATGCTGGTACCCAACCCCAGACTACTGCGATTGCAGGGCCGACTATCGGCCCTGTACCTGCAATTGAAGTGAAATGGTGCCCAAAAACGAGCGATTTAGCAG
This sequence comes from Phycisphaerales bacterium, assembly GCA_029213305.1. Taxonomy (GTDB): domain Bacteria; phylum Planctomycetota; class Phycisphaerae; order Phycisphaerales; family UBA1924; genus UBA1924. Next base: position 15,516 of record JARGPA010000019.1, read on the forward strand.
ATGGAATGAAATCAACGCCGTCATTTACAGAACATGCTGGAGTCTGGCGCGAGGGGTCAATTTTGAATATCTTGCGTGCAAGGAATCGGCCATAGGTTTTATATGCAATGATGTACAGTGCAAAACTCGCGAGCACAATTATAATGGTGTCCATTGATGTTCCTTGTGCATCGAGTCGACTCTGGCTTTGAAGCTGCCAGAATACCACAGAAGACTAATTGAATCAACGGAATGGGGATCACAGTTGCATATTGACAAGCATGTATCATCGAGAGCAGTAGCCTTAGAAACAACCTTGCTCGTTCATGGTGTTCCTACAGATTCCGCGGCGGGATTATCGATAGAACTCGATTCCATAATTGCTAATGAGGGGTCAAAGGCGGCCTTGATTGGATTGATGGATGGAACTCCAACTATTGGAATGAGTAATCAACAGTTACAAATCATGCTCGATGATGGGAATGTTGCAAAAGCAAATACATCAAATCTTGGAATCTGTTTAAGCAGGAGACAGCATGCAGCAACAACTGTGAGTAGCACAATGGAACTCGCAGCATTCGCAGGTTTACGAGTATTTGCCACAGGTGGACTCGGTGGTGTTCATGAGGGATATGGTACTAAGTTTGATATCTCTTCAGACTTAATGGCGTTCACTCGATTTCCAGTTGCGGTAGTAACGAGCGGCGTAAAATCAATTCTCGATGTCGTTTCCACTCGCGAAGCGCTTGAAACATTGGGTATTACTGTTGTGGGGTTCAAAACAGATACATTTCCTGCGTTCTATCTTCGTGAATCTGAGTCTGGAGTTGATGCTCGGTTCGATGATATTGATGAGTTGGCTGAGTTTGTGCGTAATGAACTTCCTCGCAGCGGCCGTGGCATAGTTATTGCAAATCCAATTCCTGAAGAATCAGAACTAGACACTAACCAATGGAGCAAGTGGCTTAAAAAAGCAAAGAAACTCGCTGAATCGGATGGTGCGATCGGGAGAGGGGTTACTCCTGCAGTACTCGGGCATCTCCATGAAGTGTCTGAAGGAAAGACTCTCGAAGCGAATATCGCATTGATAAAATCCAACGCTCAAGTCGCAGGGATGATCGAATCAAGGCTCTGAACACTCGATTACCTTACACAATCCTTGCAAACAGTGATTATCGGTCATTTCTTTATCAAAGATTGACACGAGAGAAGGCAATTCTTCCCCACTGAATGGGGTATTTCATGCTAATATACGGGACGACAGTATTTCAAGCATTTGCTCAGCGCAGATGCTTCGCGAGCAAGAAGAGGCTCGTTCATTGTTATGAGAGATGGAGCACGGGTTGGAGAACCCGGCTACAAAAATTGGATGATTCAAAGTTGATAATCAGTATGCTGATTTCAACGAAAGTTGTCCTTGAACACCCTTTAGGAGACAGAGACATGCGTCAGCAAATTGGAATCGCGGCAATCATCGCGACAGCAGGTATGTGTGGTTCAGCATTGGCACAAGACAGTGTTAGCTCAAATCTTGGTGGCTTGTCAGGCGATGCCCTGAATCCATGGAACGATCACAGTGCAGCATATGTTGTAGACCTTGCACCATTGGTGACATCAGGTGGTCACACATTCGGTGCTGCTCCGTTGCTCAAGTCAACACAAACCGATGTGAACTTCTTCAACAATCTTGGTTCATCAAGTGCGATCAGTACTGATATCTTAAGCAACGTACCGTTCAGCCAAACGACATACGCAGTATGGTCAACGGCGGGTGCAGGTGTGAATGCTCAAGCAAACAATGCTCCAATGATGATTACTGATGAGTTCACAGGCTCACAGTTCTCCGTTGCTTGGTCAGAGTTTGGTACTTCAATCTCAGGCAACAGCTACAACGGCATCATCGGCGCGATCGTTAACTACGATCCATCAGAGCCAAACCGTCTCTACGTTGATCGTAAGATGGCAGCAATCAACTCAGGTTCAGAGCTTGCAGTTGACTCATCACAGCTCGGTGGTGTTTCTGTCGACGCAAACGGTAACTTGTACTTCCGCGGCGATGATTTCAATGTCTCAGGACCTGATGCAATCACAGGAAACAACATCTTCCGTACTCGTATGGCAGATCGCAGCAGCTTACTCCCAAATATGATTTCACTTGGTGGAACCATGGACGCAACTGATCACATCATCCAGAATGGTGGAACAGTATATGTTGTACCAAACAATGTTCCTGCTTCCTCCGCAGGTGCAAACGGGCTCTACGCAGGCGTGACATTCAACTCAGAGTATGTTTCAGGCGCTGCGTTTGGTTCAACTACTGCAACTTCATCACACTTCGATACCAGCGGCGGCCAACTCGGTGAAGGCCGTGGTGCAAACGGTGGCGCGAAGGTTGACGCTCTTGGACTCGGCGCAGTTCACACATTTGGTCAGTTCGCAAAGGACGCAAATGATGATACTCGCACAATGAACCTCTGGGGTGTAGACGCAAGCGGTGCTGTTCTCGGTGCGAAAGCATTCGATCTCCCAGCAAGCGTAACTGATAACGACGATGGATTCGTTCTCCCATACTCAGCTTTTGCAGAGTTCACAAACTACCTCGGATCAACACCGTTCCGTGGTGGTGTGGGTAATGTTGCAGTTGGTTCAGACATTAACGGCAACGGCATGTTTGCAGCAACTATTGCTGAAAACGGTTTGAGCAACGACTTCTCAACACAAATCGTTGTAGGCCGTTACGATGCAGCGAATGACACAACTGAGTTTACCTTTGCAGCATACATCGATCAGACAAACCTGTTCTCAACTGATGCTGGTAAACCAATCTACGACGACATGGGCGCAGAAATCGGCCAACTCGTCAACTTAGACGCAGTAACTGGTGGTAGCCCACTCGGCCCTTCAATGTCAGCACCAACTATTGATGCTGCTGGAAACGTTTGGTTCATCGGTGCTGTTGAACTTTACGATCGTTTTATGGGTGCTTCCGACTTTGACGGTGCTTTGCTCCGTGCGGTTCTCGACCCAACCGATTTCTCATACCGTCTTGAGTTGGTTCTTGAAAATGGAACACTCATCTCGGGTCAAAACTCAGGCCGTGACTATGTCATCAACTTCCTTGGTTCAGCAACAGCTGCTGGTGGGCCAAACCCAGGATCACTCTGGTCAAGCAATGCATCAAGTGCTGCTTGGAACAATGCTGATCTTTCGAAGACTGCTCCAGGTGATGAAATCTCCAACGGTGGTGTGATCGTTTCAACATCAATCACATATGACATCGACGGCGACGGAATCTTCAACAACCCAACAAGTGGCAACTTCGATGCAGGCGCACCTGCGGATGAGGGTTACTCAGTTGCAATGTACATCGGTTACTACCAAGATGTTGTAGCATGTCCAGCAGACATCAACGGCGATGGCGCGTTGAACTTCTTCGACATCTCCGCATTCTTGAGCCTCTTCAGCATCATGGATGCTCAAGCAGACTTCAACGGTGACGGCGCATTCAACTTCTTCGATATCTCAACATTCCTCAGCGAGTTCGCCGCAGGATGTTAATGATCGATTAGATTTGACGGTATTTGTTTCACCGTCGATTAGAATATAGGGCGTTCGCGTCTAGCGATGCGAACGCCTTTTCAATAGCAAATTCTCTCTGAGTTCTTTGTTTAACAATGAGAGTATTTCGAGCGATCATCAAAATGATGATGCTCCGAGTTAGCACTTACAATGAGTTCGCATTTGTTCAACTCTGTGTTACACTCTAGATTAGAGACTATTTAGGAGCTTTTTGATGCGATATTCAGTAGTTGCAGCCGCAGGATTAGTCGGACTTACTTCAGCATTAAGCTTTGGGCAATGGGATCCAAACAACGGTGATTGGGGTAAGGAAGATCCTCGAGATATCCGTGTGATGACATGGAATGTTCAAGACGGGATATGTAGAACAAATCCCAAAGGTGATGATTTTAATAACTGGAATGGAATTGTTCGCATTGTTGCTTCTTTGCAACCTGATGTCCTTATCTTACAAGAATGCGCAGACAACTCCGGAAATGGGACTGGGTCAGGTGCTGATTCAGTTGCTCAACTCGAAGATGTGATGGATATGTTCGTCAATGGAGGATCCGATGTTTTCCTTGGTGGAACAGTTGGTTCATACATCAAAAAATATGTTCCTTCATATGACTTGGCATATGTATATGTATCTACAAATACTGATGCATTTAATAGAAACGTGATCATGTCACGATTCCCAATTGAAGATATCAACAACGGAGGCGGAGCTGCTATATCTAACTTCGTGCTTGTTCCTGATGAATATCAAAGTGGTGGAACAGGCGGGATACGCGGATTTCAGTTCGCTGAGATTAATCTACCCGATTCCGATTACGCGGGTGATCTAGTCGTGGGCAACGCACATCTCAAAGCAGGCGGAAGTTCAAGTGATTTTGAGCAACGAGAAACCGCAGCGATGAACACTGCGTACTACATTGATTACTATTACAACGGAGCAGGAACAGGGATGAGCGATCCCAACTTCGCAGTAATCGTACCGAATGCAGGTGATATGCTGGACGAGAATACTCCAGTTATCTGGGGGGGCGATCTCAATCAGAATCCAAGTTCAACAAGTCCAAATGCGTGGATGACTCGAGCAGTGATGGCTGGAGGAACTGATGGTACGGATCGTGATCGTTCAGACTCATCATTCTCGAACGCTTCCCAACCGATATCAGGTGATACGAGTACTCAGGGAAGTTCAAGCAGACTCGATTATATTTTATGGCAAGATTCAATAGTCGATGTTCGTCGTCAGTTCATCTTTAGATCAACCGGGTCAGGAATGTCTACTGGTAGAATACCTGAACCTGCTCGGAGTTATCCGATTAATCCAAATGCGATTTCTGGACTAGCTTCTGATCATCGTCCGGTGATTGTTGATTTTATCATGCCAGGTGTGACGAACGACCCGTGTCCTTCGCCTCCAGATTTCATCGATGATGATGAGTTGAACTTCTTCGATGTATCTGCATTCTTGACACTCTTCTCATTAAATGATCTTGAAGCAGATCTCAATGATGATGGACAGTTTAACTTCTTTGATGTGTCCGCATTCTTGACGGCATTTGGTCAAGGTTGTCCGTAAAAATTCTGGATCAGTTACACTTTTTATGAACGATCATCTTCGGATTGATTCCGAAGATTTTTTATGTCATTTACTGCGCTATCGAGCTGGCGTTTGAGTTGACGAACACGAAGCAATGATCTGACACGCGTGAGCAACTCAAGCTTGTTGACTGGTTTTGTTAAGAAATCATCTGCACCTGCATCGATTGCTCGTTCAACATCTCCAACTTCATTAAGCGCGGTAACCATGATGATTGGGATATCTTTTGTCTGGTGATCCTTTTTGAGATGTTCGCAGACTTGGAATCCGCTCATTCTCGGCATCATAATGTCAAGCAAGATGATATCTGGTATTTCTTTTTTGACAGATTCAATTGCTTCAAGTCCATCATGAGCGATTCTGATGTCGCCTCCGAGCTCGTCTAGGTATGCATTGAGCAACTCAAGATTTTGTTCATTATCATCGACAATGAGTACTCCATGATGCTCGATAGTGGATTCATCCATTTGGTTAGTCTCTGCTTGCGGGCTTGGATTCGTCATATATATTTACTTTCAACGATAGTTCTTTTGAATCTGATTTTATCCGAAGGATGCCCGCGTGATTGGGTGGGCCTAATCTTTCCTGTATTGATTCAATGCCCAAAGCATTCGAGAATCATATCATTCCAGAACAGAAAGAGGATGTAATTCGTGAAAGCTTGGCGTTGTCAGTTTGAAAAACCCACTATAAGCAGCCTCCTGAGTGAGCTTGGTGATGAAAATGAGGCACGGATGACTGGTTTACGCCAATCTATCCGTGATATTACTGGGATCAAACCCAAACTAGATTGGCACGGAATCACATGGTGTTGGTCAGAAACAACTTCTATGGATTCGAGTAGTAATCTACTAGAAGTTCAGTTTATACCCGATCCTGAAAGTCCTCGGATTGGTTTGACTCTTTCAACAGTATTCTTTGAGAAACATCACCCTACGAAACTTCCAAAGTCACTCTATCCGGGATTAACTACTTCAACAGCGATTGGCCATCGAAGCTGGTGTGAGTTTGCAGTACAATCAGATGAAACTGCTCAATCAATCTCTGAATTGTTAACACTCGCATATGGGTGATTTTGATTCGATTAGAGGACATCTTGGAGATAATCAGGCGATTTAGCCGATTTTCATTCAGAGTTTCATACTGATTCTTTGGAGATTTACATGCGTAAACATCGCAATCGAGTTCATTCCATCGTTACCTCATTTGCTCTGGTTGCATTGAGTATGGGTGGAACAGTTGTCGAAGCTGGTCCATTGGATCGAAGAACTGAACAGATCGTAACTCGCACTGATCTTGGAGGCGGAGTTGTTGGTGTTTACATTGCGGATCTCGATACGGGTGTAGAACTCGCAGATTATCAGGGATCCAATAGTATGATTCCCGCCTCCAATATGAAACTCCTTACAAGTGGCGCAGCGTTATTTGTTCTTGGCGGTGAGTTTCGATTTCAAACAGAACTGATACTCGATGAAACAACAACCCCTCCAACATTGGTCATCAAAGGGGACGGGGATCCAGCACTTGGTGATCCAGCAATATTCATCGGCGAACAACCAGGAGTAACACTCGATACCCTCTTCGATCAAATCAGTGATGCTTTAAAAGGCGCTGGTATTCAAGAGCTTAAAGGGATCCTTGTTGATGATCGTGTATTGGATCGAAACTTTACTCACCCTGCGTGGCCGATCGATCAACTGAACCGTTGGTACTGTGCTCAGGTCGGGGGATTTAACTTCCATACCAATGTACTCGATGTATATACACAACCTGCTGCATCTGGAGGGACCCCGATAGTACAACTCCAACCAGAAGCAGATTGGGTAGAACTTCAAGTAAAAGCAAAATCAAATAAAAAGAAACGCGATACAGCATGGGTAGCACGTCCAACTAAAGAAAACTCTTTTACGGTATACGGCAATGTCTCAGCAAAGTCAGAAATTCCTGTTTCAGTTGATAACCCCCCACTCTTCGCAGGCCGTTTGTTTGCATCAGAGTTAAATCAACGAAGCATTGTTGTTGGAGCAAATCATCGGTACTCAACTGACTCCGTTTCTTTAATACAACCAATGGATCGTTATACGGCATCCAAAACTGTTGCTGTTATTACAACTCCGATCTTTGATGTCCTTGAACGCACAAACACCGATTCATACAACCTGTACGCAGAAGCATTGATCAAAAGGATTGGTTATGAGATTACTTCTGACCCTGGCTCATGGGAAAACGGTGCAACCGTGGTTCGGATGTTGCTCACTGAGAAGCTCGGCCCAAGTGCTGCGGAAACTACAGTAGTTGCAGACGGGTCAGGTATGAGCCGCGAGAATAAAGTACAACCCAAAGTCTTGGTGAGTTGGATGAGGAAACTTGCTCGCTCTGATCACTGGGAGTTGTTCCGTGATTCACTTGCTACACCAGGGAATGGCACTATGCGGAACAGATTCAAAGGAGATGATCTTGAATCCCAGTTGTATTGCAAGAGTGGATATCTGACTGGTACATATGCACTCTCTGGAGTATTAATTCATCCTCGCTCTCATCAACGGGTAGCGTTTTCGATCCTTCTCAACGATGTAAAGGGCGGTTCTACAAAACAGAACGCGAAGCCTTTGATCGATTCAATCGTTGGAGAAATCGATAATTGGATGAGTCAAAAAGCAGGTTCTCCTGCAATGGGTGGTTGAATACAACTAATCATCATCATGACGAAGTACTGGAGGCCATGCTCGAACAGGTTGGTTTGATCGAGTGTCATCAGGAGTCTTTGGAGTTGCATCAAACCCTACTCGATCACATCTATGTGATTGATCCCAATACGCGTCGCGCGATGCGTCTGTGTTTGCAGCCCAATGGAAGAGGGCTTGATGATGATCATTGATGTTTACATCTCGGCCAAGAAGAACAATAAATTTGCTTGATGTTGACTTTGTCCAAAGCTCTTTAAAAATACGATTACCTATCTTTGCGTTTAAAGGTTCGTTGTATTCACGATCTGTTCTAATGAATAACCAACCCGGCGCTGCTTCAGTAATTGTTGCATCGAGCACTCCTGAGATTGATTTTGCCCAATGACAATCAGTGTCGAGATTTATTTGAGATTGATGACTCGTTGATTCCTTGATTGGTTGACCATCTAGATCTTCGCTTGGAATCTTTAATGTTGCGTCGAATCCGAGCTTCATTCCTGTTCCCAGACGCGGCGCTGCATGATCTAGAATATCCAGAGCACCATATACCTGCTCTATGTCACGGGATGGTTTGCAATGTGTGTTTACCGCTGAAAGCACTGCAGTGAGATCGTGAACATCAACTGAGTCATCAACAACAAAGAGATTCTTTGTCCATGCCATTTGCCCTGCGCCCCAGATTCCATGCATTACTTTTCTCGCATGGAGTGGGTACTCCTTCTTGATCTGGATGTTTGCAACATTGTGGAATGCACCATACATCGGTAAGTCATAGTCTTGGATATCAGGAAGGATCGTTGCAAGCAGTGGACGCATAATTCGTTCAGTTGCTTTCCCCAGAAAATAATCCTCTTGAGGTGGTAGTCCAACAACAGTTGTTGGATAAATAGCATTTTTGCGATGTGTAAACGCCGTGACTTCGACAATTGGATAACGATCAGGCATTGAGTAGAAACCGGTATGATCCCCAAATGGGCCTTCAAAGACTGCCCCGGGTCCAAGTGGATCACAATCATTGTTTCGTGGATCCCAACCTGGATACCCCGCGTCTGTTCGAACATGGCCTTCGATAACCATCTCAGCGTCTGCTGGGACCCAAAGAGGGACTGTCTTTGCTCGACAGAGCTTCACCCCTTTCCCTTGCAGGAAGCCCGCCATCAGAAGCTCAGAGATACCAGGGGGAAGTGGACATGTCGCAGCGTAAGGTAATACCGAAGGCCCTCCAAGTGCGATCGCGACAGGCATTGGTTGTCCTAGTTTTTTCCATGATCTCCAGTGGGATGCGCCGTCATGATGCATGTGCCAATGCATTGCGAGACGATTTTTACCGATCAGTTGAAGACGATACATCCCGATATTGTGTGATTTAGGTTTTGCTTCATCTCGATCATCTGCGTGGATCGTGTGAATCCCTGCAAGTGTAATGAATCGCCCTTTGAACTTTGTATCCCAAGTCTCGTCATCAATATCAGGGTGTCCCATATCTGGAACATTGTCATTGATTCCAGATGGGTACCCTACAGCTTCAAAGTTTCCATCGTGAGGCCAACATCTCAAAATTGGAATAGTTGTCAGATCAATGTCGTCATCAGTATGAACTACCTCTTGACATTGACCTGGTTTTGAGCTTCGTTTGGGACCAATTTTCAAGAGAGGGTATAACTGCTTTGCTTTTTCAAATGCTTCATAGAATGAGCGTGGAGGTTCAGGTTTAACAAGTTGAGCAATTGTGAAAGCGATATCATCAAATGATCGTCCTCCAAATGCGAGCTCCATCCGTTTGTACGATCCATAAGCATTAATCAAGATTGGGAATTTTGATCCGATTGGAGATTCTGCAAGAATTGCAGATCCACCCAAATGAGCAAACTCAGGATCATTTTGTTGGCTCTTCTGTGATCCAAGATTAGGAGCATCTGATTTTGATGCTTTATCTGCAATTTGGGTAACCCGAAGAACCGGGTTTATGGGCTCACTCATGCGAATAAGCTCGTTGGAACGCTCTAGTTGATCGACAAAGCTATATAGGTCTGCATACATTACCCAACGATATGACAGACAATGAACAGAAACCCGAATCACCAATGAATGATCTTAATCCTGATCAAGTCTTTGCAAGAACACGAGATTGGGCAGAGTATTTCGATTCAATTCAGGGCCGAGAACCTCGTGAAACTGTACTAAAAGCGATTCAACTCTTTGCGAATGAACCCTTTGAGTCGATACGATCTGCGATCGATTTAGGGTGTGGAGAAGGTCGCGACAGTGCAGCATTACTTCGTTCCGGTTGGAAAGTCCATGCAATTGATGGTCATCCAAATGGACTCAAACGCTTACTTGCTCGAGGAGATCTTGGGAATCGAACGAATTTGAGTACTCAACTTGCCCCATTCGAGGGTGTGAAACTCGCAGATTGTGATCTTCTCAACGCGAGTTTCTCATTACCATTTTGTAACCCGAACTACTTTGATCGATTATGGAACCAGATTACCCATTCAATTCGATCCGGAGGTCGTTTTAGTGGCCAACTCTTCGGAGATCGTGATTCCTGGGCAACTATCAGTGATCGTTCACACCATACACGAGCGCAAGTTGACCAATATTTGTTACCATTTGAGATCGAATTCTTGAAAGAAGAAGAGAGAGAAGGCCAAGACTGTAACGGGGTAGAGAAACATTGGCACCTGTACCATATCGTTGCACGCAAGAAGTAAGCCGAGGAACTATCGAAAAGAGGTTGGTTGATGGAAACAGTCATTGATGTTTCGGGTGTTGATAAAATGTTTAAGCGCAAGGTTCATGCGCTAAGAGGTGTGGATCTCCAAGTCGGGGCAGGTGAAGTCTTTGGTTTACTTGGTCCCAATGGTGCTGGCAAATCTACTTTGGTTAAGGTACTACTCACTGTTATCAAACCAACCAAATGCGATGGAACACTTCTTGGACATCGGATTGGTAATAAATCTGCTCTTCGTGAAGTAGGGTATCTTCCTGAACATCACAACTTTCCAAAATATCTTACGAGCAGACAAGTGCTCCGGTATTTCGGAGCAATGTGTGGTGTAGAACGCAAAGAGCGTAACAGAAGAGCAGAAGAACTTCTTGAAGTTGTGAACATGTCAAACTGGGCAACACACAAACTCGGAACCTATTCAAAGGGGATGAGACAAAGAATCGGTATCGCTCAAGCTCTGATGAACAATCCAAAGCTTGTTATCCTCGACGAACCAACTGACGGTGTAGACCCTATTGGTCGAAGAGATATCCGTGAGATCTTAACTAGACTCAAAGATGAAGGTCGAACTGTATTCTTAAACTCTCACTTACTCTCTGAACTTGAGATGGTATGTGATCGTGTTGCGATTATGGTTCACGGATTGATGCGCCAACAAGGAACAATCGAAGAGTTGACAAAAGGACAGAGTGGATTTGTATTAAAATCTCATACTCCAATAGAACAAGTCATGATTGATTCAGTCACTCAAGCCATGAAAGGTGTCGAATGCAGTTGGGAAACTGGATCGAACACAATTCGTTTATCAACAAGTAACACGGATTCAGTACAACCTGCGATTGACACATTGCGAAGTAAAGGCGTCGTTCTTGACTCATTCGGGTTCCAGAGGCCTTCGCTTGAAGAGTTGTTCATTCAAGCAGTAAACGAAGATGAAGGCGGCGCTACCCCGGGAGCTACAAAGTCGGGCAAAAGGGGGCAAGCATGAACATCAAAGTAATGCAAACTAAAGCGATCTTCATCGATGCATATCGCGAGTTAAACGCAAAAAAATTGTTTTGGCTTACTATGGGGCTCAATCTCCTCGCAGTATTGATTTACGCCTCGCTTGGAATTAACGAGCGAGGATTCTCGGTATTGTTCTGGACCTTCGACGGCGAGTTCAATACGAACTTAATGACCAAAACTACATTCTATAAACTAGAGTTCTTGCTCTGGGGTGTACCTATTTGGTTGAGTTGGTGCGCCACAATCTTGGCGCTGATTTCAACTGCAGGAATAATCCCTGACCTTGTTTCTGGAGGAACGATTGAGCCTGTATTGTCAAAGCCAATCGGAAGAATCCGATTGTTTTTAACAAAGTATCTCACTGGTTTGTTCTTTGTGGGTGCGCAAATACTTGTTTTTAGTATTGGGTGCTTTTTAGTCCTTCGGATCCGAGCTGGTGTAACTGAGTTCGGGCTATTTCTCGCAATCCCGATTGTGCTCGCTTTCTTCAGTTATCTCTTCGCAGTGTGTTCACTTGTAGGTTTAGTGACCAAATCTACCATTACTGCGTTGCTACTCACAATCTTGTTCTGGGTATTCGTTTTCATTCTCAATGTAGGTGAAAATGTAATGCTGACGAATCGTGAAACTGCAGCGGTCCGCCTTATTGACGCACCTGGTAAGATTGAATCACAGGAACGATTTGCAACCAAACGAATCGAACAACTTCGTGAAGAAGGAAAAGCAATCCCGGGTCAAGATGGTGTACCTTTACCAGATGGCGCTGCAGATTCACTCGAAGCAATCAACCCAACACTCCAACTCGCTCGATCGAAAATGGTCGATGCAGAACGAGCTTTTGAAACTTGGAGTACCTGGGAATCACGGGTGTATGCAATAAAACTTATAATGCCAAAAACCAGCGAGACTCTTTCGTTGTTGAGTCGAAACTTGATCAATGAGGATGAGCTTGGTGGGCTCCTCGATATGATGAACGGTATCAATGAAGAAAATGATCCGAATGCACCTGATCGTCGAGTTGCTGAACGAGTTCAAGAAGTTATGGATAAACGAAGCATTGGTTGGATTTTGGGAACTTCCTTCGGTTTCGAGTTTGTAGTCCTTGGGCTTGCAACTTTGATCTTTGTTCGCCGAGATTTTTAGACGAGCACATCCGAGTTACATTTTTCCAAGCTCAGCTCCACGATGTCGTGCAGCGTGAATCGCTCGTACTATCGCGTCCATAGTACCCGATTCATCGAGTGTGTTTGTTGCTGCTTCTGTTGTCCCATTCTTGCTTGTTACACGCGTTCTGAGAGAGCCTGGTAGATCGGGAGATCGATCGAGTAACATAGATGAACCTAACAATGTTTGACGAACAATGATTTGGGATTGATGCTTGTCAAAACCAAGTTGGCGAGCAGCTTCGATCATCCCTTCAGCGAGATAAAAGAGATAAGCAGGACCTGATCCTGCAATCGCAGTAAAGGGATCCATGAGATCTTCAGGTATATGTATTGTCTGTCCGATGCTTGAAAAGAGTTGTGTTGCAAGATTGATTTCAAGATCTGTTGTTTCTGAACTTGCAGCCAAAGCGCTCATTGCTTGGCCAATCTGCGCAGGTGTATTCGGCATCACTCGAATAATGTGAGAGATTGATTGTATTGATGATTCAATTTTATCAATTTTGATACCTGCAAGAATTGAAATCACCATTGGTGTATAAGAGAGCGATTCTAGTAACTCGCCGATTGATTTTGACACCTCTTGAAGCATCTGAGGCTTAACCGCGAGAACAATAACCGCTGGTTTATCAAACGCATCCAACCAACCTGACGCGTCTTGGATTGATGTGAATACATTATCAAATAATTCATGGCGATTTGTTTGGGGTTCAATCACACCAACAGACTCTTTTTGGATCGATTTAGCGTGAATTGCGCCCGAAATAATGGCATATGCCATGTTTCCGCCGCCGACAAAGAGGATTGGTTGATCTATTGTATTCATGATTGACTGTATCAGCGTTCTAAGCGTGGTACAATTAAACTGTGTTCACTATGTTTGATCATGTTTTCTGATGGTTCAAGGAAGATCTATGTCGACATTCTACCAACTGGATTTTGAAAAGAAGATCACTGATCTTGAGCGCAGAATCGAGGCCGCCCAACAGCAATCAGTTGTTGGGGGTGCTGAGATTCCTGCATTACCTGGGATTGGTGCACCGGAAGTTGAAGCTGTAGCAACCGAAGATATCTCAAAACTAATCAAAGAACGAGATCGAGCACTCAAACGTGTGTACAAGAAGCTTTCCCCATGGAATACGGTTCGAGTCGCAAGACATCCAAATCGGCCTCAGACACGGGATTACATCAAGCACATGTGTCGAGACTTCTGTGAGCTTGCAGGAGATCGTCGATACGGCGACGATCCCGCTATGGTGACTGGTTTTGGTCGAATCGGAGGGCGAAAATGCCTGATTGTCGGCCACCAAAAGGGTAAAGACACACATGAAAAACTAGCTTGTCATTTTGGATGTGCTCATCCCGAAGGCTATCGCAAAGCGATGGCCAAAATGAAACTGGCTGAAAAATTCGGCCTCCCAATTGTAACTCTAGTCGATACTCCTGGTGCATATCCTGGACTCGGTGCAGAGGAACGAGGCCAAGCAGAAGCAATCGCTGTCAATCTACGAGAAATGTCACGTCTGCGAGTACCTATTGTGAGCATCGTCATCGGAGAGGGCGGTTCAGGCGGTGCATTAGGGATTGCTGTTGCTGATAAGGTCGCAATGCTTGCATACTCGTGGTACTCAGTAATTTCACCTGAAGGATGTGCCGCAATTCTTTGGAAACAAGCAAATGAACAGACGAATACGGCAGCTGCTGAATCATTGAAACTCACAGCGGCTGATAATCAAGAACTAGGAATCGTTGACGATGTAATCTCAGAACCAGTCGGTGCTGCACATCGTGATCACGAAGCAGCTTCAGAGCTTTTGGAAACTTGGGTTTCTGAGCAACTGAATCATCTGAGTACATTAGATTTAGATACCTTGATTAATCTCAGGTATGAACGATTCCGAAAACTAGGTGAGTTTGACACATGCCCTGAGGTTGAAACGGACTCTAAACTAAGTTAGTTTTGACGCAAAACCCCGATATATGGCCAATTATGGCGTTTTTATAGGGATCGCTTTGACCTTCTGACCTTATGCGCCTAATCTAGTGCCCGACGCTGCCAACCTGTTGGGCAGCAAGGACTCTTGCTAAAGGCGGTCGGCTTGGCCAAAAAGAAAACCGCGAAAAAGAAGACGACTAAGAAACCTGCTGCTCGTTCTACAAAGACAAGCAAGGCAAGTAGTTCTAGTGCGCGTGCTTCTTCTAAGAAAGTAACTAAGAAAACTTCAAAGAAGCCAGCAGCTAAGAAAAAGGTTGTTAAAAAAACGACCAAGAAGGTCGCCAAAAAAACAACCCAAAAGACAACCGTAAAGAAAACGGTTGCAAAAAAGGTCGCAAAGAAAACAACGAAAAAAACCAAAGCGATCTCTAAACCGGCTGCTAAGAAAACGACTAAGAAAAAAGCTCCTGCTACAAGCCCTAAATCGGTTACAAAAAAGACAACTAAAAAAGCAGCAACTACAAAATCAACTACTGCATCTACCAAGGCAGAAACTAAACCAGCTGCAAAGACAGATGCAAAAACTGATGCAAAACCAGCATCTAGTCCTGCTCGTCGTCGCCGTCCAAGTAAGGTAAAAAAACCATTAGTTCTACCTACACGACCATTGCTTTTGGGACCAAATGGTCCATCTCTCAAGCCCTTGATCCCATCAGGATCTGATGTAAAGAAGGACAAATCTGTTCTTGATAATGTGACTTCCCGTCGAACAAAGACGCCATTAACCAAGACACAACTTGAGCATTATCGACATGTATTGCTTGTAAAGCGTGCTGAGTTGTTGGGTGATATGCGTCATCTCGAAGAAGAAGCGCTACGCAGTGATTCTGGGATTACTAGTCATACTTCTCAACATCTCGCTGAGCAAGGATCTGAAAGCTATGAGCAATCATTGAATCTCAATCTTGCAGCATCAGATCGGAAACTAATCAACGAAATAGATGACGCTCTGCAACGAATCGTTGATCGTACTTATGGTCTCTGTGAGTTGACTCATGAACCTATCAACAAGGCTCGTCTTGATGAACTACCATGGGCAAGGTACACGATTCAAGCTGCGAGAGAAGTCGATAAACGCGGCGGGTCAATCTAAACCCTTCCACATTGTTCATCGTTTCAGTGATCTTTCGAATTGATCTTCTTAGTTCGATCATGCACAGTCAAGGGCAATATGACCAGTCATCAATCGACAGATTCAAGCGTTTCACAAGAAACTGTTATCCAATGCGATGTTCGCTCAAGTCGAAGCAGGCGAGCTTGGATTATTTTTGTTTCAACTACAATTATAGGTTCTGTCGCAGATTTGTGGTCAAAGGCATACGCGTTCAAACATGTCGCGGGCAGTCCAGTACAAGTGTCCCGCGCAGATGTTTTGAGTACTGATCACATCGGAAGTTTAATTCCTCAACACGAACCTGTTAATGTGATTGAAAATGTACTTGAATACACGCTTGTTCTCAATCCTGGTGCTGTGTTTGGGATAGGTGCAGGCCAACGCTGGTTCTTCATAGGATTCACTGTCGCAGCGGTAGTGATCGCAGTAACTTTATTCTTAAGATGGACAAGGCCGAAAGATTGGCTTGCCCATGTCGGCTTCGGGCTCATCATTGCTGGTGGTCTCGGGAATCTCTATGACCGACTCATGTTTGCATGCGTACGTGATTTCTTGCATCCATTCCCAGGAGTGAAGCTTCCACTCGGTCTCAAATGGCCGGGTGGTAACACAGAGCTTTGGCCATATGTTTCCAATGTTGCTGATGCATTCTTAATCTTTGGAATCATCATGCTCATGATTCATGCATGGCGAATGCCAAACCCCGTCGTTGAATCAAAAGATCCTGAGCAAACTCCTGAACAGGCTTAGCGGCTAATTGATTCAGCTCGTTGACGAATAGAATCAATCATTGATCGGACTTCTGAGGCCATTCTTGAGTTGGGAAACTCCTCAATAATCCTCTGTCCTACATTTGCAGCGGTATCCCATGCTTTATCGTTGACTGCAAGCTTAAACTGTACTCCAAGATTTTCTCTTGCTTTTCCAATTACACCTCGTGCAACTTCAGTGAACTGCTCAGATTCATGTTCTGTAAGATAATGATCCATTTCTTTGAGTAGTTCCATCGCTTCATCTAATCGATTATCTTGAGCTGCATGAAGAAACTGTCTTTCGATCTCATATTTGTAATGCTCTTTTGCTTGTTCCACACGATGTCTGAGTCCATCAACACTTGGAGAATCGTGATAAACTCTTGAAATCCGTGCAGCCTCTGTCATCGCAGGCCCCCACTTATTCGCCGAGATCATTGAATCCAAACGCGCAATCGCTTCGTTTACATCTCGTTGGAGAGTTTGTGATCTTGCAGTTTCTATCTTTGCTCGAAAATCTTCAGCCTCAGATCGATACCCGAATCGCTCAGCAAGTTCGCGGATAAGAACTAGTCCCGCGTCCCAATCTTCAAGTTCGATGTCTTCTTTAATCGCTCTACATAGGAGTTCTTTCTCTTTACGACGATTGATTACTCGACGAGCATCATCCGAAAGAACCATATTCTCATCGAGTGATGAGATAGACTCATTTAAGTTTTTAAGCTGAGTTCGAATTCGATCAGCATCTATTGAAGAACTGTTGTGATCTGTAGATCTTGATCTAAGTGCAATACAAATTGGTAATGTTGTAATGGTTAGTATCAGAGCAACTAAACCTGCGAGGACCCATTGATCATTCTGGATCATCAATCCTCGAATCGCAGTTGCTCCTGAGAGTGCTGCTGCAGATCCGTAGATCGCTGCGACCCAACCCGGTGAGAGAATCCCTTCGTTTTCCATATCTCAACCTACCTTTTAGCTTGTTTTACATATTCTCAAATTAACTACCTGGGACATCTCCGCCGCAGTTCTGCTCTACAGGCACTAGACAAAGAAATCGGAATGGTTCTGATGCATTATCAGGAACAGTAAACTGATGAAGCTCATTTGCGGGAACAAGGATTGTGTCACCTGTTTTAATTGGGTGCGTATCCCCTTCGAGGAGTACTTGCCCTTTCCCAGAGACGACATAGACCTCGTGTTCGTAATCATGTTGATGGAGAGGAGTGTTCCCTCCAGGTTCTACTGCGATTGAACGAAGGGCAAAATGAGGCGCTTTGTTGTGGCGCCCGATCATGACGGCCATTGAAGCACCTTTTACCCCATCCATCTGGATTGGTTGCATATCGGCATTGTTAATATTATTGATTTCAGGCATATTTCCTCCATTGTTTAGTATCGGAGGTGGACGGAATATTCCACCAGTTTACCATAGACCATGAGTAACACTCCATCGAATTCCGATTCACGTCCTTATGTACAGGTTTTTCCTCTTGGAGGATTTCAGACTAACTGCATGGTGTTGACCTGTGGCGAACCTACAGAAGGGAACAGCTGCTGGATTATTGATTGTGGATACGAGCCTGAACAGATGCTTGATTCGATCACTAAACAGGGATTAGTTCCTGAAAAGATCATTCTCACTCATGCTCACGCAGATCATATTGCAGGTTTAATCGAGGCTCGAACTCGATTCCCCGATGTCCCAATCTATATGAATGAAGCAGAAAAATCTTGGTTGACGGATCCAATGCTTAATCTCTCTGCTGCCCTCGGACTCAGCGTAACCGCTCCGGCTCCTGAAGGGTTCCTAAGCGAAGGTGATCGCTTGATGCTAAAAGAGTTGGAGTTTCGTGTTGTTCTCACTCCAGGGCACTCACCAGGGGGGATCTCAGTTCTCAATGAGGAGTACAAATTAGCATTTGTTGGAGATACATTGTTCTCTGGTTCAATCGGGCGCACAGATTTCCCTGGATCGAGCTTTGAGGAACTCTCAGAGTCGATCAAGACAAAGTTGTATGTGCTTGATCCTGAAACTGTTTGCTTTCCAGGACATGGACCAACAACAACAATCGGGCAAGAGATGAACTCCAACCCGTTTGTAAAGCTTTAATTATGCTTTTAATCACATAACGCTGCCGAGTCCCATTGCTCTGCGCCATGTTGATACTTGTCCATAGTGGAACATCGGGTGATCATGAAGCAAGAACATAATCATTGCTCCATTTGAACCAAATGCGTCTTTGAATCCGTCATTGCCTTCGATATCTTTGAGCAAAGTCTCGTCGTCAACAGTTTTGACGAACTCGATCAATGCAGAGTTTGCTCTTGTGAAATGTTCGACAACTTCAGCCAACGGCGGATAAATTGAACCATCTTGATCATCCTGACATTCAACGCCATGCATGAACAGATCGTTGTAGTTTGTTGGAACTGCGGTATCTCCCGCATCTTGTCCGAGCATTGACATGATCATTTGTGGGTAGATTGAGAGATGGCCATACACAAATACTGGGTGATTACAATGAATACCATTCGGCATCTTAGCTGCTGAACCAGCTTCAACTTCCTTTAGTAGACCTTGTCCAAGTCCTGATACTCGTTCCGTTGTAGCAGTGATTAATGTCGCGATGTTTCCCATTTTATTTCCTTTCGTTATCCCCGCCCTTATAACTAACCGTAAGGTTAGTTACCAATATAGCGAGCATAAAGCGATCTAGCAACGGACGGGTCATCAATTCCATCAAATATCGCTCTGCCATCACGAAACACAGTTATCCCAACAGGCTGCTCATATAGAGTTCCTTTGAGCATAAATGGAGATTGTTGAAAGTCTCCGTGAACATTCAACGATTTTAGGAGTGATTCCATATCTACTTGGGATTTTGAATGTGGATTTATTTGTATCGCATCTCGTCCACAAATCGAAATTGTTTCCTCATCATCTCGATCTAAAAATGCAAAATTACGATGTTGGCAACACTCGCAATCAGGGTTTCTAAAATCTTCTAACTCAAATCTCCGCCTTTGACCTTCCCACAGATCAAACTCGAGCATCGAACCCATCACACGATCATTTGCATTCATTAATAACTTGAGTGTCTCACTTGCTTGGTACGCTCCGATGATCGAAGAAACAGGGGAGAAAACTCCAGATGTTTCACAAGTTGGTTGCGAACCTGCAGGGGGAGGCGAATCGAACAAACAACGAAGACATGGAGTTTTACCTGGGATGAATACTGCGGCCATACCTCTTGAGCCGATGGCGCCTCCATACACGTAAGGGATGTTGTGCATGACTGATATATCATTAAGAAGGTACCTTGTCTCGAAGTTGTCAGTCCCATCAACTAAAACATCCGGTATCCCAAAGTCATTATGTTTGACGAGTTGCTCTGCGTCATATGCATTGAAATCTGCAACAAGGGATTGGATATTGATATCTGGGTTTACATCTGAGAGACGATTTTTTGCTGCGATCGCTTTGGGTAGTTGCTCTAGTGCATCAACATTGCTGAACAAGGTTTGACGATGTAAGTTGGAGTACTCAACGAGATCTCGATCTACAAGTGTAATCTTCCCAACTCCCGCACGAGCAAGCAGATCCGCGCTGGGACATCCAAGTGCACCACACCCGATGATCATGACATGGGATGATTCAATACACTCTTGAGCAGAATCATCCCAGAATGGGAGACGGAGCTGTCGGACATAGCGTTGGTTTAATGAGGTATCTGTCACAACTGATTATATTTGATATGCTATTGTGTTCCCATGACACGCTGTAATTCAGAGAACTTATTCCCGTCCGCGGGGTTAGGCTGGACCCCGCCTGAACCCCTCACGTGCTATCTTGAGTCAGATCGCCTCGTAATCCGTTCTTATCGTCTCGAAGACTCTCCTGAGCTGTTTAAAGCGGTTACAGATTCGCGTGATGGGCATTTGCTTCCATGGATGTCATGGTGCAAAAATTTTCACATGAACATCGAGCAAAGCACCAAGTATATTTGCGATCAGATTTTGGCATTAGAGAATCCTTCAACATTCAATAATGTAGGCACTGGAATCTTTTCAAAAGAAACGGGTCAACTTCTCGGCGCGTGTGGAGTCCATGATGTTCGACGAGATACTGCGTCGTGCGAAACGGGATATTGGATACGAAAAGACGCAATCGGAAATGGATACGCAAGAGAAGCATGCGCAAGAACTATCTCTTGGGCACTCGCATCTCACTCGAATGGCGGACTCGGGCTCCAACGAGTTCGAATATATTGCTCTTCTCTAAACACACATTCAACTCGATTGATTGAACAACTAGGCATCACTGCAGAAGTGAGGCAGAGGAATGATTATTACATTGAGACACTTGGTGCAACAGATCGTCTAGGTTGGGGTGTGCTCTCAGACGAATGGGATTGTGAGAATCATTGTGCATTCAATCCAATCAAACACTCATCAGAGTGAGCACTGATATCTCAGGTGGAACCCCGATACGAATTGGAAGCAACGACATCCCTATTCCTCTCGAGATATGCACTGGGAATGCGGGGCCATTGACTACTCCGCCTGCATACTTTGAACCAAACTTGCTTGGAACAATTGGAGTTCCAATGAATGGGATTCGAACTTGCCCACCATGTGTGTGACCTGAGCACATGAGATCAACTCGGGGAGCACCAACTTCTGTTATGTTTCGCAGTTCTGCACTATCTGGATTGTGCGAGAGCACAACTCTGGGAGTAGATTTGTGAACTCCATTAAATGCACTGGTGATATTGATGTAATGATCTGTAAGGTCCCCGAACCCAACGAGAGCAAGGGAGCTTGATCCTGGGTCTTTTGAATGCAAAGTCCGTGAGGATGCATCAAGCCAAATACGATCATTATCAATCATATGAACACCGATTTGTGATAACGATAGGGACATTTGCTCACCATCACCCCACCAATCGTGATTCCCAAGGACTCCAACTACGCCGATCTTTGCAGCGTTAATGAGTGGCCTGCACATCTCTGCTGCCCGTTCAATCTCATTCGTGCCATCATGAACATAATCGCCTGTAAGTAACACCAAATCAGGATCCTGTTGAATAACGAGATCAATTGCTTGTTGAACAAAGGTTCCAGGAATTCGAGGACCAAGATGAATGTCTGATAGCTGCACCAATTTGAGTCCATCGAGTGACGGATCTAATCCATTGATTGGGATTGAGTATCGACGCACTTTTATTGACCATGGTTCAACAAGTGTTGCATACCCTGGAGTTGCAACTGCACCAATACTTGCAAATCCGATGGTTGCATTTGACAAAAACGCTCGACGATTCTGATCAACTGCTTGAGCAGATTCAGTAGCGCCGTTAACTATAATCTTTGATCTCATTTGTACGATAAAAAAAACAAGAAACAACCAGAATACCCATGCGATTGAATGAGCAACTGTGATACCGATCATGTCATCTCGTAGGCCACCAAACCCAAAGATATAAAGCGGAACCCATCCGGGAACAGAAATCAGATAGGTAAGATTTTCGATAACACGAATTGGCCCATCGATATGAAAAGTCCACGAAGCAATACTGAATATACTTGTTATTGCTGTAAGAACACCCCAAACTGCAACGAAGAGAGTCAGCCGTTTTGAAGATCTAATGTTGTCTGTCGAGTTGCTCATATTTGTACATACATCAACTTGAATCTATTGGATCGTGAATCCATAAAAAAAGCCCAGAACAGATGTTCTGGGCTTGTATCGACTAAATATGAGAGCAGTTATCGTGCGAAGTGAGCAAAAGCCTTATTTGCTTCAGCCATTCTATGAGTCTGATCTCGAGTGTTCATTGCTTTACCTTCGTTTCGTGAAGCTGCCCAGAGCTCATCAGCGAGCTTTAAGTGTGTTGGGCGGCCTTTTTCACTACGAATCGCTGAAATGATCCAGCGGAACGCCAACGCTTGTTGGCGGCTTGCTTTCACTTGCATAGGAACCTGATAGTTTGCACCACCGATTCGCTTTGAGCGTACTTCGAGATAAGGCTTACAGTTGTTTACTGCACGATGGAAAATATCTTTTCCGTCTTTGATGCCTTCTGCTTCTGCTTCTGCATTACCGACGAGTCTTGTATCGATTTCTGCGAGTGCATCGTAAACTACACGCTGTGCTGAGGTCTTGCGTCCATCAAGCATGATGCAGTTAATAAATTTTGCAACTACTTTGTCGCCGTACTTTGGATCGGGACGGAGTTGCGCTTCTGAGTTTGTGATTCGACCAGCCATGGTATCTCCTTGGGCTCATCTGCTCTTGTGAGCACTGTTCACCCTGCTGTAAGTTCATGCAGGATTACTTGCCAGATAAAAAAACCGCATCGCAACGCGCGAAGCGGTTTATAGAAACTTGATTCGATTAGGACTTGCCTTTTTTCGCACCGTACTTTGAGCGTCCTTGTTTGCGATCGTCGACGCCGAGGCAATCGAGTGCACCGCGGACGATGTGGTAACGAACACCAGGAAGGTCACGAACTCGGCCGCCACGGACGAGGACGATGGAGTGTTCCTGAAGGTTGTGGCCTTCACCACCAATGTAAGCAGTGACTTCTTTGCCGTTGGAAAGACGAACACGAGCGATCTTCCGGAGTGCGGAGTTCGGTTTCTTAGGTGTTGTTGTCTTTACAGTGAGGCACACGCCGCGACGCTGAGGGCAGCTTTCCATATCACGAGAGTATGATTTCTCTGCTGGAGTCTTGCGTGGTTTGCGGATGAGCTGATTGATCGTCGGCATGCGTATATATCCATTTACTTCTATGCACATCCACTCCGTGTGGATATGACAAGACCATTCATTGGTCGGGGAGGAAGTGTAGCACTCAGAATCATCGAAGCAAGCCCAAAAACGCGAGAAACAGTCCCAAGATATCTCAACGATTTCGGCGGGTGATCGGGTCTACCATAACAACATGAATAACCCATCTCAATCTAACCCCGAAGATCAGCACTCACCATCTGCGGATTTCTCAATTCGGGAGTTCCAAGAACTAATCAAAGATCGGTATTTTGCATCTGACAATGCTCGTGGAACCGCAGGGACATTTCTCTACTTGACAGAGGAGTTCGGTGAGCTCGCAACAGCACTCGCGAACAATAATCGCCCGAATCGTCCTCCAAATGAGGCTGAGCGTATGAATTTGGAAGAGGAGTTCGCAGATGTTCTCGCATGGCTTGCGACACTTGCAAACATCAATAATGTAGATTTGACATCAACTCTGATCAAATATACAGACCCAAACAGAGTCCAAGGAGTCAAAGAATAGCTTTTTGAGCAATCTATACAGGTTCAGGGGTTTGGACTGGGTTCGTGTCAGATTCTGTATTCAGAGCTTGTGATTCTGAATCTTCGATTTGATTATCAAATGCTTTAATCGGCCTGTAGATTTCAATTGCCAGAGTGTCGTCCTCTGGGGGGAGTCCGCCTCGATATGCAGTAACCTCATTGAGGATCCGATCTGCCCATTGTCCTTGTCCACCATTTTCAACGCTAGGCATGACAGGGGAAGACAAAATTCTTCTTAATCCATCGATATGGAGCATCTTGCCATCGATACTTCGAGCTTCAATTGCTCCATCGGTATAAACGATCAGAGAATCACCGGGCATGAACTCGACTTCAACTTGTCCTGAATCAAAGTCATTGTCTGAACAAGCACCCAATACAAATGTAGTTGGATCAACATCCCGGAGTGTTCCATCAACCCCTCGAATGAAGGCCGGGGGATGACCGCCGGATGCGTATTCAATTTTCTCTCTTGAATGATCAACCCGGAGACATACTGCAGTTGCATAGATTGAATGCTTTGCGAGCGTTAGATAAACATACTTATTGAGTTTCGCAAGAAGCTCTCCAGGAGTGATGTCAGGATTTTCTGCGAAACAAATATCAATTTCGCCATGAAGACGGTTCACTGTAAGTGCTGCAGGAATTCCATGACCCGTTACATCAATGATCACAACTGAGAGACGCTCATTCCCATCTGAATCTGTATCATGAATCTTTGTGTATAGATAGTCGCCGCCAATTTGTCGCATTGGTTCATACTGATAGGCATACCGTATATTTCCAATCGCGTGAGGCGCAGGGAAGAGTGCTTCATGCACTTGTCGGGCATACGCAAGCTCTTGTCTCAACATTCCATATCGTTGATTTAGAAACTTGTTTGTAGATCTCTGGATTCTTTGAGAGTATTTAATTCCGCAGATAAAGACTGCAGGAGACATCGTTAAAATTAGGGCAAGTGTCAAAAGAAGAGTTGGAACAAACGATGAGCTCTCAATCACAAGATGACTGAATGCACTTATCAATGAAATGGTTAGGACTGGGATTAATGCTTGCTTTACTGTCCAAGGGAACAAACAACAAGCAATAAAGTGAGCCGCAACGAATGACCAGAGTTCAAACCCCCCTGGGATATCCATCACTCGGACACCAATTCCAAGTGCTCCATCTAGGATAACGAGTCCCAATGAAAGATGAACTACTGTTTGCGATGAAACTTTTCGGCCCAAAACAAGTAACAACGCGGCAAGATATGCACCAAACCACGCAAATGAAGTCAAGATAAAGAAGGCTTTAAACCAGTTTTCTTTAAACAGATCTGCGAAGTTGGAGTTTGTGACCAACATCGTGATCGATAGAGCCAATATGACTAAGTTGATCCCACCCCAAACGGAGATGAACCAGATCAAGCGTCTTCTCAGGAGTTCCCCAGTTTCTTGCGTGAATGAACGCCGAAACTCGGTCGTTTCAAATGATGAAGTTGTGGTCACTCTTCTTACTCCAGTTAGATTCGTGCTTGATACCTATAAGTAGGGATACAGATCAAGCACAATACAGTTCCACTATTAGGATATCGTCTGATGCAGATCCTGCACGCTGTTTTTCCACATCTGTAAGAATCTTCTCAGGCCAGCGTTCAGATTGTTCAATCCAGTCTCCTTCAAGGACCTTGACAACCCCCTGAGTTGAATAGAGTTCGCCGTTATGCAAGACAGCTTCTGAAACTCCATCTGTGTATGCAATCAGTGAGTCTCCGCTAGTAAATGGCTCTTCTTCGATTGTTGGTTCAACCTCGAAACCCATCCCTATCCCAAGTACTGGTGCGGTGGATTCAAATATCTGAATAGACCCACGCGATTTGCGAAGTATCGCTGCAGGATGACCTGCATTCGCAATCCTGATTGTTCCGCGTTCTGGATCTGCATTAATCGCAACTGCAGTGACGAGAACTGCAGAATCAGCAAGTGTCAAACAGACATAACGATCCAGTTTCTTGAGTAACTCAGAAGGGTCTACCGCAGGTTCTTCACCAAGAATTCGCATTAACTCACCTTGGAGTCGATTTGCGGTGAGTGCTGCAGATAAACCGTGCCCTGTCACATCGTAAAGGATGAGAGTTAGAGGTGATTTAGCTTCTCCCGGGTTCTGAATAGAAGCAAAGATTGAATCTCCCCCGATCTGACTCATCGGACGATATGAATATGTGAATCTGATTTGGCCTGAGGACTTTGGTTTAGGGAATGCTCGTTCGTGGATGTTTTTAGCAGCTTGAAGTTCTTCACGAACAATCTCATACTTATTTTGTAAGAAATGAAGTTCAAACTGATCTTGAAGACGAGTCGTCCTGAAGAAGGAAATCATGATCCCAGGAACTGTCACTGCGATATACGCAAAGACGGATGCCAAGATAGAAAACGACTTGGGATGATCTGTAAGGAACAGACTAGATATTGCTCCAAAGACCCAAATTCCACTGAGCATGAGTGTCTGCCTTGGTGTCCATGGGAGTAATAGAGCACCAAGAGTGAGACCGATGAGAACACCGATGATTGTGTCGCCGTTGGGACTTGGGTCGTTATACACAATCCATCGAACAATGGCGATAAAACCTTCTACGATGATTATGAATAGTGAGATCCGAATGCACCAAATTTTGTTTGGTTTACCAAAGTAGACTACTGCTGCAGCTGCGAGATAAAAACATGCCCATGCTATTCCAACGATTGCAAATGCAAAATCGAGTTGCTGGACTTGCATTGATTGCATCACGATGATGACAATGCCCAAGAGAGCTAACAGGCCTAGGAACTGAGCGGTATTCCTTCGAATTTCAGCCTCATTGAGATTTTCAACAAGATGACTCGTATCGAAATCGAGTATCGCTCCAACTAGTTGACGAGTTTGTTTGTGCACGCAAACAACTATACCCGATTTGAACTCATTTGCTGTTTGAATCACATGAATCTGTACGATTCTTACCTGGAATCCAAAGGACATCAGTTTTGCCTTCGTCATTTGCAACTCTTGCGAGCACAAAGAAGAGATCAGATAATCTATTGAGATATTGAAGAGTCAGAATCGAAGTTGAATCTGGTTCTACTTCGATTAGGCTGAGTACATTTCGTTCAGTTCTGCGACAAACAGTTCGAACTACATGTAAATCCGCAGCAAGTTGTGATCCACCAGGGAGAACAAAGCTCTTGAGCGACTCAAGATCAGCGTTATACATATCTATTGCATCTTCAAGATCTTGAACCCGTTGACTCGTAATTCTCAGCGCCGATCCTGCAACTTCGTTTTCGGGAATCGGAGTACACAAATCAGCACCTACATCAAACAAATCGTGTTGAATTTGCTCTAGCAGACTACTCATCTTGGAACTCGTTGATTTCGCACTGATAACCGCTTTTCCCAAAAAAGCGTTCGTTTCATCAACAGCCCCATACGCTTCGACGCGTGGATGGGTCTTTGGTACTCGTTGGCCGCTTCCTAACCCGGTTTGGCCTTGATCTCCCGAGCGAGTGTATATTTTGGTAAGCTTCACCATAGCGGTATAGTCTATCGGGTTCGAAGCGGTTTTGTTGGATACGCTTTGTGACTTCGTAGAATTAAGGATTTGTGTGACTCACTTGAATCAAACACCATCATCATCTTTAGCAAAGCCTGTAGAAGTTGCAATTCCGTGTGCACCAGATCGTGGGATCACGAAAGTGTGGGAACTTCGAAAGACGCTCGATCGTCCTTGCGATGATCTTGTAGAACGTGTCTTGTTGTCTAGAAATATTGAATCAGATTCAGATGGGGACAAGTTTCTTAATCCTTCCCTGAAGATGATGCATGATCCGTCTGAGATCCCTGATCTAGACAAAGCAGCAAACCGGATTCTTGATGCAATTCACAAAGACGAACAAATTGTCATCTACGGGGATTACGATGTTGATGGGATGACCGCGTCATCTATTTTGATTCATATTATTCGTGCACTCGATTCAGATAACCAAGTACGCTCGTATGTCCCACATCGCTTAGATGAAGGGTACGGCATTCACAGTGATGCAATTCGGAATTTAGTAGAAGACGGAGCTCAACTGATCATTTCTGTTGATTGTGGAATCACAGCAATTGAACCAGCACTTGTTGCCAAAAAACTCTGTGTTGATTTAATCATCACAGATCATCACAATCCTCCTGAATCACTTGAGGACATGCCAGAAGCTTTTGCAGTAGTACATCCGAGGCGTCCAGATTCTAAATATCCATTTGGCGAACTCTGTGGCGCTGGTGTTGCGTACAAGCTCGCTTGGAGGCTTGCAACATTGCATGCAGGCCGAGAGAAAGTTTCTCCATATCTGCGAACAGTACTCATCGATTTACTAGGTTTCGCTGCACTGGGCACCATTGCTGACATCGTACCTTTGGTTGATGAAAACAGAGCAATTGTCAAGCACGGTTTATCACAAATCCCCAAGAGCCCCAACGAAGGTATACAAGCACTTATTCAAGCTTCTGGTTTAGACTCTTCCAAAGTAGATACTGAAGATGTTGGATTTAGACTCGCACCTAGACTAAATGCTATTGGACGACTTGGACATTCCGCAGAAGCGGTAGAGCTACTTACTGAAGCAACCGGACAAAGAGCTATTGAACTTGCTGAAAATCTTTCACGCATGAATGAGCAGCGCAAAGCTCAAGAGAGCGCGATTGTTTCCAAAGCAGTTGAGATCGTTGAACAATCAGGATTGATTGAAAAAGGAGTTAAAGCAATCGTCCTTGCGGATGAAGATTGGCACCCCGGGATTGTTGGAATCGTCTGTTCTCGTCTTGTTGATCGGTTTGCACGCCCCACTATTCTTATGCAACGCGAAAATGGAATGTGTAAAGGTTCAGGAAGAAGTATCGAAGGGTTTAATCTCCATGCAGGATTAGAAGCAAGCTCAAATCACTTGTTGTCATTCGGTGGGCACGACATGGCAGCCGGTATGAAATGTGACGAAACACAGTTTGAAGAGTTTGCTCAATCATTTATGTCATACGCGGATACAAAGCTCAATGAGAATGATCTCGTTCATCGCACACGATACGATTGTGTTGCAGGATTCGAAGAGTTAACAAATGAGTCTATTCGTAGACTTGACAAGATTGCTCCGTTTGGAGCAGGGAACAGTCGCGTTCGATTACGGATCAATCGACTCAAACTCAATGGCGATGCTTCCCCATTCGGGAAAACTGGAAACCACTTGTCTTTGCGAGTGGGATCGATCGATAATCCGGGTATTTGTGTACGAGTCGTTGCATGGAACTGGGCTCGTCATCTGGTACATATACCCGCAAGTGCCCCAATCGAGATGATCATCGAACCCGTTCTATCTACCTGGAATGGGAAAACCCGCATCGAACCTGTGTTGGTCGATATGCGGGTTGTTTGATTCAAGAAACTTTTAAGTAGACTCTACTCTGATTGTCCAGTTGCAAAGGTGTTCCCAGAGAACTCTGAGAGCATACTTGTGTATCGTGAGTTTGTAGGATCAAGCTCAACAGCATGTGCAAGGCTTGAGATAGCGTCGCTGTATCTGTTTAAATCATGGAAAATCAATGCACGATAAGCGTAGATACCTGCATCCATCGGGCTATGAGCAACTGCTTTGTTTATAGCGCTCAATGAAGATCCAAAATCCCCTGATTGACGATGATACATCGCGTAGAGCAAATATCCTTCATGCGAATCTGGTGACAATGAAACTACACGAGTTGCAGCTTTACGAACTGTTCTCAGATCGTTAATGATAAAGGATGCATTTGCGAGCCCAATCCATGAGTTTACATCACTCTTACCTTCTGAAGTAGATAGGAGTTCTTGGTAAATTGATCGAGCTTCAACTGGTCGCCCAGTATTCATTAATGTCTTTGCATGGAGAATCTTGAGATCTCTACGGTCAACATTATCTGGTTTTTTCAGTAGGATAGCAATATTGCTTTCTGCGTTTCCGAACTCCCCTGCAACCATCTGAGCATGGATAAGATCTTCCATGATTCCTTCATCATCTGGTGCTAAAAGTCGCGCTTCATTGAAGAACTTGACAGCAGTATCTACTTCATGTTCAATTAGTGCGATGTGACCAAGTGATTGGCGAATCCCTGCGTTGTTTTGTGCCATCGGAAGCGAAGTTAAATATGCTTTTGCTTCTGGAACTCGATTGAGATCGATGAGCATTTCAGCTGCTGCAACTGCGTATGAAGGGTTGTAGTTGTCGAACTCACAAGCAAGCTCAAAGTGACGATACGCATCTTCAGGACGATTGAGTCGTTCGTAGACAACACCTAAGTAGTATTGCGCATCGGGTTCTTCAGGATCAAGAGTGGAAGCTGTTTGTAGTGATTCTAGAGCACTACCAAGATCACCCATCTCGATTTCGATTCGACCCTTGAGTACATTAGATTTCACAACAGTGTCATTGATGGATAAAGATACATTTACTTTATCCAGGGCTTTCTCAAGATCACCTGCAAGGAATGCTTGACGAGCAAGCTCCCACTCAGTTGCACTCTTGAGAAAACTCATTCGTTGCTTTGCAGAAGATACACCTTGTCGGGTGTAGTTCCCCTGTCCTGAACATCCCGCAAAGGTTGAAAGGACGATTGCTGAAGTGATGAATGATGATTGGGCCTTATTGATACGCATTGCATGCTCCTGAGATATTGAAGTGTTCAATACCCATTTCGGCCCGATATCTCGGTCACCTCAGTACAATCGGACTTGATCGATAAAATCGATCAGATCATTCAGAGTCGACAGGTACTTCGGTAAACACTGATGAAGAGCTATCTTCTGAAGATTCGTCTGAACCTGATTCCTCGCTATTGGCAACGTAATCGAAGTTCAAAGGCCAATCGAGACGCAATGATCCGCCGTGAGGTAAAGGAATGATCAACTGACCTGAGAACTTATCAGACGCTACAGAGAAGGAGTTTGACTCTTCTGTGCTTGAATCTGAGTGCTCTGGAGCTGTTGCTTCAGTGATCCAACCTGGATCAACTTCGGTAAAATCAACTGCGGTTTCTTCACCTGTCACGATCGACTTCATTTGGTCAAACTCATTTGATGAATCTGATGATGGTTCAGACGATGAAACCATTGAGCTGCTTGATGAATCAAATGGGTTCATTGCATCTTCAACTGCGATTTCTGTGAATCCTTCTCCTGAGATGAACTCTTCGGATTCAGTAGAATCAGTTGAACTCGCAGTATCTGATGAAGTATCCAAGTAATCGAAGCTCTCGTTTAAGTAAGATTCGTCGACATTGAATGAGCTATCTGATACTGATTCAACTGGGACTTCTGCGTAGATGTCTGATTCAGGTGCTACTTCATAGTCTGCATCTGAACTTGGATCAAACTCGATCACTTCAGAATGCTCAACATCGGTTGCGACATCTGATTCTGTTGTAGTCTGGTTCGCGAACGGGTTAACCGTTGTGGGCGAAGTAACATGTGCTGTTTTGCCGCCAAAGTGGAGCTCGTTGTGGAGCATTCCTTCCATCAAGCTTCGGCTAGGCATTGTACGAAGTTCGTTTGTGAGTTCAGTACGGAGTGATCTAGCATCAGGTGACATTGGCATCAAGCGAAGCGCACGATCAACCTTAGAGAGTGCGAGTTCGACTTCGCCGTCGTCTGCAAGTTGGCGTGCTGAGATGAGCAACTGACCAACTCGGCGTTCACGTGACCAAGGAAGAAGCCCCTTGCGTGCACCGTAACGTGCATGTTCAACATACTGGTTGCCCATGTCTCCTGTTTCGTTGAGAACAGTATCGTTCACGATTGACGGTGTGATCAGGAAGATGATTTCTGATCGGCGTGATTCGTCGTCATAACCACGGAATGCGTTTCCAATCAGCGGAATATCTCCGAGGACTGGAACTTGTCGGCGTGAAGCGGTGGTTGTTTCTGTAAAGAGGCCACCGAGGACGACCGTTTGTCCATCACGGACCATGACATTCGTGTTCATTTCAGTGGTTTCTTCGTCCGGAATGGTAACATTGTTACCTGCACCATCTGAAACCTGGCGAAGTGTAAAGTTTGATACCTGTGGACGAAGTTCCAAACGGATCAAACCGGTTTGTGACACGAATGGACGAACTGAAAGTTGGGTGCCCACATCGAGGAACTCGACGGATTGGGTTGTAGAAGTATCAGTGGTAGTTGAGTTGAGATAACCCACACGAGTTCCAACGAGCACACGAGCTGGTTGGCGATTAAGCGTTAGAAGTTTTGGATTCGAGACCACAGTTACATCTGTAACTTCATCGAGAACTCGAAGGAACACTCCGACATCACCATTCACGAAACCCGCTTTGAGAGACGCAGGACCTGAAGTGTTACCCACTGTCGAGCTTACACCTGTACCGTGCCCCTGGTTTGCTGCATTCACTGCGGTACCATCGATTGTTTCGCCTGCACCTGAGATGAGTCCATCGACAATACTGAGCGGACCACCCGTTCCAACAAAGTCTGTAAAGTCGAGATTCTGAATGAGTGCGAAATCCATACCAAACGCGTTTGCTTCATTGAGTGAAGTCTGGAGTATGGTTGCTTCGACAAGAATCTGGACTGGTTTCGTATCGAGTTCTTTAACCAGTGCGAGGATTTCTTCAACATTCTCTTCATAGTCGTATACAACCATGATTGCTGAGTTTGCGTAGTTGTCTGCACCGGTTGGTACGCCGTCAGTAATCGTGAAAGCTTCTGTTTGAGCGTTCGTAGTGATTGAACCATTTTCTGAGAGAAGCATCTTTGCAAACTCGCCTGCATCTGTTGCATTGAGATAATCAAGCTCGATTGTGCGTGTAACTTGTTGACGGGAAAGTGCTTCAAACTCAGCAAGTTCTTCGCTTGTGTAGACATAGATAAAACTACCTTTTTCGATGTACCCGTATCCGTTGACATGAAGGATGGAATCGAGTGCTTCATAGAAGGTAACGCCGTAGAGATCAGCAGTTACTGTTGCTGAAACATTGTTTGAGCTGATGATGTTTCGTTGGGACTGGATTGAGAGGAGTTGAAGAATATTTCCAAGGTCTTCGTTGTTCACATGAAGATCAACAAGATCATAGTCTGAGACATCGACTGCACCTGCGAGTTCTGCGAGATCGACTTCCTCACCTGTTTCTACAACTTCATCTTCGTAATCAGGTTCTGGGAACTCTTCATTAAACGAAGCTCCTTCGAGTTCATCGAGTGCTTCTTGTGTTGTTTCGTCTACTTGTTGCTTGGCTTGACTCTTAAGTGCCGCGAGCAATCCGAATCCACCTGAGTCTTGTGCGTTAGCAGTCCCTGCGATCATTGTGAGCGCCATCGCGGGCATCACGCCGTGACGAAGACTGAGACGAAGAAGATTTGAAGTGAAGGTACGATTGGTGTCTTGGTTGCTCATCACGATGTCCTCAGCTAAATGGCATTTGGTGCCTATGCGTTTTTTATCCCACTCGTGGGTATATTGCTGCAATTTGATCGACGCTTCCAACATGTGACTTTGAGTAGACCTTGTGGATTCGATGATCACATGTCGTTATAAACGAACCTTGGAGAGCCGATAACCTTTTAATTGGTCCAAAATTGAGAGCATGAACTCAGCAAACATTTTGGAAATCGCAGGATTTAATCTTGATGATCTGACGAGGTTTTTGAATGATCGTTCTTAAAAGGATCGTCTGAAGTTTCATCATTCTGTGAATGGATTGTGTCTTCAGTTTCAGAATAATCTGATTCGGATTCATCGAGTGACAACTCTGCTTGAGTCTCACGAGGATCTGCATAAGCACTTCTTGGTATATCTGTAACCAGACGAAGTTTTGCCCAAATCAGAACGCCTGCGAGCATCCCCAGACACATCATCAACGCGAGATTGCGTGTGTAGCTTCCATGACTGTGATGATTCTGTTTAGGCTTGTTGAGCATTGCATGTTCCTTCGAACACACATCGGAAAGATAAAGCGACATCTTCGCGAATCTCATTGCAAGAATTCAGATAATTGATTTATCTACTGATACAAACCTATTAATCGAGGCGAGTGACTGTTACACGACCGGTAAATGCAGCGATATCAATTCGGAACCTGCTCAATGGGCCTGCGAGGACGATTGAGCCGCCATCACTCAGAGTGCTTGTTCCTGGAGCAGAGACTGGGCCGCCCATCTCATCGTAAATCAATGTAGTGTTTCCATCGAAATCTGCTGATTCAATAACAGTTCCACCATAGATTTCATTGTTCAGTGAGATTCTGTAACGTTGTCCGGGGCCTTTCGGATCATACAACGCATCTGCGTCAACATCGATCGATGTTCCATTTACTTGGATCAATGTATATCCATTGTTGTCGACATCAAAGACGATAGCGCGCTGTTCTTGATATCCAAGTGCATCCATTTGTGCGAAGGTAATATCCGAGACAATCATTCGAACTGCCGCTTGGATTCTTAATGCACCTGCTTGTCCTAAGGATGGAGCTACTACCGCTCCAGCAATTCCAAGAATCGTTACAACAACCAGAACCTCAATTAGGGTATACGCATTTCGAACCTGATTGCGTCGTTGTTGTGATTGCATAAACATTCCTTCTCACCCCCAGAAATCGAATCGCATGATTTGATTGATTTTATGGGCGTGGGAGTGGATCATCGTTACTATCGAAACCGCCTGCCCAAATCTCTCCAGTGGATGCGTTGTAAATCCAGCCGTGAGTTGATTGAAAAGTTGTATCGGGTGCGGTGCCAAGAACGATGACTTGTTTGTTTGTGCCGCCTACATATGGATTGGCGGGAGCTTCTTTGAGATACTCACCTGTCCCTGCGATCAGTGATCCCCAGGTTCCATCTCCTGCAGATACACTCGGGAGTGAGTTTTCATTTCTCACTTGGAATACTTCTACAGCTCTTCGTAGTTTTTGAAGCTCAGATTGTGTTGTCCCGACACTTGCTTCTGTGATTGCCCCTGCGAACTGTGGAACAATAACTGCGGCGAGAATCCCGAGGATTACAACGACAATCAAAATCTCAACAAGGGTAAATGCTCGTTTAACTGATTGCATGGTATTCATCACTACTCCTGAAGCTAAAAAAGAATACAAGCCAACCTGTTTCCAAGTTGGCTCGTGTGTTTTGGTGGGTACGAACTACCCGATTCATCAGTTACGGTACAGTTGCGGCGATATTGCCTGAACCTGCATCGTACTGCCAGCCGACGGTTGAGCCTGCTGAAACGAATGTCGAGATACTTGGGTCAGCATCATCGAATGTTGTGTTTGCAACAATAGTTGAAGTACCAGTGTATGGGTTCACAGGAAGATCCTTGAAGAATCCATCAGTTACCAAGTCAGCAAAGGTTTCACCCGATGTTGCAAGGTCTGGATATGAACCGTTGTTGCGTGCTGCCCAGAGTTCAAATTGGTTTTCCATAGTGGAAACCTGGGTAGCGACATTACCATCGCGTGCTTCATTTGCAGCATTGGTAAACTGTGGAACTACGATCGCGGCAAGAATACCGAGGATCACGACCACGATCAAGATTTCGACAAGGGTAAAACCCTTTGCCATTGTGTTTCGAGTTGCATGCATTTTATTTTCTCCTTGAATACGACTCATGAGTTTCACGCCCTTGCCCGTTCCGGCTCTGCCGATTGTCCAACAGATGAACCAAACCTCCTGGCACATCCCAAGGACTCCCACTTACGGCAACACACCGCACCTGACAAGTCCAAGCGTGACAAACAGATCATCGACATGCCCATCGAATCAGGTTACTGTTGATGAGATTGATCGATTCAAATTGAACTCACTTGATACAGATGCTCAACTCGTGCCGGTTATAGCGAGAGATTGCCTGTTTTGTGGGCAATTTCGGACCATGTCTCAATGTCGTTATAGACTGATAACTGCATAAAAAAACGAGCCATTTTGACTCGTCTGGTGAAAACTTTGAATGTCACTTTAATAGTTATCTCTTCGAAACTGCAGGAGTGTTGCTTGCTTCATCATTGAGAATCAATGGGACGAGAGATGTATTCGCAATCTCAAGAGCACCCATCGTTGCCACAGCGACTGTCGCTAGATCATCATCGGATGATTGAGCAAGCTCTATCAATCGACGAGTCTGACGGTTATCGAGCTGATTACCGAATCGTTTACCGGAATCAGCAACCATGATGAGCAACTCTTGTTGGATCGTGTCGCTTGAAACAAGAACCTTGTTCATGATTGCCATCTGAGCCTTAGGCTGAGGCATATACGAGATAATCTCTGCAACATCAAGCATTGTTAAGCCTTCAACTTGCTCGAGAACATCGATCAGGATAGATGCTGCATCTGACACATTAAGGACTTGGTTATTTGAAATCGCGAGGTTTCGTAATGCTTCGATTGATCGAGCAGCATAATCATCTGCTTCGTCCAAGCTGATAATCCCTCCCGATGCATTTTCAAGCAAAGTTTCAACTGATTCATTGAATGCAGAGTTGCTGATTGCTTGACGACGAACCGCAACAGTCTGATCGCGGTTGTATTGACGTGTCATTGGAACAACATCATCTGGTCCCATAAGTGCTAGAACTGGAGCAACTGCGAGTTTGTTCTCTGTTCTTGCTGATTCAATCAGAAGCAATGACTCATCGTAACCAGTTGCAGTAATGATCAAATCAATCGTTGGAGTTTCAGCGATAGCAGCATCTATATCACGGAGCCCATTCTCCGCAGGAGGAAGAACAGTGAATCCATTCTTCTCGAGCTCTGCTCTGAACTGATCGTATGATTCACGATCACGACCTGTAAGCACAATCGCGTGGAGTGATGAAGCATCTTCAACAGCACTTGCGAGTAATGGAATTACTCGTTCTGCGCCATCAAATGATTCTGCAGGTTGAGCATTTCCAAGAGCAAGAGCTGCATCAAACTGGACTCGTCTATTTTGGTATGTGAGAGACTCAAGGAGTGGGTATCGGCCATCGATTGGTTGTCCCCATAGAGCTCTGGAACCAGCTGTTTGGGAAATCGCGTGGATTGCCAAACGGACGAGCGGCGTGTCTCTGTTATCAAGACCTCTACGAAGAACGAGTTGATCAATTTCTGGACCAACTGCAACGCCGTAGTATTCCGCGTCGCGGCGATCTGACGAATACGCTGGGTTCTCGTAGTTTTCAGGTGTGTCAAGCTCTCTAGAATAGTTCGATGCGATCCAAAGACCAAGTGTTTCCTCATCTGTAGGATCAATGCTCAAAGATCTTTGAGCAACTCTCATGCTCATCGCCTCATGGAATACTGGAGTGCGGATCGGAACCATCACGAGTCCGAGTCCAGGATTGAAATCCCACATGAGTTGGAAATCTTCATTTGGAAAACTGGTGAGTTCTGCTGGTTCCGCGTAGTAGGAATCAGCAAGCAGTGCATACATATCTGCGACATCTGAAGTTGGGTTTCCACCCAATCGTGAGATCGCTCGGCCACACGCTTGTTGAACTGCAGAGTTATCAGTTGACTGATAGAGATCTATCAATACGGGGAGGCTTGTACGATATGGGATCAACCCAAGCACTTCTGCGATTGATTCTTGACGAGTAGCATCAAGACTTGGGAGTGCAGTTACTAATGGAATGATCGCATGGCGACCCATATCAACGAGCAATCTTTGAACTTGAGCTTTCAGTGCAAGATCAGTTTGCTGGAGATATGCATCGAGGAGTTGAGGCATCGCGTATTCGCCTGCAACGATGAGTCGTTCACGAGCAAGTGATCTTGCGCGGAGACCTTCAGTGAGCAAAGCAATATTGCGAGAGATCTCTTGAGGATTGCGGGCTCGTGCGAGTTTCCCATCTCGGAAAGCGCTGTCGAGTTTAGCTGCGATTGGTTCAAGGATTGGAACCCGCAGTCCTGCTGCGACAGCTTCTTGGAATCGTTGTTGTTCACGTGATTGCTCGACGAGATCAACGAATGATTCTGTTGACATTCCACGATCAAGGATTTGGTTTCCAAGATCAGCAGCAACATCAAATCGTGCGATTTTCACGAAGTGTATAAAATCCCGAAGGAGCTCTAGCTCTACTTCTTGATTCTCAGGCTGAACCGTATTTGCCAATGCTTGTGACGGTGTCAACATCATTGATGCTGAACCCGCGACGAGAAGGAGTGTTACGGATAGATTTGCGATATTCCGGGTCGATGGGCGCACATTCATCTCCTGTGTGCAAAACTGAGTGGCGATGGCCAGAACAGACCATGATCGCCCAAGGTGAGTCATCTTATACGAGCAATTGGGTGAAGGTGTTGCCCTCAGACCCGTTAAAGAAGAGATACTGTATCGGACTGTATACGTGGGTGTCAATCGGATCTGGGGGTTGTGGACCGAGAACCTGCATCTTATTTGATTGATCTTGGACAATTATGGACTTTTAGAGCGTCCGAATATACCAATCTGCCTGATTGTGGATTGAAAGGGGGTCATTCATCAAGATCGGTTTCGAAGGGGACGATGAGTTAGAAGATGCGGCGCATGACGGCTGTGCCGATCCGCTTCATGATTTGTACCCGAGGTGAGATGATGCCAATAGAAAAAGATGTGCTGACAACTGGTGAAGTTGCCAAAATTTGCAATGTAGCCCCCAGAACTGTATCTAAGTGGTTCGACTCAGGTCAGCTCAAAGGATATCGGATTCCAGGATCCAAGGATCGTAGAATCCCTGTAACTGAGCTTTATCGCTTTATGAAAGCTCACCATATCCCGATGGATGGGATTACGAGTGGAAATACTCGGGTTCTGATCATTGATGGTGATCAAGAAGTCTCAGATGTTCTCGAAAGAGTCCTTCTTGAGCAAACAAACTACGAAGTTTCATCTGCAAACTCTGCATTCGCTGCTGGACTTGAATGTGAACGATTTCGTCCACATGTAGTCTTGATAGATGTCCATATTGCTGAATGTGAACCAAGGCAAATTGCACAACTAGTTCGTTCGAGTGAAGCAATGCAGATGACGAAACTCATCGCAATGTCTGGAAAACTCACTGATGGGCAAGCTCAAGGCCTTGCTAGCGCTGGGTTTGACACATTCCTTAAGAAACCATTCCAAGTGAGAATGGTTGTTGAAGCGATCGAGCAAGCAACAAATATCGCAGCTTAAACGACTCCATAAGTCCACCACAAACCCGAAACTGCAAGGACGCAGATTCGGGTTTTCTTTTGTTTATACTCAATCTGATTTATGGACATCCTTCAGCAAACTCATTGAGGAATGCGGATATATCGAAAAAGTTGAGTGTCCCATCATCAGTAAAATCGACGGACAAATCATTACTATTGAATGCGCTAATAAATCCTGAGATATCGAAGAAATTCAATGTGTTATCCCCGTTGATATCCACTCTACAACCACATTGATCGGTTGATGAGAGATCAGGGAATGTGAGGGTGCTCGCCATGGTTTCGAGTTGAGATAGAGTTAACGGCGAACAATCCGCATACAAACGATGCACATACATTTCTAGAGCTTCGGATTCTCCAGTATCTGATAGACGAATTGAATCAAGATTGAAAGAAGTCGGGATGGATCTTGTGCCACTCACTTTACCTTGTGGACCTGCGATGACATACTGAAGATCCTCATTGCCGTCTTTTGACAAGGCGATGACCAACGATGTTGTCCTGAGAGGGTACTCAGTAACATCTGAAGAGGCTGAAGATTGAGAATCGATGATTTGCCAATCAAAGACTGCGTCAGTTAATGGCGGCCCTCCCCCTTCCTTTGCAATCGAAGTCATTTTCCCTTGGATAGTGATGAATTCTGAATCAGTTGAATCTGAAATCGAGAGGATAGGAACTGGGAGTTCCCAAGTACCCGTTTCATTTCCTGACCAAGAGTCCCAACATTCTTCTGGAATCTGGAGAACAGCTAGCACACTCCATGATTCACCGAGATTGAGTTGCTCATACTTTGCGGATGAAACTCCAGATGCGTCAAACTCATTGAATGGGAGTGATGGGCGATCGTGTCCAATGTTGACATACTCAAATAGTACTTCGGAATGCCCTGTTGATGATGCAATCCCATTACCCTTGACAATTGATCTGAGATCTGATGGGTCATTTGCGAATGTACCCGAGAGATTTGATCCGACATACTGACTGACAATACGAACCCAATCGGTAGATCCGACCTTTGGAGTAGGGCTGTAACTCTGGGTTGCAGTTCCCCACGACACATTCGTGCCTGGCGCTGCCCAACCAAAGCGTGAGTAGATTGCCATTCTGTTGGACTCGTCTGATCCGGTGGGTGTTTTCCTTCTCAACCAGTAAGCAACATTCATATTTGAAGCCATCAACGAAGCACTATCAATACCTTGTTCGACAAGACGAATCACTGGGCCCCCGGTCCCTTCAACCAAACTGCAATCAAACACATTTTCTGTATGAACAATTGACGGAAGAGGGAACTCAGGATTTGGTCCAATTGAAGTGATCTGTCCCCCAACACTTCCGAGTACCGCTTGTTGAGTTGCGGTACCAAGTATATTTGTTGGGCGGAACCCGACAAACAGAGGTTTCCCGGAAACTTTGCCTCCAGGGATGATTGAAATGACTGTCGCAGAATCGTTTATTGATCCCGCGATGATTCGCCCGTTGGAGAGGACTGTGATCCCAGAGTTTTGCGATAATCCGAGTGTGTCATTGCCTCTCCATACCCATCCCCAGGTATTGCCGCCGTCGTCTGATTGAATAATTCCAGCGTATAGGTTTGAACTATTTCGTTGACTGAACTCATTTGAGACAATTCCGACTAATCGTTGTCCTGATCTCGAGACCATGAACATGTTGAGTTGAACAAGAGTTTCTCTAGGAGCTTGTCTTAAGTTCTTGCTCATTGGGTTGAATAAGGTATGACAGATCGCGATCCCATTACTGTCAAGTTCAAGTCGCTCGACGAGTCCTGCACCGACATCTCCACCCATGATAATCTTGCTTTGATCATTTGGATCTTGAGTCACTAAGAAACCATTCTTCCATTGGCTGTTCGTAAGAGCGCTATCCTCATCGGGACCTGCTGCGAGATGGACAGGACTCCAATCCAACTCCGAAACATCGAGTGTTGTGTATTGACCATCAATCCCAGAACCTGTGTCAAGAGTTGCATTGATTGCAAAGTTATTGAGAGATGATATCTCTCGGAAGAATAATCTCTTAACTGCATCCCCTATTTGCCAAACTGCAGAATATGTTGACCCATCAAATATAATTGCTCCACCGTGCCAATGCTCTTCTATTGCATTATCACGCATATAGAGACGCACTAATTGCTGAGGTGTTCCAGCAGAATCATACTTGAGTATCCATGCTTGTCCGCCTTCTTTGTCAGTACTGACATAATCACAAAGAACCGACCAATAGGCGCCTTCATAGTTAACTGGATCCGAAATTGCCCAAAGCCCCCCTGCTTCATCTGCTTTTTCAGAATACTCAGCAGTTACAAAGTGGAGAGTCCATGGGTTAAAACTACCCGCTTGGATATCAGTCATGGATGCTGACATGATTGCAATTTTGTTTCGTCTTGCTACAGCCACTTCAACAACAGAACAATACGCGATCATTCTGTCTTCAACGACAAATAGACGTTCAGGACGAAATCGAAAACCATCGATTGGATTGTCAATTTTTAGATCTGTGAATCCACTATCAGAGATGTCGAACGATGTTCTCGTTCCATCAGCAAATGGATCACCAAACCAGATATCCATCTGGTTTCTCGTCAGATTAAAAATGGGAGTGATATCGATATCGTTCCAAGTTGATGATGGATAGACTCGAACTGAATCGGAATATGGGTAGATCGCTTCAAGAGATTCAACTTCAGGAGTTCCATAGACAACGTGTGTTCGATTATGGAACATTGGATCATCACCAACAGGGATCAATGATTGCCCTATTGACGAAGAATCAAAATCTACTTGAAGAGATGGTGCTTGTGCATAAATAGATGATGAGAGATAACCAATGGTTATAAACCACATACACATAAATCGAATGGATTGAAACATGATTCGTTTGAACAACAATGAAGCCTCCGATATACGCACAGAATACCACACGGGTTGTCACCTACAAGAATTCGAGTAAGATTGAGCATTGAAAATACTCAATTTTAATCAACAAATAAGAAACCGTTCTTTAGAAAACAACAGTTTATCGGGCGAATTAAAAAAGCCTCGAGCGAACTCGAGACTTGGGTATTGGATTGAATGATCATTATTTTAACTCAGCCATCGAAGCAGCGAGGATATCGTTTGCTGCTTTGAGATCCTTCTTATCAATCATTTCAGTCACAGTATGAATATACCGCGTCCCTACGGTAACCCCAACTGCTTTTGCACCTGCAGCTGCTTGTTGAGCTGCTGCGCCGTCTTGCCCCCCTGCAGCGAGGATTGATCGTTGATACGGAATACGATTCTTCTTCGCGATTTTCTCAACTGTCTGAACCATATCGTAATCTGAGATGAAACTACCATCTTTGATATGGAGTGCGAACCCCTTACCATGATTCGTTACCGTTTCAGCTGCAGGGACACCTGGTGTATCACACGCTAGAGTCACATCGATACCGAATCCATAATCAGGCTGTACTGCAAATGATGCGGTTTTCGCACCTCGTAAACCAACCTCTTCTTGTGTTGTAAACGCAACGACAATATCACAAGCGTGTCCAGATTTTTTCTTAACAAGTTGACGCACCGATTCGATTCCGAGCCAGCATGCGACTC
The DNA here is from genome assembly GCA_029213305.1 of Phycisphaerales bacterium. GTDB lineage: Bacteria > Planctomycetota > Phycisphaerae > Phycisphaerales > UBA1924 > UBA1924. Next base: position 58,226 of record JARGPA010000019.1, read on the forward strand.
GGTTGTCGAGTGCTTTGGATACACATTTGTTTCCAAGTTCCAAGAATGGTTCATCCATAACAATGAAGTCACCGATTTGGAAGTTTTTATTCACTTGAGCAGCCGTCATCCCGGTGTCAATGAAGAACTCTTTAACGGCTGGGATCTTGTTTCGATCTTCTGGACCTGAAATATGTAATGGACGACCACCTGGATTCATGATCGCTTTAAAGTCTCCGTTCTCTGAGCACACAAGTACTCTTCGTGAGAATAAGTTTCGAGGATCAAATCCACCTGCAGGGTTTACCCAAAGGAAACCCTTCTCATCGATACTGGAAACATAAAATCCAATCTCGTCCATATGACAGAGAAGCATGATCGTTTTCGCATTCCCTTTTCGGATAACACCCTTAGCAGTTCTTGCTTTTCTTCGACAGATAAGTGATCCCATCGCATCGACTTCGACTGTATCAAATAAGCCTTCAACTTCTGACTCGATTAGCTTTCTGACTCGTTCTTCGCGCCCAGGGATTCCTGGCATTTCGCATAGATTCTTGAGTAGTTCAATATTCACGGATCACTCCTTGTGGATTGTTCATTTATTTTAATGTTTTAGAACAGTAACATAGAGTGTTACCATCCCATTTGCGGGTAGGTTGCGACCTATTGTTTCTATCCTATGTCACAAACCAACAACAAATCGCCGTTACATGACCTGCATACTCAGCAAGAGGCATTCTTTTTGACCTATGGAACTGGGGAAGACGCTTACGAAGTAGTAGAAACATTCGGCGATTTGGACATGGAATACGCTGCTATTCGCAAAGGATGTGTCATCTATGAAGAACCTCATATTGGAACAATTCGTGTATCTGGCAAAGATCGTGGCGAGTTTCTCAACAATATGCTCACTTCAAAGGTTGATGAACTACAAAACGGAGATATCGCATACGCATTCTGGCTCAATCGGAAAGGGCGAATCGAGGCTGATCTAAGAATTGCTCAGCGCGAACATGAAATGCTTATTTCACTCGATCGATCGTTAATCAAAACATCGGTTGATTCGATATCGTCATTCTTGTTTGCGGAAGAAGTTGAAATTCGTGATGTTTCAGCAGAGCTTCAACATTTGAGCATTCATGGTCCAACTTCATTGCAACTCATTGATTCTTTAACAGATGACGGCGTTTCTGTTCTTGAACTCAAAGAGAAACATCATATGAGTGTGCAAATTGATGAAGTTTCCATATTGATTGAACGCATAGATTTCACAGGTGAGATTGGATTGTATCTAACCATACCACGCGAGAACATGCTTGCGGTGTATACAAAGCTACTCGAAGTAGCTCAATCTAAACCTGAGCTGAAAGCAAAGCCGACAGGTTGGCTCGCGATCAATGCGGCAAGGATTGAAGCAGGGAATCCCATGTTCCAAGTTGACTTTGGACAATCTAACTTACCAGTTGAATCCGGTATCATAGATACTCGCGTCAACTTCACCAAGGGTTGTTATTTGGGACAAGAAGTCGTTGCAAGAATGCACGCTAGAAACGCATGTACAAAGAAGGTTGTTGCAATCAGAGTTGTTGGAGAGCAAATAACCACTGAGAATCAAGAAGTTCATCAACCCGTAGGAGGATCTCAAATCTTTGAGCCAAACAAAGAGGGCGAAACCCCAATCGGTAGTGTTACAAGTTCAACTATCTCCCCGATGTTGGGTGCGATCCCTATCTGTTTTGCAATGTTAAAAAATGATTTTACGACTCCAGGGACAAAGTTAAAAGTCAGCGCAGAAGGAAAACTAGCAGATTGTGTTGTAGAAGAGTCTCTTGTCTTTTGGAAGAAAGCATCAACGAATTAATTTCTCTTCAAAGTCAAACATCATTTGTTAAATCAAGCTTGGTTGTTTCGATAAAAAAGCTCAATGTCATCATCTAGTTTTTTCATCCGCACAAGATTAAATCGGCGCATACCATCAAGATTAGGTACATTACGCCCAGTTGCGACTGGAAAAGCTTTGTTATCCCCAATGATCCCAGATGCGAGATGCACCACAGCTTCATTGATTAAATCATCCTCTATCAATGTTCCCAATACTCTTGGGCCTGCTTCGACGAGGATGGTTGATACATCATAATCTGAAGAGAGGGTTTCAAGAGCTTGTTTAATATCTATTCCTGAATCAGTCTTTGAACAGGGCAATACAGTTGCATCTGTATTCTTAAACTTATCAGGTTGTGTAGTACATATGATGGTAGGAATATCTTTTGCTGTAAGGACGAGTTTCGATTGTTGATTGAGCGAGCCGTTTGTGTCTAGAACTACTCGTTTCGCGATTTTACGAACACTTCTACAGTCACGAGCATTAAGCATTGGATCATCAGCGTTTGCAGTTCCCACTCCAATAACAATCGCATCTACTTTCGCACGAATTCGATGTACACGATTACGACATTTGCTGTTTGATATCCATTGGCTTTCTCCCGTGCGAGTTGCAATTCGTCCATCAAGTGTTTGTGCCCACTTGGCTATCACCCATGGACGACCTGTTTGGATCCTATGGATGAATGCATCACTCAAATGAGTCGCCTTTGAACTTACTGAAGTTTCAATCACAGAAATACCAGCTCGTTCGAGGAGCAAGAGTCCTCCACTTGATATCTTTGCAGGATCTTTTCGTGCAATTACAACCTTTGAAACCTTTGCTTCAATAACTGCATCGGTACATGGAGGCTGTTTTCCATGATGTGAACAAGGTTCGAGCGTGCAGTAAAGAGTTGATCCTTCAGGATCGTTCCCTAACTGACTAGCATTTGCAATTGCTTCTCTCTCTGCGTGAAGATGTCCATACTGAGTATGATGACCAAATCCGATGATTGAATTGTTCTTAACCAGAACTGCACCAACCATAGGGTTCGGTTCTACATTTCCAAATCCTCTCGCTGCAACTCTGGCTGCGATATCGAGGTATTGCTTTGCAAGTTTATCTTCAAGTGAACTATTCATGCGAGACGGATCATAGCTTTTCGTTCATCATCAGAAATGATTGAATCAGTGTCATTAAGCCAACGGCGTGCATCTTGGACATATCCAACAGTTGGTTTGAGTTCGAGTTCCTTGGTTCCCCAGTATCGATTAAACCGGATCATGGATATTTCACGTACAAGTTTCGCAGCCATTGAAGCGAGTGCAACAGGAAAATATGCGTTATCGGCCTTTGGTGTCAATGTCACCCCGAGCTCTTCCTTGAATCCATATCTGCTTGCTCGAGGAGTTTCTTCTTGAATTTCCAACTCGTGAAATACTGAGGACAAGATCGAATGATATCGAGTGCGTCCACTCTGACGATCACATATTACCCGAGTAAATTGATTCTTTACTCGTTGAGATTGAACCCTGCTCAATAGTTCAACCAGAGCAAGTTGAGTTGCAGCCGCTTTCGATCGATGTTCAAGAAATGTACGATTGAACTCAGTCACATCAACAACACGTACTGTGAGCTCATGTAGATTAATATTCACTTTGCTCATTTCTGATCTGAGATGAGATATATCAATCGCAAGTTGATCTGTTGTGAGGCCGAGAGGTAGTTCAATCGGTGCGCCTGAATACCATGGTTGGTTTTCTAATTGAGCTCCAAGTGATTCAAAGAGTTGGATATCGGTCCTCGGGAAATCACCATCACGAGTTGCTAGAAATGTGAGGACTGCACGCTCTAGGTGAACAAGTGGATGTTGCGTCTTTGAAGTGTTCGAGAGTTTGAGAGTTTTGGAATCCCCTACTGCTACTTTACTCTTTGCATCTCTCTTTGTTTTACCGACTGCTTTGCTCAGAAGTGCCCATAAATCAGGCGCTTTTTCCCCTGGTGTCCAGTTATCAACTGTAAACGAGGACATCGCAACACATAGCGGGCCGAGCATTGGGCCGTATCCAGCTTCATCTAATCCAGCATAATGCAATGTCATTTATCAGACCTCATTGTGGATTGTATGCGTCTATATAGCGCTGTAGGAGTACTAAATCATCTACGAATTAGGCTGTACCAATACCCGAGATTGATTGCTAGCCGTTGCAGATAGACCTTGAGACAACTTGATAAAGCCCCCTCTCTTGAGCAAGAGACTGTATTTGCCGATCCTGATACAAAGGGCATGACTGTTCTCGGCCCAATGTTTGTTTTCATGAATCAAAGGATCACCAAGTGCATACCAACACCAAAAATCATGCTCGTCGTACCGCGATGTTCGTTTCACCTCTTGCTCTCGTACTTGCTTCAGGACTAGTTGGTTGCGAAACGAGTTCAACACTCACTCGCACAGATAACAGCCAGTTCTCGCCGTCGGCTCAAGCTGAACACGCGACTATTAGTCTCGATTCGTCAATTACTCAAGGCGATTTTACTTCAGCAAGTTACATCGATGAAGGTGACTCATTTGCACTCCCACAAGAATGGGTATCAGAAGCTCGCGAAGGAACTGCATCCATCGAAGCTCAACGTGCAAATGCTCAATCATTCGAAATCTACTCAGATTCAAACTACACCGAATCAATGGCAAAAGCTGACGCTGATCTCCAGGACGGATTTGTAACACGCGATACTGGATATGCAGACGCTCAAAGGACTGAAACTATCCACAATGCTCGCCTCATGCAAATGGATCGTCAAATGGCTGCAAGAGCATATGAAACTGAGTCCAAGACTCAGCGTCAAGAAGCATTCTTGGTTGCATCAGTAAAAGAATGGCAATCAGAAATTGAACGAATGCGTTCAGAATCTGAAAAAGAGTGGTCAACTTCACTAGCTGAAAATGATCGCATGATGGCTACATACGCTGCTGTCCGTGATCGCGGCCAAGCAGAAATCGCACAGATGGTTCAGATCAGTGACCATACTGAAGAGCGTGCGATTAAGAAAGTCCAGGAACTTCGTGCACAAGCTCAAGCAGTTGCAGAGCAAGCAAATGCTGAAGTCTCATCGCTCAGCCAACAGGTAAACACCGTTAGTGAGCAAACTACTGCTGAGTATTCTGAACTGCTTCAGCGTGCTCGCTCACTTGACAGTACATTCTCAAGTGAGATCGCAACTCTCAATGCAAAAGCAAATGAGTTTGAATCTGCAGACGCTGCTGAAAACTACCAGATGATGGTTGAATCTGCACAAACCAGTTACGAAACTTCATTGGCAGAAGCTGAGAACATTCGTCTTAATGCAGATGAACAATCAATGAGAGATCACGCACAGGTTGCTCGTTTGAGCGCAGATGCAAATGCAAAACTCTCATCATCACAGACTACCTTTGAAGAAGCACAACAATGGGTATCGAGCCAATACACGAAGTCAATGGCTGACATCCAGAACACGCTTGCGCAAGCAGATCGCGAAGAGCAAGTTGCTCGCAGCAACTTTATCAAAGCTGAAACTGATGCACGCGTAAAAGCAATGCAACAACAAGCAGAGCACGATCGTGCATTAGCTGCTGATGAGTTGGAAAAAATTGAAGCCGAGTCAATTGCAGAAGCAAGATTACTTAGTGCGAAGTTTGCTAAAGAATTCGCAGTTCAAGCTCGCAAGGGTAGCTTTGTTATCCCAAGCAATGATAAGACTGAAAATAACACAATCAGTAATGACCAGAACACCCCAGAGCTTACTAAAGCTGATGCGAAACCAGTTAATGTAGAAGCAGATCGGATTGCTTCATTCAAGATTGGTCTTGCAAAAGCATCAAAGCTTCGCCAAGAAGCAGACGCGAACCGTCTTGATGCAATCGCACATCGCGATTCAGAAATTGGAAAGTTCAACAACTGGTGGAGCGCTAAACAAGCTGATTTCAATGCGACCATGGCGTCCATTGAGTCTTACGGACTCAAATCAAACGCTGATGTGAATCGAATGCTCACAAAATCAGATTCAATGATCGCAACTGCTGAAACTGAGCGTAATCGTGCATTGGTTGGTGCAGAAAGCAGTCGAACCGAAGCTTTAGCGACAATCGAAACTCTTCGCGGCAACTCAAGCACTCTAAATAAGAAGAAGGAAGCTCAAGTCAAGCAAATCTTCGCTCAAGCTGAAGCAACAAAGAGAATCGGAGAATCGAAAGTTGCTTCGTTGAAAGTTCAACGCGATGCAGCAGGCCGTCGCGGTGAAGCAAAGAGCGCTCAACTCCTTGCAGAAGCATCATCACTCGAACTCTCACAAAGAGCTGTAGTTGCTCAGATGAGAAAAGAAGTGGATGCAAGCCGTCAAATCCTTGATGCAGAACTTGCTCGATTGAATCAAGCAACTGATAGTTTTATTGCGATCGCAGAAGCTAACTACAATGAAGGAATTGCAATGGCAGACGCATTCGAGCGTATCGCGATTGCAAACACTTCAGAGTTGACAGCACGTCATATTGCATCAAAGAAGCAATCAGATGCTGATCTCGAATACATGCAACATCTCGCAAATGCAGGCGAAATGATGCGTGACGCGGAAGTTACTCGCTTGTTTGCACAAGCAGATGAGTCATTAGGTATGCAACAAGCTCACGATATCGCACTCAGAGGCGAAATCGAAGCAAACCAGCAAATCGCAATGGCATCAGCAGCTCGTGAGTTTGCAGTAGCAGATGCTCGTGAATCTGGTGTCCGTGCACGATTCGATCATCGTGTCGCTGCAACTAACGCCGATCGCAATCGTGCTTATGCTGACCTGTATGCTCAAGCACACGAGCAACTAGCTCGCACTGAGATGGCTGCTGCACAAGCTGAGACTTATTCAGAGCTTTCACAAGCAGCTCTCGCTCGGTTGAGCACTGCAGCTCAATCATTCCAAGTCACTGCCCAACGCAATTGGGACAGCCGCTTGGCAATGCCGACTCAGTTCTCAACTCCTAGTGATGTCGAATCACTCTTTAAGAGTTCAACAGAGACATTTGATTTCGATGCATTTGCAACAGTTCCAACTGATAGCGAATAAGATTTAATCTATGTATGACTAGCCGCCCGGGTAACTCCGGGCGGTTTTTTTATATCTATACATTTTCGTTGATCTATACCTATGGATATAAAAAACGAGCCTAGAAGGCTCGTTTCAATGCGGATAAGAGGACTTGAACCTCCACGGGATTTTACTCCCACTTGGATCTGAACCAAGCGCGTCTACCAATTCCGCCATATCCGCTGCGGGTAGATCATTGACACCTACCCATGATTTTGCAACTGACTAACAGCGAAGAGGATCTGGTTCATCAAGTCATACTATTTGGAAACTGCAAACTCTGGTTCATCTGAATCTACTTCTGAGTGATCTACAACTTCGGTGTTTGCATTTTTGCGATTCGGAATACGAATATCGAGGATCTTCTCACGAATCTCCGTGAATAGGTCTGGATTTTCAGCCAAGAACTCCTTGGCCTTTTCTCTCCCTTGTCCCATTCTCATTTCGCCGTAGGAATACCACGCGCCGGATTTTTGAATGATCTTTTCTTCGACTCCAAGATCAACGAGATCTCCATTGATCGAGATTCCTTCATTGAACATGATGTCGAACTCGGACTGACGGAACGGCGGAGCAACTTTATTCTTCACAACACGGACACGGACATGGTTCCCGACTGCCAGATCTCCATCTTTGATCGATCCGGTTCTGCGGATATCAAGACGAACTGAAGAGTAGAACTTAAGGGCGCGTCCACCTGGGGTTGTTTCTGGGGACCCAAACATCACACCAATCTTTTCGCGGATCTGGTTGATGAATATGACGGTACAGTTGCTTCGTGCGATCACGCCGGTCAACTTGCGCATCGCTTGAGACATTAATCTTGCTTGGAGTCCGACGACTGCGTCGCCCATTTCACCTTCGATTTCAGCGCGTGGGATGAGTGCCGCAACTGAGTCGACAACGATAACATCAACCGCATTTGATCGAACAAGAAGTTCACAGATTTCTAGTGCTTGCTCACCTGTATCAGGTTGTGAAACGAGCAAGTCGTCAATATTAACACCAATCTTGCGAGCCCAAGACGGGTCGAGAGCATGTTCAGCATCGATAAATGCTGCGACCCCTTCAGCCTTTTGCGCATGCGCCAACACAGTTAGTGCAAGAGTTGTTTTACCGGATGATTCAGGCCCGAAGATCTCGACGATTCGTCCACGTGGAATGCCTTTGCCTCCAAGTGCAAGATCTAGCGAGAGAGCCCCTGTTGAAATCCCGGGGATGTTGTTGTACGCCTCTTCATCGAGACGCATGATTGAACCCTTACCAAATGCTTGATCGATCTGTGCAAGTGCACGATCAAGAGCTTGTTTCTTTTGAGCTTCGTTTGCAGGAAGGGGTTTGTGCTCGATTGCTTTCTTTGACTTTGCCATAATGTCTTTGCCTTTCAGGCTTGCCATGTGGAGCCTCAGGCAATGTTGAGGCTGATCTATTTGATCAGCAACTCAGCCTTGTGGGCACACGGGAATCAGCACAGAATCGGGTGAAAAGATGTCCTTATCATTCTCAAATCCGGCCAGGGGCGGTGCTGCACGCGAGCCTGACAGACGAACTATACCAGATACCAAACACATTGTCAATGTCAGGGTAGCGTTTGGGTGCATATTGCTGTATCGCATTGAATACAAGGCATTTATCAATCATCAACTTCATTGGTCATTGTATCGTCATTAGATTTTTGACTCATATCTGATGCCGTTACAGGAGCATGAAGGCCGTGTTCGTGAACCAACAACCCCCCAAGGTGTCCGGCGTTTGCTAATGCGAGAGCTCCCAATATATAACTCAATCCAACAAATACTGATCCGACAATTCCAATCATCTTTCGCTTCTTTTGAGGAGCTTTGAAAAACATCACCATCGAGGTGAGATAAATCACGGAAACCCCAACAAACAGATTTCGTGAAAGCTCTGCAAGCTCTTCATGTTCGTGGATTGCATCTTCGACCAGTTGCGAACTATGTGGCACAACTTCCTCGGTGGCTTCTCCTGTGAGTACTGCACCAAAGGTGAACATAGTTCCGAGAAGTATCAACATCAATCCACTTCGGAACCATGAAATTCGACGCTTGGAATCAAGTAATCCAATTACCATCGGTACCCATGCAATCAATAAAATTCCAACTGCAAAGTGAACGATGAATGGATGCAAACCTTCGAACGGTGGGATTGCGGGGATATTGAACATTGGGGAGTTCCTATCTGGATAGGTAATACGCATCAAGATCGTCTTTGAGTTTGATGAGCATTTCTTTCTTTGCATACATCATATGCCCTGCCTCATAATACTGCATCTCGATATTCCCTCTCACTTCTGGACGCAGGAACATGTGATCGATGGTGTATTGTGTCGCATAGTATGGAGTTGCGAGATCGTAATACCCATTTGCAACAAAGACTTTCATCTCTGGTTGTTGATGCATCACGCGGCGCAATCTTTCTGCAACATTGAGATACTGATTATCTCCAACTCCACGGAAAGACCATGGCCAAACATTTGTGAGAATCTCATATCGCATATCACTTGAATATTCAAGATCTTGACGAAGATACGAGTTCATACTCTCAGTATAAATGCTTTGAATAGCTGTATATGAAGGGTCAAACTCGTATGAATCCCCTGCATCGTCACGATCCCAAGAAGTAAATCGTGAGTCGAGTCGGCCGACAGTTTTCCTCTCGTCACGCAATAATTCTTTGGGAAACCGAGGCATGTTTATACGAATATTCGTCTGTAGAACATACTCTTCGCTTAACCCTGTATATGCAGCGAGTTTCTTTGCAATCTTCTTGCGATTGTTATCATGAAGACGATCACCCCGAGCAAGCGCGATGGTGTACTCATTCATCGCAAAGTTTTCGACTTCCGCTAAAAAATCCTCAATATCCATCTTCTGGTACTTTGAATCTAGTTTGTTATGGAATCGGGCAGTTGCGGCAAACGAGGGAAGAAAGAGTGGATAAGGAAGATCATTACCCACATCGAATCTTGCAGTCTGGAAGTTCATAATGGAGCTTACAAGGATTACGCCATTGAGAGAAATACCGTGAGTGTCTTGGAGTTCATCTACGAGTCCTGCAGCACGAGTAGTGCCGTAGGATTCTCCTGCGATGTACTTAGGGCTACCCCATCGATTTTCTTTCCCTAGATAGATTCGAATAAACTCTGAAACTGATCTGATATCTCCTGTCACTCCGTGAAAGTCTTTCTCGTTCCCATCTTTAGAAGCACGAGAATATCCTGTCGTGATCGGATCAATAAAGACAAAGTCTGATTGATCGAGTAATGAATCGTTATTCTCTACTAATGCGTATGGCGGCGGGCCAGGATTTCCGAAGTTATCGGCAGGATTGACTCGCATGGGACCAAATACACCGAGATGGAGCCAGACAGAGCTTGAACCAGGGCCCCCATTAAAACTGAATGTGATTGGCCTTTGAGAGGGATCAGGAAAGTTTGGCTCGGCCCCTTCTTCAAATGGGGTTTCGAGCTTTCGATACGAAATATAGAACATCTGAGCAGTGGGTTCATGTTCACCTTTCAGCTTTGCAAGGGTAAGGGTTCCTGCTGTTGCTTGATAGTAAATTTGCTCGCCTCTGATTGTCACAGAGTGGTAAGTGATAGAGGGTTCTTCAGGATAGATAACGAATGCTGGCTTGCTCTTGGGTTCACTAGACTCTTCAGTTTGAGCATGTACAAGGTTTACCCAGAACATCGAAACAAGAAGCACAAAGGCACATCGAACTGTGTGTTGATTCATACGAATAGCCTATCAGGATTTCATATGGTTGCAAGTAGCAGAAGAATGGGGAAGAATGCGATGAACTCACCTATCCTTCACGACCATGAGTGAATCAAAATCGACCCTTCGTGACCTAACGAGCGAGTTTCTCGCGATTGAATCCAATATCAAACTCGGTGGCGGCGAGAAAGCTATCGCGAGACAGCACGCAAAATCGCGACTGACTGCTCGTGAACGACTCGATCTCCTCGTCGATGGCGATTCCCATTTCCAAGAGCTTGGGCTTTGGGCTGGGTATGAAATGTACAAAGAAGCTGGTGGTGCTCCTGGCGCGGGGGTCGTGGTCGGGATTGGCACCGTTGCGGGCAAAAAGCACATGATTGTTGCAAATGACGCGACTGTAAAAGCAGGCGCATTCTTCCCGATGACCTGTAAGAAGATCATCCGTGCGCAGACAATAGCTCATATGTCAAACTTGCCCCTGTTGTATTTGGTAGATTCTGCAGGCGTTTATTTACCAATGCAAGAGGATGTGTTTCCAGACACAGATGACTTTGGACGGATTTTCCGAAACAACGCGAAAATCAGCGCCGATGGGATACCTCAGATCGCTGCGATTATGGGGTTCTGTGTCGCCGGAGGCGGATATCTCCCTGTAATGTGTGACACACTATTGATGACCGAGGGGTCGGGGTTATATCTTGCAGGACAAGCACTCGTTAAAGCTGCTATTGGTCAAGATGTAACAGACGAAGAACTCGGCGGCGCATCAATGCATGCTCAGATCGCGGGAACAATCGATTTCCACGAACCTACTGATGAATCTTGTTTGCAACGATTGAGATCGCTCGTAAGTAAATATCCTGATGCAAATCTTGAAGAGATCAGTGATACAAATATTCAATCTTATCGTTCATCTGATGACATCTATGACATCTATACAAATGAACCCGGAAAACAGTACGATGTGAAAGACATCATCAGCTGCATTGTTGATTCCCGCGCTGTACCAAACTCTGAAGGACACAAAACTCTTGAACCTGACTTTGATGAGTACAAAGAAAGCTTTGGCGAATCTCTCGTATGTGGGTACGCAAGTATTGGCGGAATCCCCACTGGTATCGTTGCAAACCAAGGCAAGCTCACAACTCGACAAATGCCCGGCGGGAAAGCTGGCCCGAGCAAATCCACAAATATGCCTCGCGTGATTTATGATGATTCCGCAGATAAAGCGTCTCGATTCATCATGGATTGTAATCAACGCAAAATTCCAATTGTCTTCTTGCATGACACTACTGGATTCATGGTCGGCCGAGACTCGGAACAAGGTGGAATCATCCGATCTGGTGCGAAAATGGTCAACGCAATGTCAAACTGTGTCGTGCCCAAGCTTGTTGTTATCTTGGGAGGATCCTTCGGCGCCGGCAACTACGCGATGTGCGGTCGTGCGTTTGATCAGTTCTTAGCGTTTGCATGGCCGGGATCTAAATGCGCTGTAATGGGCGCTGGATCTGCATCAGGTACACTCGCGATGATTGAGGAAAGATCACGAGCTCGTAAGGGCGAAGAGATTGATGCAGAGACTCATAAAGCAATTCTTGATGCAGTTCGTGATTCATACAACGAACAACAAGATATACGCCATGGCGCTGCGAGGGGTTGGGTAGATCGGATTATCGAGCCTCACAATACTCGTCAAGAACTCATTGAAGGATTACGGAGTGCAAATCAAGGATGGGACTATTCAGTTCCATTTAAGACAGGTGTTCTTCAAGTTTGATTCAGAATGCTTATGAGGGATCGAACAATGAAAACAATATTCTGCATATTGTTGTTTAGTTTATTGAGTAGCAATACCTTTGCTCAAAATGACGCTCAATTAGATACCAAACTTATTCAGAAAAATATGAGAGGTGCAGGATTCGTTATCCAATACGAAGGATTACTCGATCCGTTTATCTCTGAGAGTTCTAACTCCGTGATGTATGGATTTAGCTTGCAACGCAACTCATTATCCAGCGGATCATACATTCATGATGCAAAGATGCCGTTGGTAAAGCTGACTCAAACCATTGCTCCATTAAGCAATGTCGGCAATCTCGATCAACTTCTTGAAGCGACCATATCTGACGCAGTCGGCGCACTCAAAGTTCTTTCGGATGACCCAAATATTGAGTTAAAAGATGCAACTGATTTCACACGCATTATCGCATCAACTTCTCAGACTGGGAAACAATACAAAATCAAGATTAACAACTTGCCCGGGTTCTTAGAGTGCTATGCATTTAAAGATGAGTCAGGCAAAGGCATAGGCGTAACAGTCAAATATCTCGAAGAATCAAACAATGACACTTCAATCAATGAGACAAATCAAGTCGATGACATTCTCGATGATCTTCAGATCGTCTCTATCGATGAAAACACACCTTATGTATACCAGCTCGCTCAGTATCCACTTCACTTTCCAGTGTATTCAAAGATTGAATATGCTAAGCAACTCAATGAATCCGCAGTTGAGATGAAGGTTCAAATGAATGGTGTTTCATTGACACTTCAGCTGATTAATATCCCGCAACAATACAGCACTTTTGAAACTAAACGAGAACAAATTAATTCACATGAAACGATGCTCAAAGATCAGGAGATGCAAGGCACTTTAACTAGAAACTGGTCTGCAAAAACTCATATCGCAACTGGATCAGATTCGAGTGATTTAGTAGAAGGACAAGTTTATTCTTACACGGCTAACAACCAAACTATTTTTAACACACTCTACACACAACTCAATGGCAACTTACTCGTCATCGCAAACTTCACTGCTCCTGAAGAAAACTATCGTGGAGTGCTTAGGTACGCTGCAACCCTATTTAAAAACTCTGCTGGAGCGACTAGAAAAAACCAGAGACAATATTTGTTTCCTGGATTCAAACTGTATCTACCCCCAAATCATCATATCTGGAAACGTGAAGAATCAGAACGATACGATGAATATTTGATTTCTAATCAATCTACGTACCAGTTCGATGAGAAGTTCAATAGTGTCTTTTCAAGAGTTCCCGTAACACGTCTTAAATTCTATGGACTAGGCGAGTTTCAAAGCTTGAATCATTCTCATGCTGAACTTCTCAACGAGCTGATGAATCGCATGAAAGCTGATGACAAACCGTTTGAATTCTATAAAAACGATGAATTTTTAATCTCGAACTATACACTTGCCAATGAAACTCTTGTACAGAAAACCAGTTCTGTTATCCATCCACAGTTAAATATAGAACTCTATCGATCACTTGGATTCGATGACACAGCGCTTGCAGTAACAAGCTATTTACTACCGAATCCACACACTGGAACAATGTGTGTAGTGTCTACTATTTCAAACACATATTTAGATCCCAGTGCAAACGATATCACTCTTTCGCTTCTCAACAAGATGAGCCCTACTGAGCACATTTCAGAAACTGATCTTGGCTTTGCTAAGCTTCATTTTGACCCGTTCAAATATAGATTTTATCGTGACATTGAAGACTTGGACGACAGCCGCACATATTTTGTGACCAACTCAGAAGATCGCATTTCGATATTCGTTGGAAATAGTGACCCAAGCAATGAAGTCAAATCTGTGAAGCTGCTTGCGGAAACCAATATGAAGCATGCATGGAAAACCCAAACAACTGGTGTCAACAATTTACTGTTCCCTGAAGATATTGATTCCCTTTTAGAAGTTAAAATTGCAGGCAAACCTGGCCTTCTTTTCGAAAGAGAAATTACCACTCCAATGGATCATGTAACCTCACAGACTCAAGAAAAACAACTCATTCGCGTTTATGGATTTGTTTATCAGAATCGCTTTGTTTCAATCACAATGAAACAAGTAGGTGAAAATATCGATCCACAGCGTCTTGATCAATGGATTAATTCATTCACTGAATGAAACAATGAACACAACGATTTATGCTCGGAATATAGAACTCATGCTGAACAATGTACGGATAACTGATGTCGCGCCTCGTGATGGTTTACAAGCTGAAACTGTCATTGTTGACACACACGCAAAAGCTCAACTAGTCAAACTAGTTCAAGCAACAGGTGTCGCGGAGGTGGAGGTTTCGAGCTTTGTGAGTCCTAAATGGATTCCCCAGTTGGGGGATGCAACTGATCTCTTTGATCAAATCGCAAAATCGAAACCTGAGGGATTGATTTATTCTGCGTTGGTACCCAATGAGAAAGGACTAGACACAGCGATCGAAGTAAATCAATCTGCACGTCGGAATCATGGAATTGAGAGATTGATTGATAAAGTATCCGTGTTTACAGCTGCATCTGAAGGATTTGCACAAAAAAACACCAATGCGTCAATCGAAGAGACTCTTGTGAGATTTGAGCCCGTCGTCGCGCGTGCACACGAGCACGGCATGATGGTTCGTGGATATATCTCATGTATCATACAATGCCCATTCGACGGATACATCAATCCAGAATCGGTAGGCGATGTCATGACTCGTTTGATTTCAATGGGAGTCGATGAAATCGATCTAGGCGACACAATCGGTGCGGCGAGCCCTGAAACGATTGAGATGGTAGTCATGGAAGCAATCGATCGACTAGATGGAGAATCTACAAACTCCTTCGGCGATCCAACATTAACCCTCCATCTTCATGACACATTTGGACATGCAGCCGATTGTGCGAAAATCGCGATGGAACTTGGAGTTCGATCCTTTGATTCTTCAGCGGGAGGACTTGGAGGATGTCCATATGCTTCAACACCTGATTCACGAGCTCCTGGGAACATATCAACCCTCGCATTGGTTCATGCAATTCATGATTCTGGACTATCAACAAATATTGACCAAGATGCACTTGTCAATGCATCGAAGTTTGCATCGGAGTTGATCTGATGAAAGACTCAATGGTAACTGTCTCATTTGAAGATCAGATTGCGATTGTTTCATTGAATCGCCCAGACAAACGCAACGCGATGTTGCCTTCGATGCTTACGGAACTTAATCAGGTATTGATCGATTGCTCTGCTCAGACTCAAGCAATCGCTTTACTCGGCGAGGGCAAAACATTTTGCGCAGGATTCGACTTAAAAGTATGTGCTCAAGACCCTAGCGGAAAAATCATGAGCGAACTTCTCAGCGGACTATCCACCGTTGTTCGAACAATGCGATCTCTTGAAATTCCTGTAGTCCTAGGAGTTCACGGCGCTGCAGTTGCTGGTGGGTGTGCAATGCTGGGAGGAGCAGATATAGTTCTTGCAGATCAGAGCTGTAAACTTGGTTATCCAGTTGTGAAAATTGGAGTATCCCCTGCGGTATCCGCTGCATTTATGATGGCGTCAATCCAGGCAGGCCCAGTACGGACTCGATTACTTGATACAAAGCTAGTTTCTGCAGAAGAAGCGTATCAAATCGGTTTAGTCCATGAGCTAGTTGATAATGCAGAATCAGTTCGATCAAGAACAATACAGATTGCATCGAATCTGGCAAACAAACCTGGATCTGCAATCAGTGCAACCAAAGCATGGCTCAATGAAATAGTAAGCCCTATGACAGACAATGCACAGATTGGACTTGATGTATCCCTATCGTTAACAGGAAGTCATGAAGAACAAGAAAGACTCTCATCCCTCTGGGGTTGAGTTGCACAAAGAAAGTAGTTTGAATGTCTGAATCTACAACACAACCTGTTCAACTGGATATTGATGGGCTAATTGCAACGCTCACTATTAATCGTCCTGAAGCTCGAAATGCAATGTCGATTGAAATTCTTGAAGGCATGCATTCAGCAGTTGATTCATTATCAAACTCAGAAACTACAGTCCTTGTAATAACTGGAACAGGTCGAGCATTCTGTGCAGGTATGGATCTCAAAGCAGTACTCATCGAGCTCTCAGGAGATGCATCGGTTGGAAAACAACTACTCTCAAGTCTCGCAGAGCTTACTCTAAAAATTCGCAATCTACATCAGGTTACAGTTGCATCAGTAAATGGAGCAGCAATCGGAGGCGGATGCGGTCTAACTTGCGTCTGCGATGTCACTATCTCACATGCAGATGCGAAACTCGGGTTCCCAGAAGTAGATTTGGGAATATGTCCTGCTGTAATTGCACCTTGGGTTGTTCGTAAGCTCGGCCCTGGAGTCGCAAGGCGAGCAATGCTCATGGGAGGAGTAATGAGCGGCCGAGACGGTTTTGATATCGGACTTGTAGATTATCTCTCAGAGACTCGTGATGAGCTTGATGAACTCACAGAATCTATCGCGCAACGGCTTTCAACCGGTGGCCCGAAAGCACTTTCCGCAACTAAAAAACTACTCAATACCATCGATGGATCACAAAACGACGAGTTGGTGCGAAAAGGGGCAGAGATTAGTGCAACTGTGTTGGCCACTCCCGAAGCTCAAGCAGCCCTCAAAGCTCGTTTGAAGTGAATTTCTTGATCTGATGTTTCATACTGTCATTGTGTCTATTTGTGTCTTTATCGCATAGAATACCGGCTCATACATGGCTGCGAACTTGTGTGAAATATGGTTGATGGCGGCATCCCCATAATTCGATTTCGCAAGATATGGACATCACATGACGAGTGAACTTTTCACTGTCACAATTGACAGCGGTGCTGATGGTGCCAAAATTGCGATCCTGACTCTAGATCAGCCTGGTCGTCCTGTAGTCGTAATTGATCAAGACTTACTTTATAAACTTGATGCAACACTTGATTCGCTACCAGCCGATATTGATGGGTTTATTCTTGCGTCCGCTGCAGAACGAGCGTTTGTTGCAGGAGCTGATCTCAAAGCAATCATGGCGCTCAACGACGAAGATCTAAATATATATTTAGAGTATGGCGCAAAGGTGTTTCAGAAGATTGCTGACTTACCTTGCCCTACTGCAGCTGCGATTCACTCCGTCACACTTGGTGGTGGTTTAGAACTCGCAATGCACTGTGATGGGCTCATCGGTTTGATTAATCCTGATGCTCGTCCTTTCATCATCGGTTTGCCCGAAGCTGGGTTAAAGATTTGTCCTGGATGGGGTGGCACAAACCTGCTTCCTGCGAGGATCGATCCAGAGACTGCGATTGTTGCAACTGCTAATGGGATTCCATTCAAATCTACCGATGCTCTTGAACTTGGAATGTTCGATGCTCATTGCACATCGAGTGAAGATTTAATTGAAACTGCAAAAAATTGGATCGAATCTCAATCAAATATGAATCGCACAGGACATCCGTCAAGATGTATCCAAACAACAAACACAGATACTCTTGCAAAAGCGTTGGTTGACGCGAAAGACGAGCTTGATTCATCTCTCCATGTAGATGCAGTACTCGATGCGATTGTAATTGGAATTTCTGCAGGATGGAACAGCGCACTCAAGAGCGAGAGAGAACACTTAGTGAATCTCAGACATAGTGAACCTGCACAAGAAGCAATTAACGCTTTTTTCTCTAAGACAACGAAGAAATAAACACAACCGTTCTCTTGCTCTGAGCAATGAAACGATACACATTTGGACGAGGAGTTAGTTACCATGGCAGACCCAACCAAAGCAGATCTTAAAGACATGAAGGGTATCTCAAATCGCGATAAAGAAATGATCGCGGATGCTGAACAAATCCTTGGGCCTGAGCCTTCAACCATGGGTGCTGTCAAGAACTTGTTCTGGGGCAACTTCCGCGAAGAGCTTTATTTCCCGTATCCCGAAATCGCAAAGAATGCACCTGATGAAACTGCAGAATGCGATCGTCTTGTTGCAGAACTCGAAGAATACATGAAGACTGAGCACCCGTCAGTCCAAATCGATCAAGAACAATATATCCCAGAATCCGTCATACAAAAACTATTCTCGCTTGGCGCCCTTGGGATGACAATCTCGAAGGAGTACGGCGGGCTTGGCATGGGTATCACCAGTTACAACCGCGTACTCGAAACTATCGGTAAGTATTGTGGTTCAACTGCCGTGATGGTTTCTGCACATCAATCTATTGGTTGTAAAGCTCTCATGCTTTATGGTACTGAGGATCAGAAAAAAGAGTACTTACCCAAGCTCTCACGAGAATGGTTAAGCGCATTCTGTCTTTCTGAGCCTCAAGTTGGCTGTGACGCAGGCGGACAAGAAACAACAATCGATGTTTCAGAATGTGGCGAATTCTACATCATCAACGGCGAGAAGAAATGGGCAACCTCAGGCGCAATCGCAGGATTGTTCACTGTGATGGGTGTACAACAAATCGATGGCAAACCTCGTGTTACCGCTGTGATCTGTACTCCTGACATGGAAGGCGTAGATATCTTCTCGAAGAATCGTTCGAAGATGTGTATCCGAGGCACATGGCAAGCTCGTATCAAGTTCACCAATGTTCGTGTACCTCGCAAGAACTTGCTTCATAAAGAAGGAAAGGGACTTGGACTCGCGCTCACATGTCTTAACTACGGGCGATGTACTCTCTCTGCAGGAATGCTTGGTGGCGCAAAGCGTGCGAAAGATCAGTCCATCAAGTGGGCACAGACTCGATACCAGTTCAAGCGTCCAATCGCAGACTTCGAGTTGGTACAGAAACGAATCGCTCATATGAGTGCGTTGTGCTACGCGATGGAATCTGTACTCTACATGACAACAGGTATGCTCGATCGTCACGATGATGACATCATGCTTGAAACAGCAATCTGTAAAGTGTTCTGTTCAGAAATGGGTTGGCAAACAGTTGACGACGCGATGCAGATCATGGGCGGCGAAGGCACCATGACTGAGAATGAACTCGAGCGTATCTTCCGTGACTCACGAATCAACACAATCGTTGAAGGTGCGAACGAAGTCATGCAGTCCTTCATCTTTGCCTATGGCGGCAAGCAACTTGCTGAGAAAATGCTTGGAATCAAGGACATGGCAGATCGTAAGAAGTTCACGCCAACCATGATTAAAGCAGCGATCCCGTTAGGTATGGAAGTATTCTTGGGAATGCGTCGCAAGGCTCCAACAGTTAACAACATCCATGCATCACTTCGCCCATCTGCGAATCGCATGACCAAGTTGATCTCTGAGTTGACATATCAGTTTAAAGTCATCTCGAAGAAGAAAGATGCTGCGATTGTGACTGCTCAAGCAACGCAAGCTCGCCTTGCAGACGCAGCAGTCTACTTGCATGCTTGGTCATGTACATTGTCAAGACTTGACATGGACATCCGCAACGGCGAATCTGGTGCTGAGTTCGAACGCAACAAATCTGCGGCAGTCCACTTCTTCGACCTTGCTGAACTTGCGATTCATCAGTCATTCCGTGAGCTTCACGAAAACGCAGACGACACAATGCTCAAAGCTGCTGAGCTCGCGATGGCGTACTCAGACACATTGGATAACAAGCTCTTTGCAATCCCAGAAAGCTCACCAAGCTCGAAGGGGTCAGGACGCGAACTGAAGCAAGATTTCATCAAGCAGTTCCCAGGAACCGGCCG
>JARGPA010000020.1:0-74175 GCA_029213305.1 Phycisphaerales bacterium
ACGACTCTGGACGCGAAGCCATTTTCACATGAAACATCCACGCCAACCAATCTCTTGGCGGGAACTTTTCATCTGACAACACATGATTTTCGTGCCTCAACAACACCCCCGCAATCGCTGCTTTCAGTAGTTCTGAATACTTATCATTATCACGAATGAATGCGTCAATGGTTGGTGATCGAGAATTTTGAATTATACGGGCAAGTTTGGAGAAACCATTTTCATCGTGCTCGCTACCAATAAACTCATCATAAAAAGTTTCTTGATGAGCATGAAGAAAATCAACAATCTCCTTCGTAAGTCCAACGCCGAGCGGCAAACCATAATCTGCGGATGCCCCGGCACCAAGAATGAACAAAGTATTTGCTTCAATCATCTCACTCCCCCGTGTCAAGCACCGCCATGAACGCCTTCTGTGGGATATTCACTGAACCGATCGACTTCATCTTGCTCTTGCCCTTCTTCTGAGCTTCAAGCAACTTTCTCTTTCGGCTGATGTCCCCGCCGTAACATTTCGCGGTCACATCCTTGCGGAAACCCTTGATCGTTTCGCGAGCAATAATCTTCCCGCCGATCGCGGCCTGCAACGGAATCTCAAACTGGTGACGATCAATCTGTTTCTTGAGCTTGGTGAGCAACAACTTCCCACGCGATACAGCGCGATCGCGATGACAGATCAATGAGAGCGCTTCGACAGGTTCGTTGTTGATCAAGATCGAAACTTTCACAAGCTCGTTCTTGTCATATCGAATAACCTCATAGTCCATCGTCGCGTAACCCT
The DNA here is from genome assembly GCA_029213305.1 of Phycisphaerales bacterium. Classification (GTDB taxonomy): domain Bacteria; phylum Planctomycetota; class Phycisphaerae; order Phycisphaerales; family UBA1924; genus UBA1924. The sequence goes on from JARGPA010000020.1 coordinate 782, forward strand.
GACTGATCCCTTTGAGCTTGTCATAGAAATCGAAGATGATTTCCGCGAGTGGAACTTCAAACGAAAGCATGTCGCGCCCATGAGATACAAACGATTGGTTTTTGAAAATCGCTCGTCGTTCCATACACAGTTTCATGATCTCCCCGATGTACTCACCCGGGGTCATAATCTCGACTTTACAGATCGGTTCAGAGAACTCCACGATCAATCCCGCATCAGGGAGATCCGCAGGGTTGTGGATTTCTTTATCATAAATCTCATTGCGTTTTCCACGCATTTTGATCTTGTATGACACTGTTGGCGCTGTCTGAACAACTTCTACGCCGCCCTCGCGTTCGAGTCGTTCTTGGATGATGTCCATATGCAAGAGACCAAGGAATCCACATCGGAACCCGAACCCAAGTGCTTCTGAGTGAACAGCTTGAAAGCTAAACGAGGAATCATTGAGAATCAACTTCTCCATCGAATCCCGAAGCTCTTCAAAGCTGTTCCCCTTCATCTCAGTCGTCGCAGGATAGAAATCACAGAAGACCATCTGTGCAGGAGCTTCATATCCTTCAAGCGCCTCCGCTGCAGGGTTATGCTCAATTGTGATTGTGTCGCCGACTCGAACTTCGCTCAAGTTTTTAATCGCCGCGACGAGATAACAAGTTTCCCCTTCACCAATCGTTTTATGCTTTTCTTGCTTAGGAGTGTACTTACCCAACTCAGTGATTGAGAAAGTTCGATCGATCCCCATCATTCGGATTTTGTCTCCGACCGTGAGTTTTCCATCGAACACTCGGCAGTACACAATGACGCCGCGATAATCGTCGTATACCGCATCGAAGATCAGAGCGCGAGTCTCTTTGATTGTAGAAGGAGCAGGACCAGGGAATCGTTCACAGATTGCATCGAGCAACTCTGGAATACCTTCTCCCGTCTTCGCACTCACAGGGATGCAATCCATCGCATCGATCCCTAAAACCTGCTCAACTTCATCTGCAATTTCATCCGGACGAGCTCCAGGCAAATCAATCTTGTTAAGCACAGGAACAATCTCTAAATCCTGTTCAACTGCAAGATAGGTGTTCACCACTGTCTGCGCTTCTACCCCTTGAGATGCATCCACGATCAACAATGCGCCTTCACATGCTTTGAGCGCACGAGACACTTCGTACCCGAAGTCGACATGACCCGGAGTATCAATAAAGTTGAGCATGTAATCTTCGCCGTTATGATGATGCATCACAGTCACGGCGGACGCTTTAATCGTAATCCCTCGCTCTCGCTCAAGATCCATCGAATCAAGTAGTTGTGCTTTCGCTTCACGATCGGACACCGCGTTGGTTGCTTGAAGCAACCGATCCGCGAGTGTGGACTTACCGTGGTCGATATGAGCGATAATGGAAAAGTTTCGAATATGCAAGGCGTGTATCCTAAAAAGAGTTAGCCGTGCATCCTATGCGAAAACTCGCCTCTAATCAGTCATTCCACCATTCGTCGTACTCATAATGATCATGATGTCCATATCCTGCTCGCCCATGCGAGTGATAGACCCGATGAGTTGAGCAATATGGATGTGAAGATCGATATCCACGATCTCGACGATTCTCATTTCCGATGATCGCACCGCCAACGCCACCAATCGCAGCTCCCAGAGCTGCTCCTTGACCTGCATTACCATCGAGCGATCCAATCGCTAAACCTGTCAGCGCACCCAATGCAGCCCCAGTAACAAGGCCTTCACCCCCATCGCGACATCCTCCAAGAGTCCCTACTCCAATTAAGATCCCCGAAAAGACCAACGCCTTTACAAACGACTTGGAACCGGATCTCTGTTGATTTCGAACTTGAGTTGGATTTGTTCGTGTCATTGAAGTCACTCCTTTGTCATATATACGACGATTTTGCTACCTTGGATCGTACAACCCAGATCAACAATCTCTTATTGGGATTCGTATACAATGACATACCGCAGATCAGCACCCAACCTGACTCTGAAATTGGTATTCAATCAAAAATCATCAATATTAGCCTGAAAACACACATAATGACTGTATTTTCTGTATCCCACTCCTTCTGTTTCATCCTGACAATCGCCTTGAGCACGATCTTGAGTAATGCTCAATCGATCAAACCTGCATCTGATCGACTCGACGCAATTGTGAGTTACCCTCTTGTTATCGCAATTGTCGTGGATAACGAGAAGCAACTCAGATCAGGAGTGGAATCAAAGCTCGATGACGGCCGAGTCTTGAACTCGACACCTTTTTGGGTAGGACTTTCACCAACACACGCAAGACCCCGATGGACAGCTGCCTCTGGGATCTGGACGGCAAACTCCTTCGAAAGTATCTCAAAAATCCCAACAGACAAACGACCTCTCGGCGCATGGTTTATCAAAGTCCCTCTCCCGATCGACGCCGTTGGACAAGGACTCTGGATTCAAGGCGAACGATACGAACTCAACTGGCTCCCAGATCCTGAGCGAACAATGCTCGAAGCTCATACCCAAAATACAAACGAGAGCCTCTCAGTGTTCTGGGAACACCATCTCGACTCAAACGCCGCAAGTGACCCTGCAATCATCGAAGCAATCTCCGATTACTACCAAGATCCGTTCCAGTCCTGGAGAGCCCGTTTAATAACCGATGGCCTCAATCCAGATCGAACCAAAGCAAGGGACATCGCATCAGGACATCATCAGAATCTCGACGCACTCGATCTAGAACTCTCAATGGAAACACCAGGAGCAGATCTTCTGCGTGATCTTTCTCGTCAAAACGAAGCTCGTTGGCAAATCATCCTCGGACGAATCTGGCTCATCGATCCCGTCGTTGCGCATCGACTCAAAAATCAACTCATGCAAACTGCTCAGTTCGATAATCGAGTTTTACCATTGTGGCCATCAGACACAACCGAACTCGCTCGACTCGCACATGATCTCCTCTCTCCGTTTGTTGATGACCAAACGCGTGTACTTCGCGCCCGCGCCTGGCTCGATGTCCAACCAAGAGCACTCGCGTGGGTGACAGATGATGAAGGTCAAATCGAAGCAGACTCAAAACGATTTCTTGCAACAATCACTGCGATCTCGCTCCCCCAGACTGATGGGAACTCCCTCTTTCGACTAGACACACCCTCACTCGCAAACGCAAGCTCCCCAGAACTCGCAACACTCCCATCGAAAATCGCAACACCAATTCTTGTACCCATTGATCCGATTGAGATCTCCCCAACGAATCCAGTACTTGAAACACAACCTGTACGAATTCGAGTTGCGAGATGGACAACAGAGCGAGAGGTCGTTGCATCGATTACTCCTGCACGCGCTCCGTATGTTCGTATTGGACCGCTGCTCAACGACTGGAACATGGATGCATTATTGAACAATCGTCCCCAATCAGGAGCAATCAGATCCCTCAATCGATCCGCCGCAGGCATTTTCCGGAAAACGAGTAAACCTACTCGATCAAACCAAGCAACTGGGTGGGAACTCTACTTTGAGCTCGCGTCATCGAACCCGCAAAGCACCAACGAAACATTGAATCTCTGGATTGGACCCTTTACCAACCCACTCGCAGTGTGGAAAATCACACCCGACGGCAAGGTCGATTTCCTCCAAGGATCAAGACCAAACATCGGACTCCCAATCGTCAGAACTCAAACTCAAAACGATCGATGGATCGCGTCTATCACACTCCCACATGGAGTTTTCGATCAAGACATGCAACTTCAACTTGGGATAGATCGCATTGACTCAGAATCTGTTCACACGTCCTGGCCTCGCCGCATGATCCCCGGACAACGCGAACCAGGCCGATTCACAATCGATGCAAAGAACTTCGATGAGCTCTTTCTGAACTAAATCAGAGACGGACCCGAACCTTCGCAGCGTACACAACTCCTTCAACTGCAATTAAAAGCATCGCAAGAAATGTGAACCATCGCCATAACTCTTGTTCTGCGATTATCCCGTACTCGTTACGCGGATTCTGATTCTTCGAGTTGTACCCAACATCAATCTCATCGCGGATATCAAGCTCAGTTTCACTTGAGTTGAGCAAACTCACTCCAATGCGTTTGGGGCCGAGTTCGTACTCTCCAACCTGATCAAACGGCCCAAGCTCGATTGTATCATCGTTGGAATCGAGAGATTCGACTCGATCCAATGTTGAAAAAACATCACCTAAACCGCTCGTCCCGGGGAGTAGATGTTCGATCGCGTTCACTAAAAAAATCGGAAATCCAACTTGGACCGCCCAGTTCGAATCATGAAGTGAGAACGCAACACTCAGATGACGATTTACGCCAACTGTTCTCTCAACGATGACACTCCCGTCACGATCAACTGCGATGACTCGAACACCTTCGCTCTCTTCGGGAAATCTGATTGATCGTTGATACGAAACACTCCCCATCGTCGAGTCTCGAACCATGGAATCTGATCGATCCCATGAAAGCATGCGTCGACGATTTCCGAGAGTATCGAGTTGATCATCTTTTGTCTGATCTGGATACAAACTCGCAAACCCGATACTTGGGAGTTGTACCCAAGCGCCCATTCCAACACGATCAAACACTACGAGATCAGAATCGGTTATTTCTTCATTTTCATCGATTACATCAGCTTTGGTACGACCCACCACTTCAAGCATGTCAACGAGCAAAGGGTCCGCAACCCCGTTGGGTGCAACTAGAGTAATCCGGACAGGACTCGGATCTGGCACACGAACCCATGCGCTGTTATCAGATTCAAGTGCATCTCTATTCGCAATCTCAACCCGCAATAACACCGCAGTTGAAAGACGAAGTTCAAAGCTTTCATTTATTGAACTTTGGTCATCAAAAGAGACTGCCCTGCTCGACACTTGCTGCTCGCCATCAAACACTTTGAGAACGACTGCTTTCATCTCTACCGAGCTTCGTTCTAATCGGACAAAGACTCGTGTAAGAACTGGATCGCTTCGATCTCTCGCCGCGTTAATCGCAACGATTCCTACATTCTTAGGTTGATCATTCTCACTAAAGGGAGACTTGCTCTCTCCATACCCATTTCGAAACGGGATGATCTGAGATTTAATCGAACCTCCATCACTCAAGACGTAGACATACGCTTCTTGTTGCAACTGTGATATCTGCTCGTCTCCAGATTCTGGAGATCCGTCTGTCTCTTTCCTTGGCGCATCTTGGATTGACTCAATCAGTTCAATCGCATCGAGCAAACTCCCCGGCTGATCAGTCCCAGAAATAGAACGAATCACGCCGATCAATCGTCCACGCTGACTTGAATCCGAGATGAGTACATTCGCATCTGCTCCTGCTTCAATTACACTGACAGTTGGAGTCCGACCAGATCGAAACAGTGATTCAATTTTTTCAATCGCGTGTTCCTTTGCGAGATCGATCCCTGATTGCCCATCTACAACGGCGCTCATCGACGCGCTCGTATCAATCACAATATAAACACGATCACCTCTTCCGATCGAGTCATCAAACACCGGACGAGCAATGGCAAGAGCAAGCAGAAGCACAATCAGAAGATGTACAAAGAATAAAACAGTTGGAGTGATCCGTTGCCACGGAACATTCCCTTCCATATCACGGACTGCACGCGACCAAAGGAGTGTGCTCGAGACTGAAACAGGCCGGCGCCTAAGTTTGAGCATGTAAAACAGAGACACAACACCAAAACCGATGATACCGGCAATCAGTCCCGCGATAGGAGCTAAGAAAATCAATCCCCCCACCCAGGGGTCGGTTCAGGCATCTCGCCTTGATTTCGATCTTCGTATTGGATCACTCGTGTGGGACGGAACCCAATCCCATACAAATAAGTCTCGCGCGACACATCACGACATGCATCTGGTTTGATAGCTCCTGCGATTCGGAAGCAGTTTTTCATCCGTCGAACAAGCAACGGGAATGTCTCGCCTTCAAGTACTTTCATTGTGCATGTCCCGCGAGCTTTTAACAATGAAGGCAACGAGTTGATAATCTCCTGGCATAATCGCTCAGAGAAAAAATGATCACCATGCCCAGTAGTTGATGGCGCCATATCAGAGATGACTGAATCAAAGAGCTCTTCGCCGCCGCCGAGCAAATCCGATGCAGTGACTTCAGTAAAATCGCCTTGTATCAAATGCACATTTGGACCAAATGAAGTGCTCACCCGTTGAAGATCTATACCAACTACGATCCCATCTTCTCCAACAATCTTCTCTGCGACTTGTAACCAAGACCCAGGAGCGCACCCAAGATCCAACACCCGATCTCCCTTGCGGATGAGTTTTCTTCTCTTGTTGATCTCAAGCAGCTTGTACGCAGATCGCGCGACATATCCCTCCCGCTTTGCTTGACGGAAGTACTTATCTTGGAGTGTTCGTTTCTGAGCCATATTAACCAATCTATCAGACGCAAAGAATCTCACTACAGCGAAGTATTACTTGTAGAACACAACGACCGCGTCAGTCCAATGATGGGGAGACCAAGTCTCACCAATACCTTCGTTTACATATTCATCGAGTTCATACTCAATCGTAAGTGTCTTACCAAACACAAACTCAGGTTGCACCTCAACGATCCAAGGTTCTACTTTCGAACCAGGTGCCCATCCAGCACGATCAAACTTCCATGTCCCACCCTGAGGCCTACACGGATTCAGATACACATCCGTATCCCAAAGATGATCACGCGCAGACTGAGTTATGCTATCCCCTTCGAGCACATCTCCCCCAGGTTCTTCAGATTGAATGCTCAGAGTTCGCCAGATGGGCATGAACTCTCCTGCATTCTTCGAGTTTGGGAACATCCCGTGCCCCGTAATCGTTGCACGCACCCGAGCATGTGAAGTCCCTTCAGGAACCTGAATCTCACGAGCCGAATAAAACTCGTCTACCGGATTCGCAGGATCACCAATAACCGCTTCCCCATTCCATAGATTCACAACATGGATAGGTTCTCTTGCAATGACACCAGGGTAAAAATCAAGTTTGAACGAAACATTCCAACCCTTCATGTATGTCCCGATATGAGCATCAAACGCTCGCTCATCTTTAAACAACGGCAAGAAATCTGTCACATCCATCCGCCATGTCCAGCCACGACGAAACGGCGTGATAAAACGAAACACTTCAAAACGCTCCGCTTCTTCGTCTTCGACTTCACTAGGAACTCGGATACCAATTGTCCCCTTCTTATCCCAATGATCGTAACCAACTTCTGGTTCTGAAAGTGTCAATGTCGCGATGACTCTTCCAACTGAATCAGGAATCTCTGAAAACTGAACTGATGAATCGAGCCATTTTGCATTCGCAAGGAACTCTTCTTCAAAGACTTCAACAACAGCAGGTTCTGGGAACGGGATCTCTAGATTTCGCGATTGCAATATTGCGAGTTCGTCGATCTCGATCAACTGACCTTCGACGCCCGCCATCGCATGAAGTTTCATCGGACGCAGATCTAACAAATCTACATCTACAACTGTCTGTCCGTCGAGCATAACCACAATGTGCGCCCCGCCGAGTTCGTATCGCATCTGGACCATGAGATCCATCCATTCCCCGGTACGAAACTCGACTTCACTTAATACATTGACGCGCTCTTGCCCGTTCACATGGACTGAAACTTCTCGTTGAGGCCGATCGTACCAGTTCCCATACTCATCGAACCAACCCATGACTCTACCATTCTCATCCGGTTCCATCGCAATCGGTTGAGGGTTGTGTACATCAAAACCGATCGCAACTGAATGAGCAGTATTAGGTTCATCCCATACAAAGTCGTCATCAAGAGATCCGTGTTCAGGATCAATCAATACCAACCCAAATCCTTTAGAGTCACCCATCTCAGTTGGGGTTGGCACCTTTACTCTCATTGAAACCCAAACTGACTCAACAACTTCATCAGTCGGAGCAGTCCGAGCTTTCAAGGGTCCACCAAAACACACAGAACTCCCCGCGATGAGAAATGCGAGGATACAGAAGTTTCTTGTAAATGATTCGAGGTTCATGCCCTAAGGATATCGCATCCGATTGACAATCGCACCCTCAACGCCCTGCTAGTGAGGCACTTCCTTGACCGCATTTCGATTCCAAGCAGGAACTCGGAAAACAATTGGACCATCTCCAGTGATATCACACTGGCAAGCCAATCGTGAGTTTCTCTGAAGACCCGGCGCTTCTTCGACCCGATCATCCTCTTCTTCTTCCGCTTCAGTGATCGAATCCATGCCTTCTTCAACATAAACATGACAAGTTGAGCAAGCGCAGACCCCACCACAGGCATGTTCGATGTTAATTCCATGCTCTACTGCGACTTCTAGGAGATGTTCGCCCTTCGCCGCCATGAGTTCATGAACCGCAGTATCAGACCCATCTTCGTTGAGTTCTTCAGGATTTTCAAGAATGATCTTCACTGGAACCGTCTCTGGTCCGTGATCGTGATCTGAATGACGCATATGCATTTCTATGAACTCCTCAAAAATACCCAAAATCCTGCTAGAAGCATTACTAAGCTCTATCCTTAGGAGTGGTATCCTAGGAACCATATTTAGCGGATACGAAACTCCGAATCATAGATCATGCACACACAGACAACCACAACACAATCTAAAATCCACCTCTCCGTCGTCGCCCCTGCTCACAACGAGGAGGAAAACATCGACGAACTCATCAAACAAGTTGATGAGGCCCTTTCCCCTACCGGGATCACTTTCGAGTTTGTCATCGTCAACGACGGATCTACTGACGACACGAAAGATAAAATTCTCGCTCATCAACCTCTTCGCCCTTGGGTGCGATGTATCTCAATGACCAACACCCCAGCAGGAAGCGGAAACGGGCAATCCGCGGCATTCCACGCAGGATTCAGAGCAACCAAAGGCCGAATGATCGCGGTCCTCGATGCAGATCTGCAAAATGACCCCGCAGATATCCCAAAGATGCTTGAGCTCATGGAACAATCTGACGCTCATTTCATCCAAGGCGATCGATCCGCTGCTCGATCTCAAGGTGATGCAAAGATCCGTCAACTCGGTTCATGGGTTGGGCGCAAGTTCCGTCTCTGGATTCTTGGAGATACGATCACTGATACTGGATGCTCACTCAGAGTCATGAATCGCGAAATCGCTCTTGCACTCCCACTCGAATTCAAAGGAATGCACCGGTTTATTCCTGCAACTGCTCGCCATCTCGGATACACAGTTATCGAAATGCCAGTCTCCCATCGACATCGACACGCAGGGACTCCCAAGTACGGCATGGGGATCACCAAACGAGCATTACCTGGATTGATTGATCTCTTCGCAGTTCGATATATGCGAAATCGTAGAAAACCGATCACTTCAATCGAAGATATGAGTCAATCTGCACCGATCGAACAACCAACCCTTGAAAGCGTGACCGCCGAATGAAGCCAGGACCAATCATTGCGATGATCGTCCTCGTCTTCCTCGGGATGTGGCTCGTTTTACAGCCTGCGCTGTCGCGTTCAGAAAAAGATCTCACGGTCAAAGTTGGCGCGATTGAAATCATGCTCAATCGCACAGAAAATAACGGGGAACTCCTCTACCAAGTCGTCGGCCCTACAAAGCTCAAAAGCGACGAGCTTCTCAACCCCATTGAACTCGACACATTCATTACAGAACAAGTCACAAAGTGGAATCAGCGCCCTGCATTCGAACGACATCTCCTTGGATTCTTCAATATCACAAGTTGGGGGACATTTGGATGGGTCATGATCGGTTTGATCGGACAATCCGCATTCTTCGGCCGAATGTTCGTCCAATGGATCATCTCTGAGAGATCAAGGGTCTCAACAGTCCCTGAAATCTTCTGGTGGTTCAGTTTCATCGGGGGACTCTGCCTATTCACTTATTTCGTCTGGAGAGTCGATATTGTTGGAGTCATGGGACAATCCACAGGTATCGTGATTTATGCACGAAATCTTCGATTGATAAAGAAAGAAAAGAAACGCTGCGATTGTGACACTCAATCTCCGATTGAAGACGACACCGCATCGACTAACACATAAAGGAAACACTTTTATGCTCATCTGGATCGACGACACACAACTCGACAGCATTGATAATCTAGAGACTGCATTCGAACTCGCTCGCAAACATGCAGAGGACGCGAATCGACTCATCATTGATATCCAAGCAGACGGACAACCTATCGATGATCGTCTCTTAGACGAACCACCAACTGACAACGCAGGAATCAAAGAGCTTCGCCTGACAACCACAGATCACACTGCTTTCCTATCCGAGACAATACAAAGTGCCAAGGAAGCACTCCAACTTACACGAGAAGACCAAGTCACTGCGACCGATCTCATCCGCGGCGGCGATCTCGAACCTGCAATCGAATCACTCCAAGCAGTCCTCGAAGGTTGGCACGCCGTCCGTGATGTCGTTGGACAATCCGCCGCACTTGCAGATATTGATGTCAATCAACTTGTTGTTTCAAACACCACCGGACAAGAGTGCATCGAGAGCCTCTCAAAGAATCTCGCAGATATCCGCACTTCCCTCCAGAAACAGGACTGGGCATCACTCGGAGATACAATCGAATACGATCTTGAAGAACAAGTAATAAACTGGGGAATCCTGCTTAGTTCACTACACAACAAGATCAACAACTAACGAAACTCGTCCCTCTTCTTTCAATGAGGCACCCTCCTGAGTGTTCAATCGACCAACTCGCCAAACCCCATCGACACAATGATGGAAGATGCAAGCCAAACAATGGCTCGCGGCGAGTATCTCTCCGCCGCACTTTCCTGCAAAGAAGCACTCCTAGTTGCTCGTCAACACAACGACTTTGATCGAATGAAACGCATCTGTCTACCGATGCTTGAGTCACAACGCTATATCCGTCAAGAGGCACTCGACTCAAACATCATCTACTCGATTGAAAGCTCTAAAGATATCCCAGAAGACCCCGGGCCCGCGTGCTATCTATTCGCACCAAACTTCGTCGGCGCTGATGCGCGTCGATTCCGATCTGCTGCAAACGACGCAGGTATCGGCGCATTCGTACTCACAAGAGAACCTATCACATCTCGCGGCGAGTGCCCGATCGTCGGAGTCGCAGAACGCGTCGTCCGTATCCGCGTGATTCCACCCAAAGACAACATCCTTACCGCGAACTGGTTCTCACACGCTGCAGAAGCATTGGGTGATCAAGCAATCAATGACGCGATCAACGCATCAGACCCCGATGATCCAAAGCAATGGATTGTCGATGATTTCCTTGATCGAATCGATGCTTGCCCTGAACACGAAAAATTTATTAAAGCGCTCTCAGACGCATGCGACGACGCGATCAACGCACCCCCCACCCCGCGCAAGCGTCGACGCGGGATCATCAATGATCCGTACTCATTCTAAAATGTAACCCCTTAAATAACAACTGCCAGACACCTGAAGTATCTGACAGCCGCTCGTGGGTATGTGTTTGCTCACTTAGATAAGTACGATCTTACTTAACCGATACTCTTCGACGACGATTCGTCAATAGTGCACCTGCTCCGAGGATCATGATCGAGCTCGGAGTTGGAACATAGTTCGCGTTGTCATAACTAGACATATTCCCGATCGTGCCCGATGATGTTCCGTATTCACCATCGTTCACAGACACAAGATCGTATTGACCAAACTCAGAGTTCCATCCTGTATAAGTTCGATGTGTTGATGACAATAACTCGCCCGATGTAATATCGGTCACGGACGCGTCGAATATCCCATTCTCTGTATCCACTTCAAGTGACACTCGATACCATGTATCGAGTGACCACTGTCCGGCGCCCATTCCAAAATCTCGTGATCCAGATCCTCGGCCGTCGTTGTTCTGAACAAACAATCGGAACCGTCCATTTCCAGACGCATACACAACTGCTTGAGGCCCCCAGTTAAAATCTGTTTGATCAGTATCCTGAAAAAACCCCGTCGCACTCATCCAGTTTGGAGCACTTCCATTCCCTTGTTGATCGAGACGAACATCAATCTCAAAGCGTTGGATATTTGCAGGATTTACCGCCGCCATCATCCCTCCTGAGGTCCCAACATGGTCCGCAATCTGCACCGCGTTTGTCTGGTTCCCGAATGCATCTGCTGTCTGGATTACCGAGATTGAATCCCCGGGATGAGTTGGAGAATCTATAAAATTCACTGCGTCTTGCCATACCCCGCCTGGTAAACCACCCGGTGAATATCCTTCAAAGTCGTCGAAAATCCCTGCACATGCCCCACTCGTAACAAACAAAGACACACTGATAGCTGACAATAATTTCATCTTGTTCCCCATTAACCCACGATGATTTAAACTTTCTGTCGTCGTGAGTACTCCGCAACGACATTCACAGAATGCGTTGTGCAAGAGATCCTTCGTCACTCGACTCTGTACATACTGCGCTATCTTTGATTCGGATCCAGCCCATTCATAAATTCACTATGAAATGAACAAAAAACTTACCCACCGTCCCGCGAAAGCGTGTCAACGATATTTTGAACAACCGCGTCAGTATCGATCTGCTCTGCGCTTGCTTCAAAGTTTAGTAGCACCCGATGCCGCAATGCTGGTAACGCGACCTTCTGGATATCTTCAATCGCAACACTTGCTCTCCCATCGAGTAACGCATGACATTTCCCTGCAAGCATCAGCGCTTGAGCAGCGCGGGGAGAAGCTCCAAGTGCAACAAACTGATTCACCATTGGAGTTGCAAACTCACCCGACGACAACATCCCCTTGGGATGTGTCGCAAGAACACAACGAATCGCGTAATCTCGCACATGCTCTGCAACAGGAACCTGACGAACGAGTTGTTGATGTGAAATCAATCGCTCTGCATTGAGCACAGGACTAATCGTCGCGTGATTCGCGCCTGTTGTACGCACAACAATCTCTGCGAGCTCTTCGCGCGTCCCATACCCGACCTTGAGCTTGAAGAAGAACCGATCCAACTGCGCCTCAGGCAATGGATAAGTACCCTCTTGCTCAACCGGGTTCTGAGTCGCAAGAACAAAGAACGGACTCGGGAGCGAGTGAGTTGTTGTTCCAACTGTGACACTCTGCTCTTGCATTGCTTCGAGTAATGCAGACTGAGTTTTGGGTGTTGCACGATTGATCTCATCCGCAAGAAGAATCTGCGAAAACACAGGACCTGGTTGGAAACGAAATCCACGCGTCGTTCGTCCTTGTTCATCTTCATGTTCATCAATCACTGTTGTCCCAGTGATATCCGCAGGCATCAAGTCCGGAGTGAACTGCACGCGCCCAAACTTCAGATCAACTGCTTCTGCGATACTACGAACAAGCAGCGTCTTCCCGATCCCAGGTACACCCTCAAGGAGCGCGTGTCCGCCGACGAACAAACAAACGAGAGTCTGCTCAATCGCATCTCGCTGACCAACTACCGCTTTAGAGACTTGTTCACGGACTGCTTCAAAATCCGTGCGAAACCCCTCAGTTGCAATTGCAACCTGATCAGCGCTCATTGGATTAGTCTGCGACGACGAACTCGATTCACTCATACCATTATGATAGTGGAACAACCATGAAAAAACCGATCTGGATGATTCCAGATCGGTTCATTCAGGTTTCTCAACCAAAGGCCGCAGTGGGATTCGAACCCACGATTGGCTTTCGCACAACGGATTTGCAATCCGTCCCCTTAGACCACTCGGGCACACGGCCGAAAACACAGATCTCAGATGAAATCTGCGGAGATCACACTACAAACCCACCGAGCAAAGGTCAACACCAAAGCCCCATTTCGAGTCTGAAATCATCACTTACACCCACTCTTCCCATCATCAACACACAAATGACGATACCATAGACACTGATGTTGCCGATACTCTGAGCATGGAACACCCCACGATGAACACAATCCGCTCCTCAATCATCCTCGCACTCATCTGCGGCACTGCAAACACGCAAACCGTATTCGCACAGTCCGAATCGACTATGAGCTCACCAAGCGACCAATCACCTGGGAACAAACAACAAGTTGAAGAAGCACTCGCGATCTTACCCCGAGTCGGGACAACCCAAGTTCCAGTAATGCCCACACGACAAGCAGTGTCCGTCGCAGTCCAACCCGGACTCACACAAGGGCAAGACTGGCTCAAAGTACTCCACGAAACTCTCGAAGAACCCATTGAACCATCCACGCTCGCTGAAGGCGCTTACATCCTCAAACGACTTGGAAATATCGTGCGAGGCCCTGATGGATTCCTGATCTTTGTCCCAGACAAGGATCACCGGGAACCGGGAGAAGGACCAGTTCTACTCATGCCTTGTAGAACCCTTGAGCAACTCGAAACTGAATGGTCAGGACAAGAAATCATCATTTCTGGTGAAATCTTCAGTTACCACAAACGAAATCAGCTCCTAATCTCTGCGTACAGCCTTGCAAAAGCAGATGCAATGAATCAGGATGACCAAACAACTAACTCGGAATCCAAGCAAGATCCACAACAACCAACCTCAATCGAAGATGATCCGGATGTCCAAGATCTACTCGAAGAACTTGAGTTTCAATTTCAACCTACGGACAACAACCGTAGAGCAAATCATCGGGAACTTGATTCTCCAATTATTCAAACTGCGCCGCGAAAACAAGCGACCCTCCCAGACTCAAGTGCAGGTATTGAAGAGGGCACACTCATTCTGCGGCGTCCCGCAAGACTCGTTCGCAACAATACCGGTGCATGGACTGTGGTTTTCGACAATGACAACAAAGATGAAAGTGACGCGATCGCGCTCATTGTTGAACCGTGCAGAATGCTAATGAGAATGGAATCAATCGCAATGGAAGACGGCGACGCAGGACAACTCCTCGTTTCAGGCCGTGTCTACACCTACAAAGGATCAGGGTATATCCTCCCAACCCTCATGCAACGAATCCGGCCACAAGGGATCAACACACTTCAATAGTAAACAAAGATCATAAATATGCAATAAAAAACCCCGAGCACATTGCACGGGGTTTTTTATTTTTTCTATTCAGTTTGGGTAGATTCACTCTCGAATCATCTACAACTTAAACTGATCCTTGAATCGGACGATCTTCAATCGCAAGTGCAAGCGATGGACGAGCTATCACACGCTCCCCTTCCATTGGGCTATACCGCGACCCGTACAACGGAATCTTACGATTCGCTGTCGAGTTACCAAACGCACCCGCAAGTAGCTTACGAACTACCATGATAACAACGAGCATTCCGACATTCGACGCAAACAGAGGTAAGAACGACGTCGCGCCAAAGTAAACCATGATCGAAGTCACAACAAGCATCAACATCCCTGCGGGGATCATTCCTTGCCACCCGAGCATCATTACCTGATCATATCGGATTCGTGGAATTGTCCAACGAACCACAATCGCGAGACAAACCATCAACACGACCTTGATTGCAAAGACTGAAATCTTGAGCAATACCGCAAGGATACCAGTCGCTTCCGGGCTCGTAAGCCCGACGAATGGCAAGTGGTAACCACCCAAGAACAACAATGTGAAGAACGCACACGCAGTGACAAGATGTGCGTATTCAGCCATAAAGAACAACGCGAATCGCATCGAGGAATACTCAGTATGGAATCCGCCGACGAGTTCCTGCTCCGCTTCTGCGTTATCGAAAGGAGCGCGGTTCGCTTCTGCTAATCCACAGATATAGAACAATATCGCAGGGAGAGGCAGACTCAACGCCAACCAACCATGCGTTGCTTGATACTCAACAATCTCATTCGGGATAAACGATCCCGCAATAAGCAATGCACAAAGCAATGAAAGCCCAAGCGGGATCTCATAACTAATCATCTGAGCAGTCGCACGCAAACCACCGAGCATTGAATACTTGTTGTTCGATGCCCATCCACCAAGGGTGACGCCGTACACACCGAGAGATGCAACCGCGAGTAGATAAATGATCCCTACTGAAACATTTGCTCCAGAGACCATAACAGTCTGTGCTTGGAGATGTCCGAAGAAGAACTCACTGATCGCACCAATGTAAAATGGCAACTCGAACATCCATTGAAAGAATCCGATGTCCGCCGTCGCAGGCAACTCAAACGATCCACCCCAAGGCATAATCACAAACCCGACCAATGCAGGTACAACCGCGAGTAGAGGACCAAGCGTGAAGAGCACACGATCGACATTCTTTGGTGTGAAATCTTCCTTCACGAAGAACTTCAAACCGTCTGCTAAAGGTTGTCCAAGTGCGAGAAACCCTTTAAGGAAACTCAACCAAGGCAACCCAAAGTCGAAACCAACCCGGTTTGGACCAATGCGATCTTGGATATATGAACAGATCTTGCGTTCAAGATAAACGCCGTAAGCTACCAAGCCCAAAATCGCATGTACACCAATCCCAAGGACCAATGCGGAGATAATGAACTGCCAATCAATTAGACCGTGGATGAACTCGCTCATAGTGCCTCTATCGTAGCATCCCCGCGCCAACAGGGTCACAAACTGGGTCTCCGATCGGGAATCGATCGTATAAAATCTTCGGCCGCTGATCACCTTCTACAAAAACACTCGTCACACTCGATGTTCTCGCATCTGCTCGTGACATCATGACCGACAACTCAGGTCGATCTGCCCATTGATGTCGGTGATACCGCCTTTGATTCTCAATATTCGGATCTTGTGCAACACTAGATGCAAACAATGGAATCCGACATTGGACAAGTTCATCACCGAGTCCTGATGACGCGAAACAAATCGGAGCATCTAAAGCAGTAAACGGCTGCAAATCCACAAGTTGCATCGCATCAAATCGCTTTGCGGTAAACTCGTACCCACCTGAGTGAGCTTTGCCGACCAGGACCATTCTGAACGGAGAAAATCCTCGCAAGTCCATCTGATCAAGCTTTGCGCTCGCATCTCGAGCATTTCCAAGTTGAATCAGCTCTGGAATCAACAACCCCCGAGATCGATTCGCAATTGGTCGATCCGGATCAAGCTCATCATCTGAAAGATTCAGATTGATCAACCCGATATAGAACCCATTCTCATGCGCCGCAACCCAAGTCCCACCTCTATCTGGGTCAATCGGGTAACTCGCTTTGGTTCCATCCCCGAGTTCGTGCCACGAAGGTTCTAA
Source organism: Phycisphaerales bacterium (assembly GCA_029213305.1). Taxonomy (GTDB): domain Bacteria; phylum Planctomycetota; class Phycisphaerae; order Phycisphaerales; family UBA1924; genus UBA1924. The sequence continues at coordinate 17,883 of JARGPA010000020.1, forward strand.
CTCGACAGACCGATCCCGCAACTCGTCACGAGAGTGCATCGCAGAGAATCCAGATTTAGTTGGGATAATCGAAAGCGTGCACACGAAGGGTTATGAAGCCTCCGAATGCTCGAAGTTGATCGTCGAAGGAGCAGTCCCGAATCCAGGAGGACATTCGAAACCAAGCTCTAATCCGATTGCCATCAGAATTGCATTGTGATGAATCGCATGATGCATCGCAAAGAAGATCTCGCGAGCACGAGTCGTTGTCAGATCACAAGTCTCCCCGTCACTACAGATCATCACTCGAGCAGTCATCTCTTCTTGAAGTTTATCTTCTTCGAGTTCACTCAGGATAGTTCGAAGTGATTCGATCTCGTCCTTCGCTGCGTTTCGACACGATTCGACTTCTACGCCGCGTCGACGATGATCGTAATCGATCGCTTCAGCGCAACATGTCGTGATCGCACAACGGAAATGATCAAGGGTGTGTCGAATGTGCTTTCCGATAGTCCCACCTGGGACGACCTTCGATTGATACACATATTGATCATCTTCAACTCGATCAATGTATTCTTTACACTGCCCTAGTACTGCGTCTGCTGCTCCACAAACCCGCTTGCATGACATCAGTCACTCCGTTCCTTCTAGTAGTAAATACTTATATTTCCCGTACATACTAGCGCCTTAACCCGCGAATTGCTGCGCTGCGACTGCTGTAATCTCGTTGATGATCTCCCGATGATTCGCGCATCGTGGACATTTGTGCTGTCCCCCGAGTTTCCCCTTCGCGTCAAGCCAACGATGAAATGTCCCCATTGGTAACGCAGTAATCGTTGGAATGTCCATTCCAAGCCCGTCACTCCGCTTTGTTGTGTAATCGACATTCTCGTCTTTAATGCTCTGATCGAACACATGACAAAAAATTTGCAACTGCTCATCGCTTGGCAACATCGAAAACTCAACTGCAAGCTCTAATCCCGCTCGATTATTTTCTGACGGATACACAGGCGCTGCAGTAAACTCACCTGTTTCGAGTCCTGTAGACGCGACAGCCGCTGCAACCCCGTGTTCGATGTGCTCGCCGATCAGATTCTCTCCAAACGCATTGATGAAGTGTCGATGCCGACCCACAATCCTGATCCGAGCAGGACCATCCCCAAGACGCATACTTCCATCTCTCTGTATTCCATCTGGGATTGAATCGAACTCTACAACATCTCCGATCACATATCTCCATAGCCCTGCGTTCGTAGTCATCACCACTACATACTTTTGTCCCTTGTCGACTTGCCAACAAGTGAACACATCAGGATTCTCATCGTCGATTTGCTCAAGTGGAACAAACTCATAGAAAATCCCGTTATCCGTCAATAGACGCATGGCCGGATCATCATCCATATCCTGAATAGCAATAAACCCTTCAGAAGCAGGATAAAGCTCCTGACGACACGGGAAGTCGACTGTTGGATCGCCGGAAAATGCTCGGCACATGCGCTCTATGAATGGGACATAGTTCACGCCGCCATGCACAAACACTTCAAGGTTGGGCCAAACATCTCGCGCACATCGCGCCGGGTTCCCACGCTCGTTTGCAATCTCAATCACACGATCAATCAAAACCAAAGCCCAAGATGGCATACCTGATATAAAACGGATGTCCTGATCAATCGCACGCTGGGCCATCGCTTCAATCTTGCTCGGCCAATGATCCATCAACGCAATGTCAGGACCCGGAGAGTAAATTGTCGACAAAGGCCATTTAATCAACGGAGTTACCAAACCCGACAAATCACCTGTCGCAACATCGTGCTCGTTCACTTCGAGATCTGTTGATCCTCCCAAGAACAGACAGCGCCCCCCCATGATTCGTTCTGGATAGACCCCTCGGTTGATCAGATGAGCAAAGATATCGAGAGATGCAAGATAGTTTGAACGCATCATCTCTTCAGTGACCGCAATAAACTTGTCCCCCGCGGTTGTTCCAGAAGTCTGCGCAAAGTGCATAACCTTACCAGGCCAGAGCACATCACGATGACCATGCTCTCGCATATCAACAATATCATCTTGAAACGCATACCAATCCGAGACTGGTAAGCGCTCACGGAACGCCTCAAGCATTGCGACTTGATCTTCCATCTGCGCTAAAGAAGTAAACCCTGCCCCTTGTCCGATTCGTGTGTTTCGACAATGCTTGACAAGTTTACCTAACTCATTGAGTTGGATTCTCTGCGAATTGGTTTTCCAATAATCAAGATTACTCAACAAACGGCGCCGCCGTTGTACGCGCCCATGGAGTGCTACCCCAACAAGGCTTGTCCAAGTATGATGACCGATCGGGGTCGGAGCATGTGTGCGCATCGAACGACTCGCTTTTGTTTGATTTAGGATTCTCTGTCGACGAACAATTATTTATCTGTAGGCGTGTAGTCTGAGTGTGAATCAAACCCTTCCATTGCTTCAAGCTCATCAAAGAACTGATGCATCGCGTCTCCAAATGGCTCAGGCGCTTCAATCATCGGAGCATGCCCACAGTTTTCAAGCCAATGCAACCTCGCAGATGGCATCAACTCGCTAAAACCTTGCCCCGCACTTGGAGGGGTCACAACATCTTCTTTACCCCAGATCAAAAGCGTCTGTTGATGAATCTCCGCAAGATCATCAGTCATGTTGTCCCGACGAGCACTCTTTGAGAGCTTAACCATCGCCCTTGCGCCACCTCGTTCGTTTAGTAGAACAAAGGCGCGATCCACATCACCTGGATGCATCTTAGATTTATCAAAAAAGAGTTCGCCGATCTTCTCAACAAGCCATTCACGAGTCGGACGAACCGGCGCTCCCTTGACGACTGTTCGTTCGATAAGTCCACTAGAACCTGCGAGAACAAGCGAATGAACCAACTCAGGTCGTTCATGAGTCACTCGAAGTGCGACATGCCCCCCGAATGAGTTGCCAACCAATATTGCAGGCTGACCAATCTCACGATCGAGAAACTGCATCGTCATCGCAGAAACCGCGCTCAACGAACAATCTACTCCTCTGAGTGAAAGCAACGGAACCTCAAGGGTGATACAACGAACTCGCGATGAAATTCGATCGACCACTTTGCCCCAGTGCTCGTTGAGACCAACGAGTCCATGCAAGAACACGACGGGCATCCCGCTCCCACACTCGACGACATCTGCTTCGATCGTTTTACCGCTCACGCCTGTGAGATTGACCTTGCGTGTCACTCGATTCTTCTGAGATATGTCGGCTCCCACTGTGTTCACTGATCGATCTCCGTCTCGTCCCTCAACCATGCTCTTTAGTGAGTAGTTCACCCCAAGCGATCAATGACAATAAGAGTCATTGATTGACTATATGGTAGTACACACTATCTAAGGAATCATCGTTCAAACCCGCTCAAGGGGCTCGAAGCGGTCAATCTAATCAATTCGTTATGAAATTGTCCCGTTTTCTTCGACTACAACCCCATCAACGAGTCGGATCACACGATCGGCGCGCTCTGCAATCCGTTCATCATGAGTGACCATCACGAGTGTTAACCCCGCAGATCGACGATGTTCGATCATTGCTTCGAGGATGGACTCTCCGGTTTTCAGATCTAAGTTCCCAGTTGGTTCGTCCGCAAGTAACAGACTCGGTTCATTGATCAATGCTCGAGCAATTGCAACTCGTTGTCGTTCCCCACCAGAAAGCTCCGCTGGGCGATGCTTAAGCCGATGACTCAACCCAAAGCGATCAAGCAAAGATTCTGCTCGCTCAACAGCCGCTGCACGATGTTTTCCATATCCGAGTCGGCCATGCTTAATCATGCTCCCCACTGTGACATTCTGAAGCACACTCAACTCAGGGAGAAGATGATAAAACTGAAACACAAACCCAATATCATCTGCGCGATATCGATCAAGCGCTCGTTTACTCTGCTTTGTTAGATCGCGATCTTCGAACTTCACGCTCGCAGGATTTGAACTATCCTTATCAGGACGATCAAGACCACCCATTAGATGCAAGAGTGTGCTCTTCCCCGATCCAGAAGCTCCCAGGATTGTCACCCATTCGCCGCTTTTAACATCAAGATCTACGCCATGAAGAACTGGAACACGCACTCGACCCAATCGATAAGTCTTCTGCACTGAACGAACCGACATCTTCAGAGTGTTTTCATCTGTCGATTTGTTCACAGAGTTGTTAGTTTGTGCAACCATGATTACTCAAACCTCAACGCTTTAACTGGGTCCATCCGTGCACTATGAATCGCAGGAATCGCCGCGCCCATGACACAAGTCATGACTCCAACGATAAATACAATTGCTGCTTTCATTGGATCAACATCACTCGGTATCTCAATAAAGTAATATTGCTTGGGATCCCAGATCACGAAGTTAAATGTTCTACCCATCCAATCATGAATCGCGTTGATGTCAGAAACAATCCAATACCCAACTCCGGTACCAATCACGGATCCAACAAAACCAATCGCAGCGCCGTATCGAATCCACAACCATGCAATTCCCGGGGTTGTTGCTCCAAGCGCACGCAAGACACCAATGTCTTTCGTTTTTTCTGTCGCCATCGACCAGAAGATTGCTAGAACCAAGAACACAGTAGTAAACGATACAATCCCAAATATGAACAACACAAGTCCGGTTTCTTTTTTCACCGCACTAATCATTGTCTTGTTCAGATCTTCCCATGTTCGAATCTGGTTTTCCATCTGGAATGAACTGGGTACTTCGCCAGCATGCGCAAGCGCAAACTCTTCGTATATCTCACGAATCCGGGTTCGAACGGGTTCAAGCTCACTCCCTTCGACTCCACTGACTAATACAGTGGTCACACGAGCAGGATCAATCCCGATGATTTCTTTCATCTTCGGACCAATCTCCCCGGTAACTGGATCAACTTCAACCGCAAACGGGTTTTCATCATCTTTCACAATCTCCACTCGCTGTGCTGCATCAAGACGAAGCATCCGTTGAAGAATATCGAGAGGCACGAAAATTGTTCCTTGATCAACTTCGTACAAACCAGACTGAAACTCATTTGCAATCGGGATCGTCTGCGTGACTGGATCAATCGGATGTCCCTCAGAATCGAGCGCGAGGATCGTAATCCCGACCGTGCCCTCGCGAGGCATAAACACATCCACTCGTTCCGCGCCCCCGTCTGGGAGCGCCCGCATGGGAGTCATTGGGTAATACCCACCCCAGTCTTGACGCTGATTGAGCCCTGTCACTTCGATCCCGATTACCCCTGCAGGCTCGATCACGCCCGTTTTCGGGTTCGGCCTCGTCATCGAAATCCCGTTTGATTCCATATCTTGGAAGATCTGTTGGTAATGCTCATCAAGTCGGATATCTTCTCGTTGATAATCCTTCGGGGTAGGTTCATCAATTGCCTTCCACCACATCGTGTCAGCAAAACCAGTCACCTGTGAATAGCTCGCCGCGGAAATCCCCTTTATCGAAATCAACTCAATTCGATCATCTGGAAGTTTGATCAACCCGAATGTCTCAATCGTCGGCGTGGCCGCCTCTATCATCGGATCCTCTTCAAGACGTTCGATCAGATCATCGTAATGTGCAAAGCCAACATTCGGCCAAACAATCGCGACATCGCCGACAAGAGTTCGCCCTGAATCGATCAACGCGTTGAGAAAACCACCCATCACGGACCAAGTGATGAGGATCGTCGCAACGGATAGCATAACCGCCACCATTGCGAGCATGGGCATGACCTTGCGAGTCAGATACTTTCTAGTGAGTAGCGCTTGATACACAGTCTGAGTGTAGTCCTTCTGATTTCACTGATCGGCGAAACCCCAACTTCAACACCATACTTACTTCCATAGATTGTTCGTACGATCCATGTCAGGCAAAATCTCCTCAGGATCTAGCAAGATTGAACGGATTCGACGCCCGTTCGTATCGATCCCCGCGCGCCAACGATTCGTTTGGTGCCAAACCTGTACGGGAAGATCGATCACTTCGCTTGAATCATCCTTATAGACAACTCTCATCCGAACAGGCATGACCATCTCTCTGAGGTTATCAATCACCACTATCGCTGATTCATCGTACTCTTGAACGCCTGCGATCGACTGATCTAACGCATGAGGTTCCATAAACCATGAGCGCCAGAACCAGTTAAGATCTGCTCCTGCACCATCTTCCATTGCGCGAAAGAAATCCGCAGGCTGAGGATGCTTGAACATCCATTGATTCGCGTACCCCTCAAACGCTACATCGAATCGTTCTGGACCAAGAATATATTCGCGAAGCAAATACAACCCATAACCCGTCTTGCGATACATCAATCGCCCAACCCATCTCGGCCATGTTTGATCAGGAGCAGTGATAATTGGCTGTCTCTGCTCAGCAACAGACATCTGCATCGTCTGATCCGAAGCTCTCGAAACATTGACTTCAACACCATTCCATGCCGCTTTCGAATACAGATTGATAAACGTATTGAATCCTTCATCTTGCCACATGTATCTGCGTTCATCTGTGTTCACGACCATCGGGAACCAGTTGTGTCCAATCTCATGATCAGTAACACCAAACATCCCGTCGTGATTTGTTCGACTACCACAGAAAATAATTCCAGGATATTCCATACCCCCTTCAGGGCCGTTGATGTTTGACATCACCGGATATGGATAAGGGAATAAGAACTCCGAATAAAACTCGATCGAGTGTTTGATTGAGCGAGTAGAACCACCCTCTGGATGGGTATTGATCCAAGCAGTTGCTTCCTTTGGATACAAAGATTGACACAGGATTGTTCGGATTAACACGTTATCAAGACTCTCGCCCTCTGTGATTACTGCTTTGCACGCGTCCCAGATAAATGCATCTGAAGCTGCCCATGCAAATGTCCTTGCGTTTTCGATTCGGAACTGCCAAGTAAACTCACTCGCAACCCCAGGCCGAAGATCGTCATTCCCAACCTCGTCAGGTTTAATAATCCAAACCGGTTCGTCAGAACTCATCGCTTGATCAAGTCGTTGCTGTTGCGTTTGAGTAAGTACTTCACTCCCGTTCAACAACGCACCAGATCCCGACACGATGTAATCACGAGGGACTGTAATCGAAACATCGAAATTTCCAAAGTCTGTGTAGAACTCCCCGCTCCCGAGATAGGGCATCGTGTTCCATCCATTGACATCGTCATATTTGCAAACCTGTGGGAACCACTGCGCCATCTCAAAGATAGTTCCTTGTTCAACAACTTCAGAACCCATCCGACGAAGGTGAGGCGGAATTTTAAACGCGAACTCCATTTCAAATGCAAAAACCTCTCCCGACTGGATCGCCTTTGGAATGTCAACTCGTCCAAGCGAGTCATAAACCGTAAGCTCGAGTTCTTGTCCACCTGTGATTCCGCTTGTTCGGATCGATGGAATCGCGTACCCACCATCAAAGTCATCTTCGAGCATCTTCATGACAGAACCAGGGGTCCGGGATTTGGTTCCAATTGAGTCTGTATGAAACAAGTTCTGCTCGAGATTGAGCCAAAGATACTCAAGCGCATGAGGCGAGTTATTGTGATACACAACACGCATAGAAGCACTCAAAGTCTCAGTTTCAGGATCGAGTCGAGCGTTGATCGAATAATCAGTTTGTTGTTGCCAATAGTCAGGTCCTGGCAATCCCGACCCAAGTCTCATCTCAGTAGGTGTAGGCCAATCAATCTGACGAAAAACATTCTCGCCACCCGTTCCACCACGACGACGAAATGATTCATCGACTGCGCCAACTGAATCAGAGTTTCCAATCCCAACACTCGCAGAACGAGTCGTTGTGCTCGCACATCCAATTGTGAACATGCTCGAAGTAACAATGCACACCAACACAACACATGAACACAACATCGAACAAACACGCAATAGACCTATCTTCATCTCAAGTCTCCAACTCACCCATCATGAACCCATCCAACGAACTCGCAGAACTCGCCGGACATATAGACTCATAGGGTAGCCGAAGTTAGCACTCGCGGCGCACGATGATCGCGATCGATCCCTCTTCAGATCGATCGACAATCAAAGCACGCAGGCAATCTGAATATAAATTACAGCTTCCGATCGAGTAACCGGTATTGAACCGCTTCTCCGATGTGTTCTGCTTTCACTGATTCACACCCCGAGATATCCGCAATCGTCAGCGCGATTCTTCGGATCTTGTCATAAGCGCGTGCACTCAATCCGAGTTGAGTCATCGCTTGCTCAAGTAGCATTCTTGCGCTTTCATCAAGGACCATAATCACATCAAGCGCCTTTCCATTGAGTCTTGAGTTTGGGATCTCACCCTGTCTATTGAGTGATCGCTCTCGCGCGCGAAGCACCATCTCTCGCATCGTTTTCGTGTCTGTTCCTGTTGCTTTTTTACTCAGTTCACCCCATGGGACTGCAGGAGCTTCAACATGGAGATCAATCCGATCGAGCAAAGGCCCCGAAAGTTTGGACAAATACCGATCCATCTCTCGTTGACCAACCTCTCCAGGTGCAACATCCCCCTTTGGTGTCGGATTCATCGCCGCGACCAACATAAATGAAGCCGGGAACTGAACAGTTCCATGCGATCGTGCAATCGTAACAACATGATCCTCCATCGGCTGACGCATCGTCTCAAGCACATTCCGAGAAAACTCAGGCAACTCATCAAGGAACAAAATCCCGTGATGCGCCAGCGAGATTTCACCAGCTTGAGGAACCGCACCACCTCCCACGATCGCAGGCGCACTCGCGGTATGATGAGGAGTCCGGACTGGACGAGACGAGATCAATCCACGCTCTGAATCAAGCAATCCACGCGAAGAATACACTCGTGTGACCTCAACCGATTGTGTCGGAGTTAACGGCGGCATAATCCCAGGGAGCGCCTTCGCCATCATCGTTTTCCCTGTCCCCGCAGGACCGAGCATAACGATGTTGTGCTGACCCGCCGCCGCGATAACCATCGCTCGTTTCACTGATTCTTGACCTTTGATTTCTGCAAAATCAATCGGCGCATTAATCTCTTGAAGAAGTGAAGCCACGTCAGTCTGAGGATGGGGTTCTAAATCCAAAGACCCGTTCATCAATCCAACTACTTGCGTCAAACTCGATACACCAAACACGCGAACACCTTCAACTACCGATGCTTCTGCTGCATTCTCACTTGGAACGATAACCGCATCGAGTCCCATGCTCTTTGCGAGAGAGACCATCGCGATCACGCCTCGAATCGGACGAATGCGCCCGTCAAGTGCGAGCTCCCCTGCAATCAAAGCTCGTCGAGGATCGAGTCCGATCGACTCATCCTCAAACGTGATCTCACTCTCTCGAAGTTCAGAAAATGGACTCGATTGAACAGATGAACTTCGAGAACCTGTTCCCGCACCAATTGCGACTTGTTGACGAACAGGATGAATCACACCATTAGCAACGAGAACCCCAACCGCGATTGGTAGGTCATACATCGGTCCTTCTTTACGCACATCCGCTGGCGCGAGATTGATCAATGTCCGCCCGCAAGGCATCGGGTACCCACTATTCCCCATTGCAGATCGCACACGTTCGATCGATTCTCGAACCGCCGCATCGGGAAGTCCCACCACGACTTCCTTCTGTAGCTGCGTTTCATCAAGATCAATCTCGATCTCAACAACGTGAGCATCGATTCCCTGTAACAAGAAGCTTCGAATCTTCGGTACCATATACCTAAAATAACAAGTACCAAACACAATTCAAGCTGTTTGTTTGGGAATTGGTATAGAATTCAATTTTGAATGGGTATTTGCTTGTATAACAGTGCTTTACGCTGCGACGATTTTTTGCGAAAGACTCGAATTCATCGTGGGAATGTATCGAGCGATCTCCTCAAGCACTGCTTTTCGACTATGACTCGATCTTGCATTGTCCATCCCGCTGATCATCGCTTCAATCGTCTCAGGTTCAACATCAGTACCATCGTCGAGTGAATAAATTCCAGGATGTGCTGTTCGCTCTAATCCTTCAGCATCATAACTCAACTGCTCGTGCAACTTCTCCCCAGGACGAGCACCAGTCAAAATCACAGGCACTGATCGAGGAGAACTCGAAACACCCATCGGTTGCCCTACCACTGCTTCATAGCCACAAGCTCGGATAAAGCGCTTTGCTAATCCGAAGATGTTGATCGGTTCACTCATATCAAGGACAAACACTTCACCTGAACTTGAAGTCTCCATTCCAGACATTGCGCCTGCTTGCAAAACGAGTGTTGCTGCTTCAGGGATTGTCATAAAGTATCGAGTCATTCGTTCATCTGTCACAGTGACCGGCCGACCCGCCGCGATTTGATCTGCCCAGATCGGTAAAACTGAACATGCAGATCCAAGCACATTCCCAAATCGAACCATACTGAGCTTTGTCGAGATTCCACTCATCTTCGCAAGTGATTGCACATACATCTCTGCTAAACGCTTCGTTGCGCCCATCACATTCACTGGATTCACTGCTTTATCCGATGAGATCAACACAAATCGTTCAACCCCGATTGCAACACTTGCATCCGCGATCGATTTTGTTCCAAACACATTGTTTGTCACTGCATGCGAAGGATGATCCTCCATTAAAGGCACATGCTTGTGCGCAGCCGCATGGATAACAACCTCAGGTTGATATCGCTCAAGCAAACTCAGAGTCCGCGATGCATCCACAACATCATGTAAAACCGCAACGCGTTCAATCAATGGGAACGATTCTTTGAGTTGACGATCAACCTCGAAGAGTGCATTCTCAGCGCGTTCCATGAGCACAACTTTGCGAGGCGAAAAAGTCGCTACCTGTCGAACAAGCTCAGATCCTATGGATCCACCCGCACCTGTTACAAGCACCGTTTTGTTGGTGAGTGTTTCGCCGACTAACTCTCGATCAATCGAATGAGCTTTTCGTCCCACAAGCTTTGCGAGATCAATCCGTGGAGATCCTACCGCAACTGTTGGAGAACTCGAAACTGAAGGCGCACAACTCAACAACTCATCCATTGGAGGCACAAATCGTTCAACCACTCCTGCCCGATGCAATGAGATACTAATCTCACGCCACATCGAGCGATGAGACGCCGGAAGAGTCACGATCGCGTTTGATATTTCATGATTTGCACATACTCCGATCAGCTCATCTTCGCGCCCAAGAACAGGGATACTCTCGATATTCGACTCTGAGGATTCGTCGACGAGCACAACCCCGACCATAGTCGGAGGCGTCTCAAGTGCAGACAACTGACGTATCACAAGCGAGCAAGCTTGAAGAGTTCCAACAATGATCGAGCGTTCAGCCATAGAACCACTATCGACCATATCGAGCGAAACAAACTGTTTTTCGGGAACAATCCGCAATCTCTGCGCTCAAATACGGGTATCCTCTCTCAATATGCTCACACGACTGACCGCAAAGCTCGATTCAATCGCAGAGGGTTCTATCCCCATCGCGATCCTAATTCCAAACCCAACCCTGGCCATCGAAGTACTGATCCCAGCGTATCTTGCACACGCACTCGAACCCCAAATCGGGAATCCGATCACACTCCACACCCATCTATATCTCGAAGCGCAAGGGCAAGGAACCAGCTTTATCCCCCGTCTCATCGGGTTTGATTCAATCTCTGATCGTGAGTTCTTTGAAGTATTCACAACCGTAAAAGGCGTCGGATCCAAAAAAGCACTCCGATCAATGATCGAATCCCCATCCGTGATCTCTGCTGCAATCATAAGCAAAGACACAAAAGCACTCACAAAGCTCCCAGAGATCGGGAAACGCACCGCAGAAACAATCATCGCTCAACTCACTGGAAAAGTCGAGCAATTCGTCGGCGACGCAATCTTCAACTCTACTCCAAATCAACCCGCAAGCTTTATAGAGCATCCAACATTACCTGCTCCTGCGATCGAAGCAATCGCGGCCCTCGTTGCGCTGGGAGAACAACGCAATAACGCTGAACAAAAGGTTCAGCTCGCACTCACGAGAGTCGATCCGAGTGCCGATGTCGATACCATTGTCAACGCAGTCTTCGCAGGCGCGTAAACATCCGATTGTACCCAGAATTGATTGATTACTGATCTGTAAGGACCCCACATGCGTTACTCGATGATTATGGCCGGCGGCTCAGGCACTCGACTCTGGCCAATGTCCCGTGACGGACAACCAAAACAACTCATCAAGTTCATCCACTCGGAAGGACAAACAAAGTCACTCTTAGAAATCGCGGCCCAAAGAGCGTCAAAGCTCGTCCCGTCAGACAAGCAGTACATCTGTACTGGGGAGCGCTACCGATCGCAGATCCTCGAAGGACTCCCCTCTTTCGATAACGCGCACATCTTGGGTGAACCCCAACCTCGCGACACCGTGAACGCTGTTGCATTCGCGGCCGCCGTCTTCGCAAAGGAAGACCCAGATGCAATCTTCTCAGTACTTACTGCAGATCAACTCATCGAACCTGATGATGTTTTTAACAACTCGATGGAACTCGGATACAAACTTGTAGAAGAAGACCCTTCAAGACTCGTTACTTTTGGTATTAAACCAGATCACGCCGCAACAGGGTACGGCTACATCGAACACGGGGACCCAATCAAAGACACAGACAAACAAGCATTCCATGTCGCTCGATTCATCGAGAAACCCCCACTAGAAAACGCAGAAGCATATTTCCAATCTGGAAGATATGACTGGAACGCAGGGATGTTCGTCTTTCACGCTGCAACATTGCTCAAACTCTACGAACGATTCATGCCTGAAAATGCTAAACTCATCGCAAAGCTCTCAGATGCTTGGGGAACTGATCAACAACAAGCAGTGCTCGACGAAATCTATCCTCAACTCGAAAAGACATCCGTCGATTACGGGATTATGGAACCCGCTGCTAATGAATCAGATGTTTCTATTGTCGGCGTGAAAATGGAAATCACTTGGCTCGATGTCGGATCTTGGCCGGCCTACGGCGAAACCCTCAAACCTGACGCAAACTACAACAAAGCCGCCGGATTGAAAATAGAGTCATTCGAATCTTCGAACAATATTGCGATCGGAGAAACCGAATCCGATCACACAATCGCACTCATCGGATGCGATGACCTGATCGTTATCCGTACAGATCGAGCAACCCTCGTTGTCCCAAAGAATCGTGCCCAGGACATCAAGAAACTCCATGATCTACTCCCAGACCATCTCAAATAAATGATGCATCTCCCAAAGTAGATCCACCTATCATTCATAATGCGAATCTTTGCAATCGATCTCGGCGACCAACGCACCGGCCTCGCACTCGGTGATCGAATCACCAACATCGCATCCCCCGCAGGGCTCATCGAAGTCCCAATCGATCGAGAATCGGGATTATCTCTTATTCAAGAGATTCATCGTCAGTACCTCGATCAAACCGGGGGTTCAAATACTGAGATGGTCCTCGGACTCCCCCTGAACATGGATGAAACCGAAGGCCCAAGAGCAAAACTCGTTCGTGCATTCGCGATCAGACTTGCAAATCACTGTCAATGCCCGATCATCCTTGTTGACGAAAGACGCACATCAATCGCGGCCGATCTGCGAATGTCGCAATCAGGACTCACTCATAAACAGAAGAAAATGCGTCGTGATGCAATTGCAGCCGCCGCGATCGCTCAGATGTACCTCGATGATCCAAATGTCGCAATTGACACAATCACGCCGATGAATGAATCATCTAACTCGTGATTCTCTGAAACATTCCACGATCTCAAGCGTTATATAAGTAGAACTTACTCTCGTCAGAATAGAGAAAAAACATGATCGCAACCCTGAGCTTGATCCTCGCGACTTTTATCAACCTAATCCCTCAAGGGATCTCTATCGAACCAGATTCTACAGATGACACGGTTGTTGAATCATCCACTCAATCATCAGCAACAATAGACAACGCAAGAGATCTCCTGAGCGCACTCGGGAAACATGACTCAACAACCAACTCACTTGTCGGCGAGATCAGATTCACTTCAATCAATGCGCTCGAAAATGATCGACAAATGAGATTCGGAGACCTCGCGATACAACGACAAGATGACGGCGTGCGTAACTACGCTGTATCTTTCAAAACCTTACTTATCGATGATCGACAAGAGATCATCTCAGAGCATTTCATATTTGACGGCCACTGGTTCGTCGAACGACTCCCAGAAGAAAAACAGTTCAACAAGCGTGAACTAGTACCAAACGGAGAAACACTCGATCCGATGGAACTCATGCGCGACGCCCCGTTCTGGGTTTCTCTAGGCCATGATCAAGATCGATTGCTCGCATCATATAAAGCAGAGTTACTCCCAACCAATATCGGCCTACTCGACAACGAGGACTTTCCAGAACTCAAGTTCTTTGCAGAGTCACCAATGTTGATGAACACCTATCAACTCCTTCTCACCCCTAAGCCAGGCTCAGGATTCGAAGACGACTGGGAATCAGTGCGTATATGGATCAATAAAGAGACTTTGCTCCCAACGCTCTATATCAAATCCGAATGGACAGGTGATCTCCAGATCGTAGAACTCTTTAAAACCAAAACAAATACCAAGATCTCGAACTCAATCTTCGATACCACCACACCCGATGCACGCTCAGGATGGAATGTCCAAATCTCCAGCTGGCGTGGCAATCAGGATCTTAACGAATGAACATCATCGCGTTCCCACTGACATTAGTCGCAACCATATTCGTTCTATCAACAAGCATTGGCAACACGATTTGTGCTCAACCAATCGAACCGATTGAGCATGCCCCACCCGCGGATGATCAACGAGCTCAAGTTCCACAGGAACTCAGTGAGATCACACAAGCTCTCAAAGATCTACTCAATGCTTCTTATCTGACAGATGAAGAACGATCCGCGCTTCGAGTTGAGCACGGCTTGTGGACATCACAAGACCTCAACGATCCGATCCACGCTGCAAAAGCTGCACTGATGTTATGCAATCTCACTGCACCATCGCTTAAGAACCCAAATGCAGACCCATTTGATCGCGCTCATGCTGCTCTCCTGCGTGGAGAACCCCAAAACGCGATCAATCTGCTCGATCAACAACTCGGAGGCCTCCAACCACCATCCTACTTATCAATCAAAGCACAAGCACATGAAATGCTTGGACAGAACGATCTTGCATTGAGCTCTCTCAAAGAGATCGAATCTATGATGACATCTGAGATTGTTTCAGACCCAAACGAGCTCGCATTCGCAATCGAAGGTCTCATTCAACTCACCCGCTTACGCGGTCCAACTGAAAACAAAGACTTTGATGCAAACTCTGAATACCAAAGCATCGCAAAACTACTCGCTAACGCGCGTGACAATATTGATCGCTTAAACTGGCGCATCCGACTCGTAGAAGCACAACTCTTCTACGCACACAACAACTACAAAGACGCACACAATGCTGCTGTTGAAGTTCTGCAACTCAACCCACGCAATGCAACCGCCGCCGCACTCATCGGGAATATGGCCGTCGATTCGTTTGACTTTGATACCGCCGAAGAAATTGCGTCACGACTTGATTCAATCTCTTCTTTTTTAGACTCGCCGAACTCAGACAATATCTCTCCATCATTATTGGGATCAATCATCCGTTCTCGCATTGCGCTCCGTAGAAAAGATCCGCAAGGCGCGGAATCTGCAATTGATCCAATGCTCGTTCAACTCCCAAATCAACGAACACTCCTTGAGCTCAACGCCGCCGCCGCCGCGGCAGGGTTCCGCACCAGTTCAGTTGAACATCTACTCAATAAATACGATGAACTCTCCCCAGGATCTCCACTCGCAATAATGCGTGTTGCAGATACATTCTCAGAGTATCGTCAGTACACCTACGCCGCAGAGTTGTATCGTCGAGTCATCGAACGCGCTCCCTATTGGGGTCAACCCCGTCTCCAACTCGGACTCCTCCTCGTCCAAGCTGGAAAAGACCAATACGCAAAATCAACTCTCGAAGAAGCGCTCAAACTCGACCCTTTCAATATCCGCGCCCAGAACTCACTCAAGCTCGTAACAGAACTCGCGAGCTACTCCGTAATCGAAACCCCTCACTTTATAATCCGTTATAAACCAGGGACAACAGATGAACTCGTCGCGAAGGAGATGCCAGAAATACTCGAACGCATCCACACACGGGTAACTTCAAACCAACCCGGAGGAGTAGACTTTGAGCCCGCCGAGAAGACCATCATCGAGCTCATGCCAAACCACGAATGGTTCGCAGTCCGAATCGGTGGTATGCCTTCAATCCACACAATGGCCGCCTCAACCGGACCCGTCATCGCAATCGAAGCTCCAAAGGAAGGTAAAAAATCTTCCATAGGCCGATACGATTGGGCAAGGGTCCTCCAACACGAATACACCCACACTGTCAATCTCGCACGAACACGCAATCGAGTAATCCATTGGATGACAGAAGCAAACGCAGTATTCAATGAGGATGCACCAAGATCATCACAAACTTGGTCACTACTCACTGATGCATACAACAACGAGGAACTTTTCGATCTCGAGGAGATCAACACCGCCTTTGTGCGTCCAAAGAAACCAACAGATCGATCCCTTGCATACGCACAGGGTGCTTGGATGTTTGAATACATCGTCGAACGCTATGGCCGAGAAGCTCCCCTCAAAATCTTCGACGCCTCCGCCGCAGGCCGAAACGCAACCGAAGTATTCGAGCAAACATTGTCGCTCACACCAGAATCATTTCTCGAAGAGTTCATCCCATGGGCGCATGACCAACTCCTATCCAACGGCTTAATCCTTGAAGATGGAGTCCCTGATCTCTCAGAACTATTCGATACCGAAAACGAAGATGCTCAAGCATCAATCCCAAGTATCGAACAAATCGATGCACTCTTAGAACAATACCCAAATCATCCCCAACTGATCACACTCAAAGTCGGGATAGCACTCGTCGGCGCCGATACCCAACTGAGTAACGACCAAGTCGATCTTCTTGAAAACGCGATAGTTATTCGTCCGACAGACGAAGCGCCACATCGCAGACTCGCGAAACACTATCTCGCATCTGATTCACTCAAAGATCAACTCAAAGCAATTCCATACCTTGAATATCTAGATGCAAGAGAAATTCACTCCCCCGCTTTCGCTGCTGAACTCTCGTTGCTTTATGCACAGTCCGCAACTCCAAGTCACGCTGAGCTAGCTCTCAACAAAGCAATCCGCGCAATCAGCATTGCTCCATATGACGCAGATCAACGCGAACGCGCAGCACGCGTCGCTCTCATCATCGGAGATTTAGAACAAGCAAAGCATCAGATCGAAGCACTCGTTTTACTCGAACCCGATCGATCAGTGCATCAACGAAGACTCGAGGCTCTCAACAAACGTCTCAATAGCTCAACTGAGCCTTAAGAGCACCCATCGCTATACGCGTTAAGAAACTCTGTGACATCTGCAAACTCAAGGATGCCGTTGTTGTCGAAATCTGCTTTCAAGTCCATCGTGAAAAACGCACGGATAAATGCCGACAGATCGAAGTAGTTCAACGAACCATCTACTGTAATGTCCGCATTACAAACTAAACATCCCAAGTCATACACAGAGACGGAACCAATATTCTCATCCGCTCGAGGCGATGCAATCATCGCAGTATCACCATCGAGCCCCATCCTTGATCCAAAGAGAGAATCTGATTGAGCACTCGGATTCTCGATCGTTGCAGACTGAACCCACATGCCATCAATCAGTCGATAGATAAAAACAACCCCAACGTTTTTATCCGTAAATGGAGCTCCAATAAGCATCAGCTCATCTTGATTAACGATTACCCCGCTCCCGAATCCGCTGACATCTCCTGCAAACTCAGGAATCAATGTCTGGGTTTCGCTCCAAGCACCATCCACATACGCAAACACAACAACTGCTCCGAATAGGTCCGCAACATAATCACTTGGATCACCAACGAAGATCAAATCTTCAGAGATTGCAAGCTCGAGCCCAAAGCTGCGATTGAAATCAGAAACAGCAGGTTCCAACTTCGCAGATTGAATCCAATGCGAACCATCATACTCAAACACATAAACCGATCCGTGTCGAGTAAACAACTCGTCTCTGTCCCACGGCGCTCCGACGATCAATCGATCTCCTCTGAGCTTGGGTGATATCCCGAAAACATCACCGTTCTCGCCGTCGGATGCTGTGATCTTCTGGACTTCATTCCATGCTTCGCCGTCAAACTCGAAGATATATATCGCCCCAGGACTGTTGCCAGAGACACTTCCAGGCGCACCGATCACTGCGCGTCCATTCTCCTGATCGAGAACACCGAATCCATCCTCTGGAGCTCCATCCGATGCAAGAATCTTCTGAATGAAAACCCATTCCTCGTCGATGAATCGATATGCATAGACCGACCCTGAGTTTTCCCCCAGATCATTATCTCTCTGCGCTCCAACCAACAACGAGTCATCGTCAACCGAAATCCACACCCCAAAGATCATCCCCGACTCGCCATCCGTAGGCGAAATACGATCTTCAAAGACCCAGTTCTCCCCATCAAATCGAAAAAGATGAACCGAACCAGATTCAACCCCATCAACAACATCCATGTACACACCCACAAACGCGGAATCACCTGAAACTGCAACTGAAGACCCAAAGACCGATTGCTCTCTCGGTTCAAAGTTATAAAGATGCTCAACTAACTCGGGTTGACACATCTGTCCCAAAACAGATGAACAACTGAATCCACACATACAAAGAATGAACACACTCAATCGCTGGAAACACATCATCTGAAATACCTCGGAGTTCTCGCACGAAGTTAGAATCCAAAGAATCTATCACAAACCAGGTACTGATTCATGATTCGAAGTTCTGATTTGCACATTTACCCCAATATCGAATACACACTCGAAACAATCACAGGCAAAAAATGTCGCCAACAACATATTCATCTGGAAGATACCCAAAGAATCCTATAAATGTGTTGTTAGATGTGATTACAGGATAAAGAGTCCATCCTGAACCCGTGACATCCAAAGTGACATACGCCGCGGGATCAGTCAAATCACCCCATGGCAATGATCAAAGAAAACATACATCTTGTGATCCGCTAAAAGATTGCTGTCACCTGAGCCAATCAGGAACATATCAATATAAAGCAAGACACACTCGTCTCGCTTTCACACAATAACATGAATATTAAAAGTTCGCAAACTAAGCAATCTGTCGAACATCACTGAGCAAACTCTCTTCGCTTGCTTCAATGCATTCGTCAGGTTCATTCTGCTCCATCCAAACGCTGTATCGTGAGTGAAGATCTTGTGCGATCTCTGCGTTGCTCATCCCAGAATCAGAATAGTCGATCGGATTCATTACACGCACACGAGTATTACTCCGAGTCCAAAGCGAATCCCAAGCATTGGGCGCTGCAGTCGGAGTTCCCTCGATCAAAACCGGAAGAACCCTCGCGCCTGATCGTTTCACAAGCACCCCAACTCCTGGAGCAAACTTGAGCAGTTGCTTCGCAGGACGCTCGATCTTCCCTTCAGGGAAGATCCCGATCACGCCACCCATATCAAGATGGGCGCGTGCTTTTCTGAGCCCGCTTCGTCCATGACGATTTCTCGCAACGAAGATCACTCCGAGACAGTTCCACATCCAGTTGAGACCTTTGAGTCGCATGTCGTCAGCCATCAACCAACAGATTTTCGTAGGGACAGACAAACTCACAAGAATCGGATCGACCCCGGCCGTGTGATTGCAAACTACAATCATCGGCCCCCCCAGATCATCAAACGCACCATCCTCGACTTCAACTTGTAAATCATGCATTCCGCGAGCATATCCATACCCGAACAAATACAATAATCCTTTAAATGGACCGAACGCTGGAATCCACTTTCGCCCATAGGCCATCCCAGCAAAAAAACAGACTAAAAAAGCCGTGATAATGCCCAAAATGACCCAAAAAGCGATTCCCATGCGTATTAATGTTAGCAATTACAAAGCTAGTGTTCCACATGCCTTATTAAAATATGGCATTTTCTCAACAATCTAATCACCCCATCCACTTATTCGTCTAACTCACACCCATACACTTCCCGTATGGATGATCTCTGGAAGGCCAACAGACAAACCGCTGTAGACGCGATCGCCCCACTTGCGTCGAGAATCCGACCCACAACCCTCGATCAAATTGTCGGCCAAACACACCTTCTCGCCCCAGACAAACTCTTGCGACGAATGATCGACGCAGACGCACTCACATCCGTCATCCTCCACGGCCCTCCAGGAACTGGAAAGACCACCCTCGCAGAAGTCATCGCAAAAGCAACCAAACGAAGATTCATCCGTGAAAACGCCGCATCTGTAGGCGTGAAACGAATCCGTGAAATCATCGACGATGCATATCGAGTCCTCGGAGATTCTGGAAAACGCACCATACTCTTCCTCGACGAAATCCATCGATTCTCAAAGTCACAACAAGATGTACTCCTCGCAGATGTCGAACGCGGATTGATCACACTGATTGGCGCAACAACTGAGAACCCACTTTTCGCCGTCAACGCAGCACTCATCTCTCGCTCGACACTCTTTCGCCTCGAATCGCTTTCAGAACAAGAAACCGAAGAGCTCATCGAACGCGCACTTAGTAATTCACTCGCTTTTCCCAATCTCAACATCACAATCGACGACGACGCCAAACGCG
Organism: Phycisphaerales bacterium; assembly: GCA_029213305.1. Lineage (GTDB taxonomy): Bacteria > Planctomycetota > Phycisphaerae > Phycisphaerales > UBA1924 > UBA1924. The sequence goes on from JARGPA010000020.1 coordinate 38,571, forward strand.
TCTGGGCAATCAAATCCGAAGGCGACGCCCGCCGCGCCCTCACCGCACTCGAAGTCGCGATCGGATCATCAAAGGAGCAATCACATGGGATGGGATATCTTCGCCGAGATTCTGCACTGGATGATCGATCTGATCGTGGATCTCATCATGTGGATGTGGCCGTGGAGTCATCGCGACGACAAACAAACCAAGATGAGCAAACGACAAAATCGCAAACGGATCCGACAACGAAATCGTCAACAAAAATAGAACCAAAAGATCTCAGCAAACCTTCGATTCACATCGATAAGAAACTTGCAGAAGACTCCATCCAACAAAAAGTCGCAAACTACGGCGACGACGGACACTACGACACAATCTCCGCGATGATCAAATCCATCAGAGGATCAGACCCCGACGCGGCCGTCTATTGGATCGCCAAAATGCTCGACGCAGGAGAGGATCCTCGCTTCATCTGTCGTCGACTAGCAATCCTCGCATCAGAAGATATCGGAAACGCTGATCCGCGAGCGATCATGATCGCACAAGCCGCGTGGAACTTGGTTGAACGGATCGGGATGCCCGAAGCACGGATCACGATCTCTCAATGCGCTACCTATCTCGCGTGTTGCCCCAAATCAAACGCGGCCTATGTCGCGATCGATACAGCGCTCGACGATGTCCGCAAAAACAGAGTGCTCCCAGTCCCGATCTATCTCCGAGACTCCAACACTTCGCCTCAAGCGAGCGACGATGGGTCAGGACAACGAATCCGTGATATCGAAACTGAGAAATACGAATACTCTCATGCCACTGAGAACCAACTCACCGGCCAAGACTACCTAGGTGTGGACAAACAGTACTACGAACCCAAAGACGTCGGTAGCGAAAAAATTCTCAAAGCATACCTCGAAGAAGCAAGAGCGAAAAAAGATGCTCGTCGCAAGTCCTGAGCTTGTGTCTTATGGACAACCTGCGATATAAGAACTGATAAAATCGCTGACATCAAAGAAGTTGTATCGCCCGTCATTTGTAAAGTCCGCCGCTCGATCTCCATCCATTAGCGCTTCCATGAACTCGCTGACATCAATGTAGTTGAGCGTACCATCTCCATTGAGATCCGCTTCACAAATCTGTGGAGCAGTAAACACATACGCCGACCCCGAGTTGATCCCGTAACTGTCGTCATAAACCGCACTCACTACGACTCGACCCTCAAAGATATCGATCGATCTCCCGAAGACATCTTCCGGCGCGCCATCGCTTGGTAAAAGCTTTGCGATCTGTTTCCCTGTAGATGCACGAAAGAGATACGCCGATCCAGACCTGATCCCAAAATCGTTATCCTGAGGAGCTCCAACGGCGATAATCCCATCAGAAATTGCAACACAAGATCCGAAAATGTCATGCGCATCTGCATCGTCTGCGTGTATTTTATCAAGCTGCTCGCCGCTATACGCATCAAAGATATAAACCGCGCCCGAGTGATATGCGCTGTCATCGTCACCGAATGCACCGACTACGAGAAGCCCGTCTTCAAGCGCAACAGAGCAACCAAAGAAATCTCGACTCTCGCCGTCTTCTGGAGAAATCTTTTGAATAAGCAATCCGCTCATCGCGTCATAGACATGAACCGATCCCGACCATTCGCCGCGTACACTATCCCGAGTTGCACCAATCGCGATGAGTCCGTCCGAGACCGCGACCGTTTCACCGAATTGACAACCTTCCGTTTCATCAACCGGAAATACTTTTTGGATAGACAAACCCGAATCAACATCGAAGACAAATCCTGACCCTGAATCATTTCCCTGATCATTGTCCCAAAGTGCGCCGACACCGATCACTCCATCAGACATTGAGATATCCGACCCAACACCGTAAGCACCATTTTGCCCTTGTCTCTCCTCATCAGTGAGTACCCAGATCTCCTCGCCGCTCAATCTATCAAACAAGAAAACCGCTCCGCGTCGATAACCATTGAGACCCCAGTTATCGAGATTCGTAAACGCTGCGCCAACCGCAACAACATCTCCATCGATATCGATCGAATTGCCGAACTCCATTTCAAAATGACCAAGGCTCGGAAGAAGTTTAAAAGTCATCTCACCGGTATTTAAATCAAACAGATACGCTGATCCCGAAGCATCACCTAGATCGTCATCGAGAATCGCCCCGACCGCAACTGTGTCGCCTGAGATCGCAACGGACGCTCCGAAGATATCACGTTGAACCTGCTCAGGAACATTGAGTCTCATGTCCTCATTGATTACTTGTCCTATTGCAGGGTTTGAGCAGAACAATGCTGACACAACGATCGGACAAGACAAGTGATTCATATAGAACATGTGCGTCTCCTTGAATGATTTAATAAACATAATGTGAACTATCAATGATCGGAATATTACACACATCTAATACATTAAATTCTATATTCTATATGATACAACTCATAAACCAACGGCCGTATGTTAGAACCGCCCTCAAATTGACCTGCTCCCCCCGATTTGTAAACCAGATACAAACACTCTTCGAATATTTTGCAATAACGAGCCCCCCTATCATCCCTCGTGCCCAACTACCCATCCAAACTCGATCTGCGAAAGAAAATGAAACAGCGCCTTTCGCTTGTCTCTATAGACAACCGCATCATCGCAGCAAATCAAATCCAAGAACAGATAATCGCTTCTGAGATCTACCAATCCGCAACGACGATCCTCGCATATGCTTCACTCCCTTCTGAACTGGATCTTGATCCGTTCATCACACAAGCTCTCTCAGATAACAAATGCATCTGTGTCCCACAGATTGATTGGGACTCCAAATCAATGCAACCCGCTCGGATCTCAAATCTGGATACGGATCTAGACATCGGCCGATACGATGTCAGGGCACCCACCCAAGCGTGCCCGTTGGTGGATAGAAAAAACATTGACCTTATCCTCGTCCCAGGGCTCGCCTTTGATCAAAACGGGCATCGCCTAGGCCGCGGAGCAGGGTTCTACGATCGATTCATCGATTCCATCCCAAATGCAAACCGCCCCCCACTCGTCGGCGTATGCTTCGGGTGTCAGATTGTGCCCAAGGTACCAACCGAATCGCACGATCACCAAATGGATTTCGTTTTGAGCGAGCAAGGATTCCTCGATCTCAAAGCACAATGCAGTTCCAAAGACAGAGGAAACACGGATGAGCCTGCCTAGCCAATCTTCAAGAAACGCAACAAGATCATCACAGGTTCACTACCGCAGATCGAGCGGCGGCCCGATGAAGAAAATCGTCACCGCCATCGTTGTCATCGCCGTCGTATTCCTCGTCTGGTACACACTCATACGCCCACAAGCAAACAAGCTCAACGCTGATTCAAATGCAAACGAGCAACAAAACTCCGCACTCGACAACTCATCGAATCTGAATGAGGATGCAAATCAACCAATCGTCATCAACAACGCTCCAGAATCAAACAATCGACCACTACCTGGCGCAGGAACTCGACCTGACCCATCACAAGAGATTGATCGAGTCCTCGATCAAAGAAACCCGAATCAGATCGACTCTACAATCGCGAACAACTCAAACGCAACAAACCCCAATAGTACTGACGACATACTCTCCGCCGCTGCAGAACAAGCAAATCGACAATCGAGAGATAACCCTCGAACAACTCCCCAAGAACAATCAACATCTTCAGGCTCCCCTGCAGGTATCCGTCTCCAACTCGACTCCGCCCGCAGACTGATCGCCGAGAACAATCGAGTGCAAGCTCGTAAACTTCTCTCTCAAACCCTACTCAATGCAAACATTTCATCTTCAGAAGCTCAATACCTTCGCGATGAACTCACAATGATCAACAATCAACTCCTCTTTAGTCCTGTAGTTGATCCCAAAGACAGAATGTGCGAAACCTACAAAATCCAATCTGGAGACTCACTCTCCAAGATTGCTTCACGACGAGAACTTGCAACCCACTGGAAGCTCATCGCTCGAATCAACCAAATTGCGGACCCTTCTAAGATCAGACTCGGACAAAACCTCAAACTCGTCCGAGGCCCATTCCACGCCGTCGTGCACAAGAGTGAACACCGTCTGGATCTATTCCATGGTTCACCAAACAATCCAGAATCCTGGCTCTACATCCGTTCATTCGATGTTGGTCTCGGTTCAAACGACGGCACCCCAATCGGAGACTTCGTCGTCTCTGCAAACAAACTCGAAAACCCAGGATGGGTAAACCCACGAGACGCGAAAGAACAGTATCTCGCAGACGATCCTGCAAACCCGATCGGAGAATACTGGATCGGACTCACCGGGGTAGGACAATATGCGTCCCTCACTTCCCTAGGAATCCACGGCACAATCGATCAAGACTCAATCGGAGGCAACCAATCAATGGGTTGCGTCCGACTCGCAAAAGGAGACATCGACACTGTCTTCGAGTTCCTCGCAGAACACATCTCACGAGTCCTTATCAAACCTTAACGCCCGCGCGATCCATCTATCATTCACCAAGCGAACTCATCGAAACCGGTGGAGTTGGCTCATCCGTACGCGATGCCTGAATCAATCTCTGTGCAAATATCCGACGATTCAACACCAACGGAATCGCGAAGTAAGTTGGAGTGAAATCCTCTGGAAATGATTGTCCGTGCGGCCAACGCTTTGCTTGCACAAGTATGGGCAATGCTTCTCCGACTGCTCGTTCTGGTTCTAACGAGATTATGTATCCACCAAAGTCGACACATACTCCAACTTTTCTTAGATCAAAGCTCTCTACTTTTGCTGCTCCAGAACCCAAGAACCCATATCGAAAAACATCAACTTGTCCTGGTACCAATCGGATATACACCGGCCAAATAACCTCCGCGATTACCACGCCTCCCAATAACATCAATCCAGTAAGTGCATACCCCATAATCCCGATCGAGTCGAGCAACCCACGCCATCCCCCAAAGAGAAATGTCAACGCATATGAGACAGCAAACCCGACTACGACACACATGATTGCACTAGTCCACCAATAAACTCGATCTCTTTTTACCCCAAACCATGGGCGAATGACCAAGGGTTCAACACCGCCGCGAACCAGAGTGAGTTCATCCTCAGTAACTTTCTCTTCTTCGCGAAGAGCCCCTTCCGACGCGAGTTGCACCCAACGATGGACTCTCAAGTCCCTCTGCTTTTGGGGAATAACAACCCGAACCCGATACCGAGAATCGCTCTCGTTCTTAAAGTAACTTCCTTGATTCCGATTAGCTTTGTTGATTCTGGTTAAGAACAACAATCCCAATGCCACAAAGATCACTGAGATGACTCCTGCAAAGACTCCTGCGACCCAAGGAGCAACTCCAAACCAGTTCCGAAGAACAAAGAATCCAAGGATCGGAACAATCATCATCGCGGCAAATACCTGAGTCCCTACGAGCCCGATGACCATCCCCGCAGACCCGGTCCCTGCAAACTCAACCCCAGGCTTAGAGCAGACAAACAAACCTCGCTCAAAATCAGCGTTTTCATCTTTATTTTCAGTATTATTCGCCAACTGACCCCTCCGAGTTCGAGCCCAAGTTTGTGCTCCCAAAAACAAGCAAAACTACCCCTGCGCTCCTATGATTCAACACCAGAAATCGGGACGAAAACCGTTCCTCACAAACAAGATACCACACATGAGTATTCCCCGTTCGGTTCAAACAATTTCACCCTTGCCGAACAGGTAAATATAAACACATTATGACCGACAAACCAGATACACCAGCAAAACCAAACTCCGCATATTCGTCAGACCAAATCAAGGTCCTCGAAGGACTCGAAGCAGTCCGTAAAAGACCAGGTATGTATATCGGAGGCACCGGAATCGGCGCACTCCATCACCTCGTCTACGAAGTTGTCGATAACTCTATCGACGAAGCAATGGCCGACTTTGCTTCATTCGTCTCTGTCACAATCCAAGCCGATGGATCAATCAAAGTAACAGACGACGGCCGAGGTATCCCAACCGACCCAGTCAAAAACGACGACCCAACAGTGAACGGAAAACCCGCGATCGAAGTCGTTCTGACAAAGCTACACGCAGGTGGCAAATTCCAACAAGAAGACTCTGCATACAAAGTCTCCGGCGGACTCCACGGTGTTGGTGTCTCCTGTGTAAACGCGCTCTCCTCAATGCTCGAAGCAGAAGTCTGGCGCGAAGGCCAAATCCAAGCAATCGTTTTCGAACGAGGGATCGTTACCAAACCACTCTATGATGTTGGACCAATCCCTGAAAACGCAACCCGCGAAACCGGAACAACTATCGTCTTCAAACCTGACCCAGAGATCTTCGAAGACACCACATTCGACTACAACACCCTTGCTCATCGACTTCGAGAACTTGCATACCTTAACCCTGGGGTAGTTATTCGATTTACCGATGAACGAGTCGGTTCAGACGGTAAGATAAAGCACGAAACTTTCAAAGCAGACAACGGCCTTCTTGAATATGTCGTCCATCTCATGAAAGGGAAGACGACAATTTCGTCTCCGATCTTCCTAACCAAAGAACTCGAATCAGAAAGCATGATCTGTGAGATCGCACTCCAGTATCACGACGGATACTCAGAGAGTCTCCTTACATTTGCAAACAACATCAACAACGCCGACGGCGGGACACACGCTCAAGGGTTCAAAACCGCGCTCACCCGAACACTCAACGGCTACGCAAAACGTCTCGGATATCTCAAAGAGAAAGATCCAAACCCTTCAGGAGACGATCTCCGAGAAGGATTGATCGCAATTGTCTCTGTCAAACTCCCAGACCCCCAGTTCAACAACCAGCCAAAAGAGAAACTCCTCAACCCAGAGATCGAAAGCTTCGTCTCGAGTTCTCTTCAAGAAGCACTCAACTCCTGGCTCGAAGAGAACCCCGCAGAAGCAAAGAAGCTCTGTCTTAAAGGGATCGTTGCTGCTCAAGCTCGCGAAGCTGCTCGAAAAGCACGCGAACTCACACGAAGAAAAACCGCACTCGACTCAGGATCTATGCCTCACAAACTGAGAGACTGTAAAACCAAGGATCTTGATCGAGCTGAAATCTTCCTCGTCGAAGGTGACTCCGCGGGCGGTTCCGCAACCCAAGGACGCGATGTCGAGACCCAAGCGATCCTCCCACTCAAGGGTAAAATTCTAAATGTCGAACGAGCACGCATCGACAAAGTACTCGGGTTTGAAGAAATTCGAACACTCATCGGCGCACTCCGTTGTGGTATCGGAGGCGATTTCGATATCTCAAAACTTCGCTATGGCAAAATCATCATCATGACCGATGCGGATGTCGACGGATCTCACATCCGCACACTGCTGCTCACCTTCTTCTTCCGTCATATGAACGAACTCATCAGAAGAGGTCATATCTACATCGCCCAACCCCCGCTCTATCAAATCATCAAGGGTAAAAAATCTCAGTATGTCCTCAACGAAGGCAAACTCGACGCTGTCCTCACCGAGCTCGGACTAGAAGGTTCATCCCTCCTCGTCCGGGACATCGAAAACACGCGATTAGGAGAAGTCCCAGAGACAATCACCGAAATCACAGGAAACGATGCAAAGAGACTCGTTCGATCCCTTGCTCGTCTTTCTGAACTTGCAGAGATCGCTGAACGCCGAGGAGTCAAGTTTATTGACCTACTTGTGTCACGCAGAGATGGAGCACTCCCAACTCACAAAGTCGCAACACTCGCAACGGGCGAGTACGCCTGGTCCGAAGCAGAAGCTCTCGAAATCATCGCAAAGAACAACTGGCGCCATGCAGATGACATCGAAGTTACCGATGAGAAATCAACAACTGAAGAAATCGAATCTCCAGTTGCGACCGTCCGTGAACTCCATGAAAACCGAGAGCTCGCCGTCATCTTCGACGAACTTAAAGAACTCGGAATTGATATTAGCGATTACGGCCTAGTCCAAGAAGAATCAATTACAGGAGACAAACTCCCCGCGCGATTCGCATGGAGTACCACAAAGACTGGAAAGATAATAAAACCAGAATCAGACGACTCAAACAACGCATCAGATTCTTCTAACTCAAAGATCGTCGAAGCAGAAAACATCCCATCCATCCTCGAATCTCTTCATGAAATCGGCCGACGCGGAATGGAGATCAAACGATTCAAGGGACTAGGTGAAATGGATGCGCTCCAACTCTGGGAAACCACCATGGATCACGAAGTCCGATCAATGTTCAGAGTACAATGGGACCAAGCAGGAGAAGCAGATAACCTCTTCTCCCTCCTCATGGGTGAACATGTCGAACCTCGACGCAAGTACATCGAAGATCACGCTCTCGAAGTGAAGAACCTCGACATCTGATCCACCAAGAGATTATAAACCTAAAGAGCGTCCGAGTTTTCGGACGCTCTTTTCTATCTGCGCTATCCATGCCTGTTATTTCATCATCTTTTCAACACTTCTTAAATACCCAAACACTACTCACAAGCACGCCCCAAATTGATTCGATAGAACAGTGGGAAATCACTCCATTCTCTAGGATAAAACTGAGGACACGATGAGTAACAAGAACGCTAAGATGAATACCATTCGCCTCGGACAACACGAGTTACATAAACTGCTCGAACAATACGACAAAGATCAACCTGATAATCAGTTCCCGGATCGCGAGTTCGTCCGTTGGTCATTCCGTGTTGAGTCCGTTGATCTAACTATCGAACACTCAACAGGTTCCAAAGTCACCCTCGCTGTTGCAACCCGAAACATCTCAAGAGGCGGCATCTCTGTACTCCACTCCGCGTTCATCCATACCGGGAGCCCATGCGTTGTCACACTCAATCTTCCAGGTGGTAAGAAAGAGTTTGTGCCTGGTAAAATCGTTCGATGCAACCATCTGCAAGGCCGAGTCCATGAGATTGGTATCGCGTTCAATGAACAAGTCTCAACCAAAGATCTCCTCGGACTTGATCCACTCAATGAAGCATACTCCCTTGAACGAGTTGAACCCGATCGTTTACACGGATCAACGCTCGTCGTTACTTCTACAGATTTAGATCGTGACTTGATCCTCATGTTCCTCGAGGACACAAACCTTGATTTGAGCACCGCCGACACTGTCGAAACTGCACTCTCCAGGGCAAAAAAAGGTGCAGACCTGATCTTGACTGATTTTCATCTTGAAGATGGTTCAGGCCCCGAGCTAATCCATGCCTTGCGCAAAGAAGGCTGTGAAATGCCTGTCATTATTATGACTTCAGATAAATCCGAAACCGCACTCGATGCAGTTAGGGACGCAGAAGCTGCAGGTATATTGTCAAAACCGATCACCAAAGACCGACTCCTTCAAGCATTCGCTGAGTTCCTTCACGCCGATGGCGACGGCGGCCCACTCTTCTCCGAACTGGGAAATGACAACCCTGCTTTCCCATTACTCGGAAAGTTTCTTACAGATGTCACACGGATGGCGCTCGATCTTGAAAAAGCACTTCGTGATAATGATGAAGAAACTTGCATCAAAATCTGTCGAACACTCTGCGGCACCGCTTCCCCACTCGGGTTCCCATCAATCTCAGAGTTTGCGATCGCTGCAGAAACAAAAATCTCAACGAAAGGTTGCAAGGAAGCATCAAATGAGATTCGTTCACTCATCGTCGCTTGCAGAAGAATCAAGTCAAAGCCCGCTGCGTAAACATCCCGAACTCGCCCGCTTTACTCCAACATTGAGTCTTCAAGACATCAATCTTCAGAGTTGAACCCACATTGAATCCGTTCCTATTTGAAGACACAAAATACCCTGATAGATATCTTCAATGGGATCCGATCGAGCAAATCGAACACAAACGAAAAGTCAGCAAAACTCACTGAGATTGAGTTCCACTGTCTATCACCAGATCTTCAACTCAATGTCAACTCAACTACGCATCGGGATCTCATCCTTATCGCTGTTTCACGCGTCTCGAGTATCTCGAATGTCTGTGACGAAAATCGCCATATCAGGGGATCTCTCTGCATAATCGTACGAGTTAGACAGAATCTGTCTCCTCTGTGCGACCAAAAAAGCAGGTTAACGCCCAGATAACCCTTACTAGATCACCATTTCTCGCTTGATATCACTCTCAATATCACCGATACCTGTGTTGGACACATTGTCCATCATGAGATGATAACTTCAAAGATGAGTTTCTAGTGTAATGCCTATCCTCCAGAAAGATCAAAGCAGCTCCCATATCAGAAGGAGCATCACTCGCTTCCGTTGGCTCACACTCGGAATTGTCACTCTAGTTGCAGTTCTCTCCACAGCGATGATTTACAACATTACTGCATCCCTCGATGACTCTGCGGCTGCAAAGATCAACCTCGCTGCAAGCCATCGTGCACTCGCGCAACGAATCCTGACGAATGCGCTCCAGATCGACACCGGCGCACGAACCGCACAATGGGATGAACTCGAACCCGCATTCACTGAACTCAACAAGACTATTAGCCAACTTCGTATTGCTCACTCAGAACTTACCAATGACTCGCACATGAACTCCACAGTTGAATCTGAATTCGCAAACCAAGAACGCGAACTGTTTATGGCCGCCGAGCTCCCGTTCAACAAAATGCTCTCCGCAAGCGAGGACCTAAGCAAACTCACAATAAGCATGATTCGGCGCTCCCCTTACATCGATTCACAAACACTAGAACGAGTCACATCTGCAAAGAATGTCATCAACGACGCTCATCGCATCTTCCTCCCAAAGATGAAAGAAATCGTGAGTTTGAACGAAGTTGCTTACACTTCAGAAATCAGAAGTAGTATCCGCAACGCCAAAGTTGGCATCTTCATCATCATCACCGTCCTTATCTGTGCAGTCCTCTTCGTCGTAGAACCCACAATCTTGATTATCCGCAGACAACTGCACGAACTCGACAGAGCAACCAGACACGCGAAACGCGCTGACGCTATCCGTTGGCGCCTACTCAACAACATGGGTCACGAGTTCCGTACTCCCATGAACGCGATCATGGGCTTTGCAAGTTTGCTCAACGAAGACACACTCTCCGACTCTGAAAGATCGCAACTATCGTCGTCTATCCATGATTCAAGCAAAGAACTCAACAAGCTCATCGAGTCAATGCTCGATCTCTCCGCGATCGAGTCAGGACAACTGAGTGTCGTGAATAGTGAATGTTCAATCCACAACATCATCACACAAATCAAGATCGCAACCGCTTCGAGTATCCACAGCAAGAATCTCGAACTCGATGTCATCTTTGATTCGTCATGCCCGGATCAAGTTACAACTGACCCAAAACGTCTCGAGCAAATCCTCATCAACCTTGTTGACAACGCAATCAAGTTCACCGACAAAGGAAAAGTGACTATCGAAGCAAGATCGCTCAATAATGACTCGAAGGAACTCATCGAAATCAAAGTTACCGATACCGGAATCGGTATACCAGAGAACAAGCTCAAAGCAATCTTTGATCCATTCACTCAAGCTCAAGACAACCTAACAAGAAACTTCGGTGGCGCCGGACTCGGACTTGCGGTTTCCAGGGACCTCGCGAAAGCGCTGGGTGGGAATGTCACTGTCAAATCTACCGTTCAAATGGGTTCGACATTTACACTCACTGTAAATGCCAATTCTAAAAAAACATTTACCACTCAACATCAATCAGTAGAACAACAAAAGAAAACACCTTCACTCGAAAACCGAAAAATCCTGATTGTTGACGATGCAAAAGACAACCGAGTTCTGCTTCAACTCATCCTCAAACGAAGTGGTGCAGCAACCGAGTTCGCCCATGACGGACAACAAGCGATCAACGCCGTGAACAATGCGATCACCGATGATTCTCCATACGATCTAATCTTGATGGATATGCAAATGCCAGTCCTAGATGGATACCACGCAACAGTTCAACTCCGAGAACAGGGACTCAAAACCCCAATCATCGCGGTAACCGCACACGCGCTAGAAGGAGATCGTGAGCATTGTCTCAACGCAGGATGCGACGAATACATGAGCAAACCAGTAAACAAAGCATTGCTCATCGAAACCTGCATCGATCTAATCGAGAATAGCAAATCAAAATCAAACCCCAAACAAATCGCGGCCTGATCTTCATGTCTGGAAGAACTAAACTCATGTCGAATACAAATACAACTCACTGTAAACAAAGACCGCTACGGAGAAATCCGCAGCGGTCACAAGTAGTCTGTCAAACTAAAAAAGGGTGAACGACGGGGCTTGAACCCGCGACATCCTGGATCACAACCAGGTGCTCTACCGACTGAGCTACGTCCACCATCAGATTGAGACGAATAAAACCGTCCAACTGCACAAGGAATATAGCATACCAACCACCCCAAAGTCTGCACGGAACCATGCAGAATTCACAACATTTACGAGCTTGAGGGCTACCATTCCCTCCTGACACATCGGCGCCGATGATGCAAAGATTGATCTCGTTGATTCAATCCTCACGTCGCCAGCAATTCAAACAATCCCCACGATTGGATTATCAATTCGGGGGGGCAAAGGGGCAAAGTATGCCCCTGAGGAGCCTGTCATGAGTGCTGTCACTGACCAACTCAACCTTTCACCCGATCGTACTCATACCAACTGCTCATCCGCAGAGCTCATGGAAACAGTTATCCGTCGCGGTGAAGGACAACTCGCAGCTAACGGCTGTGTCAGCGTCAACACCGGGGATCGCACCGGACGCTCACCCACAGATAAATACCTCGTTGACTCACCCGCAGTCCACGAAAACATCGACTGGGGAAAAGTCAACCAACCAATGACTCAACCTCAGTTCGATACTGCGCTCGATATCGCAACCAAGTTCATCAACTCACAAGATGAAGTCTTTGTATTCGAAGGATTCACAGGAGCCGACACCTCACGTCGCCTCGGGGTGAAAGTCATCACCACCATGGCATGGCACTCCCTCTTCGCACAAACACTCTTCATCAAACCAGGATCCGCCTCAGACGCAGGTGACGGCTCATGGAACCATGACTGGACCGTCATCAACGCGGGTGTCCACAAACTCACAAAAGAAGAGCAAGAATCACTCGGTGTCACTTCCGAAACCTTCATCGCGCAATCACTCGAACAAAAAATCGTTGTGATCCTCGGAACCGAGTACGCTGGGGAAATGAAGAAATCACTCTTCTACGCGATGAACTACGACATGCCAGATGTTGGAGTCTTCCCGATGCATTGCTCAGCAAACATCGCAAAGGATGACCCATCAAATGTGGCACTTTTCTTCGGCCTGTCAGGCACAGGCAAAACAACACTCTCCGCAGACGAAAACCGAGCACTCATCGGTGACGACGAACACGGCTGGGGCCCAGAAGGTGTATTCAACTTCGAAGGCGGCTGCTACGCAAAAGTCATCGGACTCACACACGAAAAAGAACCGCAAATCTGGGACGCAATCCGCTTCGGTTCAGTCCTCGAAAACACCGTAATCGATGATGCAACACGCATCCCAGATTACGACAATGTTTCGATTACTCAAAACACTCGAGTAACTTATCCTGTGGACTTTATCCCAGGTGCACAGATCCCATCAGTCGGGGGACACCCAAAGAATGTGATCTTCCTGACTGCAGATGCATTCGGAGTATTACCTGCAATCTCAAAGCTCACCCCAGAGCAAGCGATGTACTACTTCATCAACGGGTACACATCGAAACTTGCAGGAACCGAAGAAGGCGTCACAGAACCTCAACCAAACTTCTCACCATGCTTCGGCGGCCCATTCATGCCTCGCCGTCCTGCTGAATATGCTCAGATGCTTTCAGAAAGAATCAAAGAGCACAGCGCACATGTATGGCTCCTCAACACCGGATGGTGCGGCGGCCCCGCAGGCGCTGGAGGAAATCGCTTCTCACTCCCATACACACGCGCAATGGTTACTGGGATCCTCAACGGATCACTCGACAATGCTCCAACTGTGGAACACCCTGTCTTCGGACTTCACATGCCAACCGCTGTCGAAGGAGTTCCATCAGATATCCTCGACCCTCGTAACATCTGGGAAGACAAAGCTGCATACGACGCACAATGCGATAAGCTCGCCAAACTCTTTAGAGCAAACGACGCGAAGTTCGATCTCTCAGATGCAATCCGCTCAGGTGGACCAAACAACTGATTGTGTTCAAAACTACAGAATCAACCGCATCCAAATGGGTGCGGTTTTTTTATATACTCGCTCCTTGACTAACCCAAACAAAATCATACCATCAGCCCGAAGAGGTTTTTATACAGGAGAGTCAAATATGAGCACAATTCAATTTATCAAATCCGCCCTTGAAACAAGCAAAGGTTCAATGATGGGACTCTTTGAAGATCTCAAAGACGCTCCACTCGCACAACCAACAACAAGCGGAGGCAACCACGCCCTCTGGATACTCGGACATCTCGTCTGCTCAGAATCATTCGCAATCCACCAAATGGTACTCGGCGAACAATCAAACCCCGTCGCAGATTGGCAACCCCTATTCGGTATGGGGTCCTCTCCGCAAACCGATCCTACTCTCTATCCCTCATACGCAGAACTGCAAGAAGCATGGGAAGAAGTCCGCGCCCATACACTCAAAACACTCGACACATTTACCGACGCAGATCTCGATACCCCCGCGCCCGGATGTCCTGAAGAATGGGCATCATGGTTCGGAACAATCGGGAAGGTGTACACCGCCAAGATCATCCACCCAACAATGCACTACGGCCAACTCACCGATATCCGCAGAGCATTGGGTCGTGACCGACTTATGGCCTAATCAAACAAATCACATTCTGTAACCTCGAAGGATTCCACAATGAACACTATTGATTATATAAAAACATCACTCATTACCGCAAGAAAAATGACACTCGAGCTCATCAATGATCTCAAGGATGAACCACTCGCACAACCCACAATCAACGGAGGAAACCACGCACTCTGGATCCTGGGGCATATCGCTCACACCGATTCATCGCTACTCAATCAAATGATCCAAGGCCAAGAAACCTGCACCTTAGAACATCTCAAAGAGCACTTCGCATACTCAACTCAACCTTCAACAGACGCATCAATTTACCCGAGCTTTGATTCATTGCTCAAAGACTACGATACCGCTCACGCTGAAGTTATCGCATACCTCGATACCATCACCGAAGATGATCTTGACAAACCATCAGTTGGGTGTCCAGAAGATTGGAAAGACTTCATTGGGACAGTTGGAAAATGTCTCAATGTCATCTCCCTCCATACCACAATGCACTACGGCCAACTCGCCGACATCCGCAAATCGCTTGGGCGTGCACCGATTATGGGGTAATCCTTCAATCACAAATGACTACTCAATAAGAGCAGTATCTCCTCGATACTGCTCTTATTCATTTCTGATGAGACCCTTGCATTCTGAGCAGCACACGATCCGTCAACCTAGGAGCCATCACACTGAACCCAAGCCCAAACCTTGCACCAGTGCTTGTCCAAACCTCTCCCCTTGGTTTGACTAAACATTTCACAATCGCATCCGCAACTGTCTCTGCACTTTGCATCTTTGCGGATCGCCCGATCTTCAACTTCCCACCCGAGTGCCTCGCGGCTGCATCATGAAACCCAGTCTTCGTCAAAACCGGATGCACACTACTCACATACACTCCGCTCCCAAACAGTTCTAATCGCATCGCTCTACAAAAATGATCCTGCGCCGCTTTCGTCGCGCAATACGCACCGTAATAGGGAATCCCGATTTTGCTCAACCCACTCGACACCATCATCGCGTGTCCAGACCCACGCTCACGAAACTTGGAAACCATCGGTTGGACTAGATTCATCGATCCGTAAAAATTCACTTCGAAGATTTCCCGCACTGCATCAAGATCAATCGAAGCGCATTCTGCTTCAAGCCCATATCCCGCGTTTGCGATCGCTGCATATACATCACCAAACGCTTCTTCACCCTTTGCGATCAACTCAATGTTTGCATCTGGATCTTGCACATCTCCCACGATTACAATTGCAGATCCGCCCTCGATCTCGATTTGTTCTCGAACGCGTTCAAGCTTATCTTGTGATCGAGCAAACAACACAACAGGCATCCCGACCCGTCCGCATGCAATCGCAGTTGCCGCGCCAATGCCACTCGATGCGCCAGTTACGATCACCGCTCGCCCAGCAAGCACCCGCTTCGCAGCATGCATTTTTCGTTCACTCAAACTCATTCGCTGTTACTTGGATCGAGCGCATCCGCCGCTGAAGTGACATCCTTTGCAACCCCGCGAACAGTGTTGCAGGCGCTCAAACCAACTGCAACAAATGCAAGCGTAATCAATGTAAGGGTCATTACCGTTCTCTTCCGATCTTGTGTCTTGTGACTGTTCATTTCTATTACCGCTGAATCCAGCGCTCCTTTTATTCGGTAGATTCAGAACTTGTCGATCGGGACAACAACCAACCAAGCTCATCCATCTTCATGAATATCGACCAAACTCCATAAACTACTGCACCCACCCCCGTCAGCACAACAACCCGAAGCAACTGCCCGCTCCACGCTTCAGGATTTCCGTAAATACTTGAAACGCCCCAAACGACACTCCCCATCACGACCGAACCAACAAAGATCATCGCATATACTCGCGTTCCACCTGAGAAAAGCTCAAACCCAAGCTTCCGCTTCGCCGCAACAACTAGTCCGACAGTCTGCCCAATCGCACAGATTGCAGTAGACCAAGCTAATCCTGCTTCTTTGAACCACCAGATCAAAACCACATTCAAGCATACATTGAACCCAACCATCACAATCGCGATCTTCATCGGAGTTTTAGTATCGCCACTTGCATAAAACGCGCGCGTGAATAACTGATTTAATGAGTACGCCCAAACCGCGATCGCATAACCGAACAAGACTGCACTTGCGCGAATGATTCCTTCATCAGAAAATCCATCACCAAAACCTGAATACATCACCCTGATCAGATCCCCACCCACGATCATCAATCCAACACTCGCAGGCAACCCAATAAACAAGCTCAATCGAACCCCGCGACGCAACATCTCACCAAACCTCGCTGGATCCTTTGATACACGCGAAAGTGCAGGGAACGCCGCCGTCGCGACTGCGATCCCAAAGACCCCGAGCGGGAACTGATAAAGTCGTTGAGCATAAAACAGAATCGCATTGGACGCCTCATCGAGCGGGTAATCCCGGCCCATAAATGTATCCCCGATCCAGTTTGGATACATCGCAATCACCGTATCTGCAAACGAGTTGAGCTGCAATGTCCCGAGCCCAATCAACACCGGGACCATCCGCCACATCATCGCCTTTGCATCACTCCGCGCTTGCGAAACCCCTCGGGTCCATTTTACTCGGCCGCGCAGCGCCCACAACGACCATGCAATCTGCAGACACGCAGAAACAACCGCCGCGATCCCAATTGGATACGCCCAAACTGCAGGATCAGCGTCATCAACAAAAAAGAACGGCGTCGCTGCTATTAGAATACAAACATTCAACAAAATTGGTGCAGCCGCCCATGGTCCAAACTTCCCATGACTCTGAAGCATCCCACCCAAAATCGCCGCAACACAAATCAAAGGCATAAACGGCAACATCACCATCACCAACTTGAGCGAATACGCCCGATCCGGATCATCACCAGACCAAAGCACCGCCCCAAGCAACCCAAGCTCGATCACCAAAGCAATCAACCCAGTCACGAACGCTAACAACCCAATCGTCAACGAAGCAAACGCGTCCGCTTTCTTTGGATCATCATCCGCCATCCGTGTATATTCAGGAAGAAACGCTGCAGACAGCGCCCCTTCACCAAATAAGCGCCGAAACATATTGGGAATCGCAAACGCTGCTGCAAACGCAGACCCGACCCCTGTATCTCCAAACACTCGCACTGTCACCAAATCTCGTATGAGCCCAAGCACCCGAGAAACCAGAGTTAACCCCGCAACAGTACGGGTATCTTTCCCGATCCCATCGTTAGACGCGTCATCAGCACTTGTATCGAGTTGTGTGGATTGATCTGAACTCACGCCCACTCAATCGACCATTTCGCCCATTCCTCGCCTCAAATCGGTATCAAACTACTCATCTCATTGAAAAAACCCACACAGTTCATCCGTGTGGGTGTTAGTTCAACATTTGACTTTCGAGCAAGTTTCCTAATCAACAATCAAGATCTTCGCCCTCAATGTAAGGCATCACCCCAAGATGATGACCACCATTCTGATCGTATATGACCTTATCTATCTTTTCCTGACTAGGGTACAACTGATCTCTCGCCTGCTCATAGGCGCGCTTCGCATCCATACGCGTCATCTGTCCACGTTTGACTGCCCCTTCAATCCGATCCCGCACCGCTTGCCATTCGTTGTTACGAACCGCTTCTCGTTTCGAACGCAACTCAGACAAATTCTTGAGCCCCTCTTCACGAGTAAGCTTTCCCGAGTTGACTGCTTCAATGATCTCGTTCTCCATACTTGCCCATTGAACTCGCTGCTCGATGCTCTTCCTTGCTTCAGCCATCCGAGCCTTTGCATCTTCCGCAGACATCTCACCTGTTTCAACGAGCTCATGGATTTGGAGATCAAAGCTTGCGATGTACTCTTCGATTCGATTATTCAAACCAACCTGTTGCTCATTCCGGATTGCAAGATACGCTGCTTTCGCTTGCTCACTCGTCATCTCACCTTCTTCGACAGCAATCTTGATGTCGACGAATCGCTTTGTTTCTGCAAATGTTTGATACAAACTCTGCAACGACTCTTCGCACTCACCGATCAGCGACAAAGTTGCATCAATCTCATTTTCCACAACTTGCGTTGCCGTTGCATGCTCCACTTGCTCGACCCATATCTGCCGCGCAAGCCCTGTCACTAAGTTAATAGTTTTTGCATCGAGTCCGCGCTTATTAAGATAAAGAACCAATCCAGGATGAAGTTCAAACTGATCACCTTCAACGATCATCTCTGCAATGATCCGATCCATCACAAGAACAACATCTGGAATCACCCGATCAGATATTCCATATTCTGCAAGCACCGCCGCCGCCTTGGGCAAAAGATTCCCATCTGAGAAAGCGTCAACCGCTTCATCATCCATACTCTCGACAATCATCCCAAACAGCTCATCCGCTTCGCTCTGCGTCAACTCGCCTGTCGAAACGGTACCATCGAATTGCCGTTTCATACTCTCAAGCTCAGCGCGCTTTGCGATTAATCGACTCATTTTTTCGAAGATCAACTTCGATTTTTCGTCTTGAATATCATCTACAGAAACAATCTTCAAATCCAACTGCTTATCAGTTGCATCGTTCACTTCGACAATCTTCCGATTCAACTCCTCATCCGATTTCTGAGTCTCATCACCTTTCGTCGCTGCATGAGCAATCCCAGCGCTCGCGATCAGTGCACCTACTGTCATCGCTGCAACTGTTCGTATGACTGCTGAAGATTGACGAGATTGTGTCGATTTTCCTAGTATCCGTGATATCCGGTTCATAAGTGAACCTCCTTGATTAATCGCGAGCACCGCACGCGAACTTGTTCTTGTCGTTTCTAAATCTGCTAGCGCCCGCGCAAACACCCTCGCATCACCTGCCCAGCGCACCGCGGCATCATCACAGCAATGCTCGCGTTCCAACCTCGCTTGGTGAGACATCCACCAGACCATCGGATGATAAAACAAGACCGTCTCAATCAGTACTTGCAACCCATTCACCAAATGGTCATATCTCCGTATATGCTCAAGCTCATGCACAAGCACAACACGCACATGCTCTTCGCGTAAAGTCGTCAACATACTCAACGGGACGACTACCATCGGTGAAACCCACCCAACAACCATCGGACTGTGAACCGTTGAGCTCGCAAACATCCGCACTCGCTTTGATACTCCGAGTTGATCGCGAATCGCACCAAAGATCGAATCCCAACGATCTTCAATATTTACAATCCCAACAGTCCGAATCCGATGTGCAGCCACCCACTGATTCACAAACCGCAACCCAAAGAATACAAAACCACCCACCCAAAGCCATGCAACGACTTCAAACAAAATGGTTTCTTTCACCGTGCTCGCGTTCATCGGGATCGAGAACCCCGCAACCATTGGCAACTCATGTATCAATCCATCGACCACCCGCCTAGGGCGCATGACACTCATGAATGTCATTACAAACATACCAAAGCAAACCAACATCGATCCACACCAAACAAGATACCGTACCGATGCACGACGAATCATCATCAAAGCAACCGTCGCAACAACTCCAACGAGCGCGAACTGCCATAACGATTGCAATACTGCATATCCAAGCGCCCGACTCGCGCTCTCAACCAGATCCATCAATCCATTCATGATGCACCCCCATCAAGCTCATCGAGCATCTTACGAATCTGCGCCAACTCTTCAGGATTCGTCTCACGCATACTCAATGCTTGCAAAACCAAATTTCCTGGAGATCCTCGGAATGCTCCATCAAGCAAATGACCCACCATTGCTTTCTGTGTCTGCTTCTGAGGCACCCCCGCCGTAAACACCTGAGGCCGAACCCCAGTATCACGCGTCAATAACCCCTTCTCAACCATGATCTGCATCAACTTGAGCACTGTCGTATATCCAGTGTCAGATCGAGATGACAACTCATCAAAGACCTCACGAACCGTTGCAGATCCACGATCCCAGATCACTCCCAGGATCGCTAACTCCGAATCCGTGGGTTTTCGTGCTCCATTCTGGGAACTTGTCTTCGATTTACTTGTCTTCTTCGCCATATAAAATCCTCGCGACAAATTCTCTACACAACAAGACTACACGAAGACTTTCGTCATTACAATCCCAATTGTTCATCAATTGACGAAATTTTTCGTCAATCACCCAAAATACCTACCCACCATTTAGTTGGACCCAAGACTTCTTCATTGCAATTACAGTGTGAGAGTACAGAATAGATACACACCAAAGGATACTGCTATTATGAAGATGCAAAGATTCACAACCGCCTCATTTCCGATCCTCTGCTCATTTGTGCTTGCATTGTGCCCTTCAATTGCATGGAGCGCGCCACAAGATGTCCTGATATTGAACTTCTTTGCGAGAGACAATGAACTCCTGCTCTTCAATCGCAACTCGGAACCCACAAATCTCGATGGTTGGCGCTTCATGACCTCCAACGACACCGTCACTGGTATAACAACAGACCAACATGGATTCGAAGGAATCGTCCTCCCACCATTCTCAACCTTCATTATACAACTCGACAACGATGCCGATATCTCGCATGGATTCAACGCCCAAGACCTCGGCGCATTAGCAGACCATCAATCCGATGCATTCGCCATCACACTCTTCTTCCCAGACGCCAAAGGCGAAATCTCATTCCAAGACGAGACACAAATCGCTGACCACATGCAATGGAGTCTCAACGGAAACCATCATCAAAGCGTAGAAGGACACTCTCAGCTCGCCGTCGATGGAGGCCTTTGGACAGAACACAACGAATGGATCGATGTCCGCGAACACACATACCTGCTCGACTTCATCGGAGACTCAACACAAAGACTCCACGGCCCAGACGACTACAACATCATCATCCTCTTCTGTAACACCGACATGAACAACGACGGCAACACCGACTTCTTCGATGTCTCACTCTTCTTAAACGCATTCGCGCAAGCAGACCCCGCCGCCGACATCAATCATGACGGCGTATTCAACTTCTTTGATGTATCCGAATTTCTAAACCTCTTCACAAGCGGCGATGGCTGTTTCTAAGTTTTTCACAAACGAACAACACTCCACACGCAACCAACACCCCAAACGAATCCGCGGCTAAATCCAACGGATCCGCAACCCTTCTAAACAAGGGTTGTGTCAGTTCATCAAAAAATGCAAAGCAGATCCCAACAACCCCAGTCCACACGATCCGTCTCTTGAGACAAGCACACCCAAACCGTCCGCCGACCGCGATCAAGTGCGCCATAAATAACAAGCAAGTCCATACAAAGAACACACCCGCATGAATCACGAGATCAATCCGACTAAACGATCCCTTTATCGCAAGCCCAGGCCAATGCGTCGCCGTTAAAAGCGCAATAGTATAAAACACAAATCCAACACGAAACATAGTGCGCACACGACTCGTTGGTTTATTCATGATTCTCTACCGCAGCCTCAACATCAGCAGGCTCACGCTCAAGCATCGCTTTAGCGCCCTTGAGCACCCGGATCTCAGCTTCACTCAGATCCCCCGCCTTCGCAACTGCAAGCGCCCGATCCCACTCTGCGACAATTGTCTCCCCGAGCTTTTTATAGTCCATCGCGCCCGGCGCCCACATCGCATACTGAAAAATCGTTTGCCCAAAGCTCGGACATTCCGCGAGTTTAATGTTGCGTCGAATCGCAGGGTGATACACCCGTGCGCTACTCCATGCTGTGGGAGTATTCCGTTGACTCTCAAAGAACCGTTCCAGATCCGCAACCACTTCTTTCGAGTGCGATGTCTGTGAATCATGCATGCACAACACAACACCCGCAACGCGCAATCGAGAGTTAATCTGCTCGCGAACGAGTCCAACAGTTTCGAGCAACTTACTGACACCTTGGAGCGCCAAGAAATGCGCCTGCATCGGAATGATCACTTCTTGCGCCGCTGCTAATGCATTGAGTGTCAAGAGCCCAAGCGCTGGAGGACAATCAAGCAAAATAAACTCATGATCCGTCGTCGATGCTGCGATCGCTCGAGCAAGCCGTTGATTCCGGTCTCCCTGACCTGCAAGCTCAGTTTCAACCGCCGCCAGATCAGTCTCCGCAGGGACAATATCAAGAAAATCATCCACATGACGTACACAATCGCTGATCTCAAACTCAGGATCAAGCAACAAGTCGTACACCGTAGGCTGTTCCGGATCATCCTCGCGCTCTCCCGCGACATGCAATGTCGCGTGCGCTTGAGGATCCAAATCAATAATCAGCACCTTCCGACCCATCCGCGCAATCGCCGCCGCAAGATTCACCGTAGTCGTAGTCTTCCCTACGCCACCTTTCTGGTTCATCATCGCAATCACACGCACCGGATGGTCAGTCTTTTCGTCCATAGAGTGGAGTATATCGGGGAATGAGCTTGCAGGGATTGAGGATCAACGATTAGTTCTCCATTCCCAAAGCTTTCCGACTCATCACCCCTCCTTCGCCAACAAAACTACACAATGAACCTCGATCGCTTCACCTCGCCCGATCGAATCGACCCCTTCATGCGTCTTCCCTTTGATATTGACCCGCTCAACATCGACCTGAAGACCCGCTGCGACATTCGCACGCATCAAACCTTTATAAG
The DNA here is from genome assembly GCA_029213305.1 of Phycisphaerales bacterium. Taxonomy (GTDB): domain Bacteria; phylum Planctomycetota; class Phycisphaerae; order Phycisphaerales; family UBA1924; genus UBA1924. The sequence continues at coordinate 61,880 of JARGPA010000020.1, forward strand.
GACTTAACTTTGGCCGTTCACAAATCACCGTAATATCAATGTTAACAACAACATACCCTCGATCACGCACGCGATCTAAAGCCGCCGCAAGAAACACACGCGAATCAACAGACTCGTTCCTTGCATCATCATCAGGAAACAACTGACCAATATCAGGTTCTCCAATCGCACCCAACAACCCATCTGTGACTGCATGCAACAACGCATCCCCATCAGAATGAGCAATCGGACCACGATCATGCTCAATCTCTACCCCCCCGAGCACAAACGCTCGTCCATCTCCAACAGGAGCTTGAACTTCCAAGCGATGCAAGTCGTACCCATGTCCAATGCGAATCAAATTTGCAATATCCATCGTCTGCCTCATTTCAATACCGTTTCCAGCACTTGAATCCCTATCTTTATAGAGATCCGCCCCCAATCTTACCGATAATCCCCAAGCATGCTCGATGATGTCATCACTGACCTACCATCTCATCAAGCATAAGCACGATTTTTCCGCTCCCAGAGCGTTTCGGAGATGAATAGATGAACTCAACAATGCGAACAACAACAAGCACATTCGTGATTCTGCTGATCACAGCACTCTTTTCAGTCGGATGCGTAAAGCAACTCGTAACCAACGGCCCAGGCGGATCAATGCGCTCCACCGACTCATTTACCTACATCTCAACCCCCTTCGAACCACTCACCGTCACCCTCTATGACCAAAGAGACAACGAACCACTCTGGACCGTCGATGTCCCTGTTGGACAAAAAGTGACCGTCCGCTTCCTGACCAACAAGTCAAAAGAAGGCACCACCCGCCGCCCAGACATCATGCAATGGGAAATCTACGACCAAACCAAGCGCAGAGCAAACCTCACCAACAGCATGGCCGTCCCAGGATCAGACTCAAGACTCCTCAAAGTCGCACTCCGTGACGGCGTTGAATACCCAGACGAAAAACTCGAAGACTACCAACTCGACGATCCAAACCGCGAATGGATCCCCGTCGAACCAAGAAGATTCCGAGGAGTCCCTCTAGAGAACAACGCCCGCACCGGCGCGTACATCTCTGACGATTAAACATAACATCATCTGAAATACTATATATAAACCCGGATTTTTATCCGGGTTTATATACAATTGAGCGCTTGACAAACAATATCGTCATTAGTGATCTAATGTTTAATTATCACAATCTCCTAAAGAGGGGAATTAGATTGAAAAGGAATCTATATGAAATATTGTACCATTTTAAATTGGCGGAATCGGATCAACGTAATCGTTGCAATTACTTTTGGGCTTTTTACGTCATCTAGTTTTTGTCAACCAACAAGCAGCGGAGGGCAAATAGGCGGTAGCAACTTACTTGTCCCAATTGACATTGATGATCCATATTCTTATGATAAAAATTTTGTAGCGAACTTAGTTGCAGATTTGTATGGCGAACAGTTCAGCTTTAACAGTTCAATGCTTTGGATTGGAGAGCATCTCAACGAGGACTCTTCATTGCCTCGAATTATGGCCTTGACAAAGCAGCAACCTGTACATAATGCAATAGAACTTGGAAGTGACAAAAATGTCACATTTTCTGAGCTATCCAGACACGACGCAATTTGGCTAGGATACACAACCAGCAGCGATGCTTCTTCGGTTTCGGGAATTCCATTTACCTACGAAACTGAAGAATATGGACAAATAGTTTCTGGATGGTTAGACAATTCTGACGGAGTAGCTCGACTGGTTGTTGGATTGGTTTTAGTTCTTAATGTCGAGGTTACCAATCCTGTCGGCGAAAGAGCTGATCTTTATTTTGAACGATTCTATCCTATACAAAGATTTTATAACGAAGGGCAAGCTGCGAATTACGCCCAAGACATTGCAGAGGATTACGATATAAGAAACGAGCCTGAGTCCTCAGGATTTGACTGCTCAACATTACCAGCTGGAACTGAGAGAGACTATTGTTTCTGCTTACACACAATATATATCAACTATGACTATGATAAATCGATTTGCCCTGGAGAACCTGACATTGGTGAAGCAATCAAAGTCGGAGTAGCAGCAGGAGCTGGCGCAGCCGTAAGTGGTGGCGTTGTAAAGAGAATCGCTAAAAAAGCAACTGGACTTTGGGGAACTGTTACACTTGGCGTAGGAGGATTTTTAGCAGGCTCGGGTACTATGTACGGCACACAATATGCCCAGTGTATGCTACGTGCGAAGTCTCGAAAAGACGCAGATATAAACCATGCATCAAATGCTAAGAACCAAGCTGATGCTAATGGAACTCCATTTACCTGTCCATCTGGAGCACATTAAACTCACTACGTTCCAATTCTCATGATTAGGAAATGGATCGCATTCGCACTAAACCCAGGCTTCGCAAGAATGAAAATCCTTGCGACGCTTTTATATGTCGAACTCATATCACTCGCAAGTAAAGCGATGAAATACACAACCGGAATAGATGGATCTCTTGGAGGACCAATCTCTTGGATCGCAGCATTGCTGATGCTTGTTGTATTTGCAAATATGCTCTACCAATATGTTCATCAAGCAAAGAATGCAACAAAACTACTCAGCTCAGGAGTGCTCCCCTGCACCAAGTGCGGCTACCCACTCCAAACAGATCAAACTCAACCCTGCTCAGAGTGCGGCAAAGTCGAATCTCGCTCAGACACGATCAAATATTGGAAAAAACGAAACTTCGTCAATCCATTACCAGAGAACATCGTGTAGATTCACTCTTCTTCCGCGCCCACATACACAACATAATCCGCAATCCCAAGATCCGAATCTTCACTCTCTGCGATCACTTCGCCGTCTTCGCCGAGCACTTCATCGCTCCCTAAGAACAACGCTTGTGCATCGCGAGCAAGTGGAATGATCGTCACGATCTTGAGATCTCGATCACTGCGAACACGAATCTGATCAATCAAACCGCTCCCACCCTGTTCGTTTCCAAACTGCACATGGAAATAACCCACGACAAGTGCAACAGGAGATCCCATCTCCAACCCATCCACAACACTGTCTCCCATCGTCGCGTCCCAAACAGACTGACTCCGGAACATCCCTTCCGCGATCTCTTCGCCGCTATGCCCACCCATGCCGGCCATCAATCCCATGAACCGATCCTTGTACCCACCTTCTTGATCACCCATAGGTAACTCAAACATCCCACGCTGTAACCCGCTCAACTCATCGAGCTTGCCATACCCCTGCTTGCGCGCCATCGTGACATATCGACGAGGCGCGTTCGCCGCGATCATCGGGCGCCCTGCATCCTTCGCTGCGTCAATCATCGCGACATGCCCCGCGGGGTTGTTGCCTGTGTTTTTACCCGCTGCTTTCTCGAACTTAGCGCGATCAGTCACATCATGAAAGTAATCTTCAATCGCAAGCTGTTGATCGCGTTCATAAAACTCCATGCTTAATACCGCATCAGGATTCGCAGAGAGCAGATCAATCCAGAGCTCTTGAGCAATCGCAAGCCCGAGCGAATGACCGTGCATTTCTCCAAACAAAACAACATCCGCCGACGCCATGTCCGCGACCACATCATCCCAACGAACAACCCCGCTCCCATCGCCCCGAAGGATTTCCATCGACCTTGCTTTGCTCTCGATACTCGGAATCATCATCGCATCATCGCGTGTCGTTGTCGTACAACCAACCATCAACATCCCGGACAGAACAACACCAATAATTCCAATCTTCATTCTCAGCTCCATTCAGTTCATCAACTCATCGAGATACAAACGACCTTGAGCTCCCCTCAAGATTTGATCCACGCAACCTTCGTGCACCCGCCAGATTGTAAGCACCAGAGCTTCTCCACCCCACAATCCCCAAAAAACACTCGCTCTGAGACTCAAAACTCGCTATATATAGATATCTCATACAACATTCATATAATCCCGACAGCAACACTCTGAGCTTCCCGATATCAACAAAAGCATGCCAAAGATAAACACGCCGGACCACAACAATATGCAAAAACGAAAAACACAACGAGTCACACTCGCAAAGGTCGCTGAAATTGCAGGCGTCGCAGAGTCCACCGCATCCCGCGTCATCAACGGCTACACACACAACTTCCGCGTGCGCCCAGAAGTTCGACAACGAGTACTCGACGCTGCTGAAGAACTTAACTACCGACCAAACCCAATGGTCCGTTCCATCAGCGCAAAGAAAACAAACCTCGTCGCAGTCGTCGGTTGGGCATCCGACGGCGTAAACCGAACCGCGCTCTCAGAAGCAGTTCGTGTACTACGCGATAACGATAAACACATCTGCACAACCTTCCTCGATCCAGACTACTCAGGACACGAACTCCCATCATGGCGCGTAGACGGCGCTATCGCACTCCAAGTCCGCGACACCACAGACCTCAACGAGCTCGAAGAGCAGAACATGCCCTATGTCTCAATCAACGGACTCGCAGGCCCAGGTGGAGACGCCGTCAACTTCAACGAACGACACGGCATGGATCAAGCAATCGATCATCTCCTCGAACTCGGACACACCCGAATTGCATACGCATACATCGAACACAAACGACTTAACCCAAGAGGGATCGCACACACTTCCGTGAATCTCCGAAAAGAGTCGTACGAATCAATCCTTAAGCATCGAGGCCTAAAACCAGTCTCCGGTTTCGATCGCTCCGATCACACCGCGCTTTCATATTGCCAACTCGTTCTCCAAAAAGGGAACGCGACCGCAGTTATCGCATACGACGACATTACCGCGATGTACCTCATCCAAGCAATGAGCACACTCGGAATGTCGATCCCGCGTGACATGTCCATCGTCGCATTCAACGACGAACTCCCCGCAAAGATGGCAACTCCCCCTTTGACCACAATTGCACTCCCCGCTGCAGTCGCAGGAAAAACCGCAGGAGAACTCCTCACCGAACGCCTCGCAGCCACAGAACCTATCCCATCTAGAACAGTAACCCTCGATGAGACACTCATCATCCGTCAGTCTACATCTTCCCCGAGAATCACTTCCTAACTTCTACTACATCAGCAATGACATAAACAATTCAACAACACCCAAACGCACTCAAACGAGTGCGTTTTTTATCAATATCTGCTCATCAAGATTCAGAAAAACCAACAAGAAAGAAATGGGCGAATCACAATCAACCCAAGAACGCACTCAACCGTTCTGCGAGTTGCTCGCCGACAATCGCTTCTTCATCTACGATTTCGTGTGCTCCACTCTTTTCCAAATCGTCAACATGCCTGTTGTATCTTGCTCTTGCAATCACATATGTATCCGGCGCTATCGCACGAACAAGCCGAACCACATTACAAGCACCGCTCGGATCAGGAAGCGCAATCACAACTGCCCGTGCCCCCACGACCCCTGCATGCTCAAGCACATCACCCTGCGTCGCATCACCCACATATCCTCGAAATCCAAACGCTCTTGCACGCGATCCAATCATCGGATTGAGATCGATTACTCCAACCCGATCACAAATCCCTTTGAGCTGTTCACCCACTGCTTGACCCGCAGGCCCAAACCCGATGATTACTACATCACGCCCGGCCCCCATCGAATCCGATTCCTGAACTCCCACTGACGAACGAATCAACCCAATCCCATGAAGCAAACCAATGACCCGCTTTGCAATCCCAGGACCACCAACGATCAAATAAGGTGTCAAGAACAAGGTCATAATCGTCACCGAGACTAATAAACGAAACAACTCTTCATCGATCAACTCACCCCGCCCCGCCGCCGCAAGCACAAACGAGAACTCCCCAACCTGCGCAAGAACAATCCCCGCGCCAAGCGCCTGCACATGCGGCACCTTCAACACCCTCAACACGCCCCACACGACAATCGCCTTACCAACAACCACCGCGACAACCACCGACAACACCCATGGAAGGTTCGCAAAGAACCATGCCGGATCACCAAGCATCCCGATCGAACTAAAGAACAAAGTCACCAACAAGGTACGCAACGAACCAACATCCGCGCGGATCTGTGTCGCAAACGGGGACTCTGCCAAAAGCATGCCTGCAACAAAAGCACCAAGTGCAGGAGACAACCCAAGCTTGTGCGATGCCCAAGCAGAACCAAGCCCAACCACTATCGCCAACAAGATCGGTAGATCTCGATTCTGTTTAAACGAATCAGAACCAAGAATCTTGGGCGCTACAAAGTTGAGCACGCCATACAACCCAATCACCAACACAATCGCGCCCGCGATTGCTTGGAACACATCCGCTCCAACCTCGCTCATCGAACCTTGACCGCCGAGAATCGTCACCAACAAAACCAAAGGCACAACCGCAATATCCTGCATCAATAAAACGCCGAGCGCCAATCTTCCGTGCTCACTCTCAATCTCTGATCTCGATATCAAAACCCGCAACACACACGCTGTAGAACTCAACGCAACAATCGCACCGATCGCGATCGCGGATTTCACAGACAACCCAAAGACCAATCCAACAACCGATCCAAGCGCAACCGTAATCAAGACCTGCGCCGCACCCCCACCCAGCGCACTGATCCCAAGCTTCTTGAGCCTAGGCCAAGAAAACTCCAATCCAATCGTGAACAAAAGCAGCGCAACCCCAAGCTCCGCAAGAGACCCCACCTGCTCACCGCTGGATATCACCGCAAGCGCATTCGGACCTAGCAGTGTTCCCGCAGCCAAATACCCCAAAATCGCGCTCTGCTTGAGACGCTCGCACAAAACCCCGAGCACCATCGCAGCGCCGAGCAGAATCAGAATATCAAACAACACATGCCATAGTTCCATACCCTATCTTATCTACCAACACACAAACAAATCCCTTGTGCCCATCACGATATTCGAGTCTAATAGATATATATTATTTTCCATATGCGGATATACATTTCATACTCAGGACCCACCATGAATCCAGCCCCACCAAAGCTCTTCCAAATCACCCTCGTCTTCCTCGCTCTCCTCGCCCCGAGCGCACTCGCACAATCCTTCCCAATTGTGCCCCTATCACAACCAAACTACCCCTCAACAGATCCCGCGTTCGAGAACTTCGACATCGACAGAGCTCAAAACGGAACCATGCAACGCCTCGGAGATATCAACAATGACGGGCTCGACGATCTCGTTGTCATGTTCAATGGAAACTACTTTGATGATCTCATCAACAATGATTTAATCTGGATGTTCCTCCGCAATGAAGAGGGAACATTCGAACAACCATATCCACTTCATTTCGATTCCAAATGGGATCACGAAGCCCAAAACTTTATTCTCCTCGACTACAACTTTGATGGACTCACCGACATCATCATTGTCACAGAAGATCTGGCATTCATATATCTCGCAACGCAAGACGGCTTCGTCTCTGCGGAATATTTACAGTTAGACCACCATCATCATTATCCCAAAGTTCAATACACCGACACCAATGCCGATGGCTACTCCGACCTCGTCATTTGGTCACCCTCAGAATTGTCCCTCGACATCAGACTCAATGTCGCTGATGAGGGCTTCATCAAAATGCCAGTCCCTGAATATGACATTAATAGCAATAGTCATGAACACTCAGATATCCGATTCTCCGATTTCGATGCAGACGGCGACATCGATATCCTCATGATTGCCGGATACGAACTCTACTTGATTGAAAAATCGAACGGTTTCTACAAAGCGCCAATCCCATGGACATTCAACCTAACAGACTTCAGTGAAGATGATTTGTTTGTATTTGCCGATGTCAATGCTGACGGACTTGAAGATCTAGTCATCAATGGCCGCGGACCAAATGGAAATGACTCATACGGATTCCTCCTCGCACCATTCGTCAACGCAGAATCTCGTGATATCCCATTTTTCGATTTTCCTGAATTTGAAAATGACCGTTCTAGAGATTTCACCAGACCAGATATCTGGAGAAACACGCTCTATTCACCTGGGGATCTTGACGGCGACGGAACCGATGATCTGATCCTCAAACCATACGAAGACTCAGACATCGCATGGCGCATCACAGATCCGCTCAACCACAACGGGCGATTCGGAGTCTCCAACGAAATCAATATCCACGGCGACGGAAAGATCGAGCGATCAATCTACCCGGATACACAACACAACAACTCCGATATCTATCTTGATATCAATAACGATAATGCGCTCGATCGAATAGTCGTCGCCTCCACTCGCCAATATGTTCCGCTAGAAGAAGACGATCTTTCAAATGATCACCACGGAATCATGCTATGGGCAACACTCGGAAACCCATTCATGCCCGGTTCTGTTTTCAGCGAACAAGATTCACTTTACGCATCCGACGTTACCCACATCACACACGCAGATATCAATTATGACGGCGAACCAGATATCCTCATCACAAGACAAACAAACTCGATCACTACATTACGAAAAGATCCGAATGGGAACTTAAAATACGAAAGATTCAATAATGTCAGTGCAAGATTTAATGATTCACGAGCAGGTTTTCGCACAATCGTTGCTCAACTCGACAACGATGATCGAACTGATATTCTTTCACAAAACCTTTCTACAAATGGTGTAATACCAGCAATTTTTACCAACATAGATGTGCCAAACTTCGGAGAACAATACTTACCCTCAAGCTTAAACTTCCAAACAGATTTTAAGCAGCTTTTAGAAGGTTCGAATATAGTATTTAGTTCGAACAACACATCATTTGATGTAGGAGACATCGACTCCGACGGAGACAACGACATCATCATCCGAGGCACACACATGCCTACAGATGGATCGGAAACCGAGTCCGTTCTCGTCTGGCTCAATGACGGCGATGCAAACTTTACCCCTGGACCAGTATCACCCATTCAACCATATATTGCGAATTTTAATGTTCACATGATCAAACTCCTGGATCACGACCATGACGGCGATCTAGATCTCATCAGCTTTGAAAACGAGTCACAAACAAAGATTATCGCAATATATGAAAACGATGGCAATGGCAACTTCACCCCATCAATACAGATTCCTATCCACGAATACTCAAACGATAACCTCATTCAGTATTGGATCGAAACGGACGATCTTGATCTCGATGGATTCGAAGATATCCAAGTACTCATGAAAGGGAGTTTCAATAAACCCAGTGAGGTGGTTGTGTGTTATGGATCACCCTTAGGAATGTCCATTGAACCGAGCTACTTTGCCGGCCTAGGAGCTGCTGAAGTGTATAGCGCCGACCTTGACGCAAACGGACTCCCCGATCTTTTCACATGCAACTATGAGAGCGGCGCCCATCTTAAAAACTCTATCTCAGTCATGTTTCAAACCGCACCCAGAGAGTTCTTGCCCGCGATCTCAATAAATGATGTAGACATGCCTGCAATAGATGCACTCGACATAAACCAAGATGGTGCTCTCGACTTGATCGGAGCAAGCATTAATCAGCAAAGGGAATTCCTCCGAGTAATTTATTCTGTGCCTCAACCATGTCCTGTAGATTTCAATCTTGATGATCGCATCAACTTCTTCGACATCTCAATCTTCTCAAAGCTCCTCGCAGAACAGCGCCCACTCGCGGATCTCAACAACGACGGCCGATACAACTTCTTCGATATCTCAACCTTCATTTCCGCGTATGAAGTAGGTTGTCCATAAAGCGAAGTTGTTAATCCTCTGCAATCAACTCAACCACACCCTTCGCTTTATCGTTGGGCACCAAGAAGGTCAACGAGTAGTGTGCGATCTTCCAATCGTCACCAACTTTTACTAAGACCGATGTACCGCGTAACACGCCGTACTTTTCGTTGTCGAGTAACTCATCAACCCACGCGGTTTGCTTATCATCTGACAACACAACAAAGCGTCCGTCTTTCCGAGGGGTATAAGTCCAACCATCACCATCTGCGAACGGTTCACGCGCATACCCCTTAAACTGATCAATATTCCAACGCTCAGATTCATCAGTACCCATGAAGATTGCATCGGGTGTCATAAGTCCGAAGTACATATCGAACAACCCTTGAGAAGCCGCAAAGTGCCATTGCTCAAGAACGAGTTCAACAGGGAGAACTTCCATTTTCTGAACGAACTCGGACCGATTTGATTCAGTGCGAGAGTTCGTTGCAGCACATCCTGTAAGAGCGAATAAGATCAGAATGAGAGAGATGATTTTCATTTTGGAGTTCCAGGGGTTTGAGCGTTGACCATCCATGTTGAGAAATCGGAGATGAACTTCCAAACGGCGTCGATGTGTTCGTTGGGCATGTTGAATTTTTCTGACGCTTCGTCGAGGGTTTCGCGATAGCAGCGGAGCCATTCTTGGCGGGCGGGTTCGTCGATTACGAATGGGATATGACGGGCGCGGAGCATCGGTTGGCCGTAGCGTTGTTGGTAGGCGTGTGGGCCTCCGAAAAGGAAGACGAACATCGCGGCGCTTTTGTCGGCGGCGCGCATCAGGTTCTTTTCGGATTTAGGAAACATGTGAGCGATGGACGATTGTCCGAGTCGGGTGTAGAACGCGTGGGTGAATCGGGTGATGTTTTCTTCACCCATTTGTTCGTAGACAGCGGCGGGAATTCGATCGGTTTGAGGGGGTCCCCCAGGCGGGGTGTACACGGGTTCGTCTCGTTCGTGATTGGGGAGGGGGTTGTGGATATTCATTGGTGAACGCTCGTTTTGTAGGGCGTGAAATTGATTTGAATGTTGGAATAATAGGAGTTTGGGAGCGGTTCTCTTGATAGTTCCGAAAGAGTCCTGTGCGTGAGGCCCGGCGAGCGATGCAATGCATTGCTCCCGGGCCTTCCTTTGGTTTTGTTGTTAGGTCCTGATCTGTTACTTCAGAACGACGATGAGGCCGTGGATGATGCCTCCGATCCATGTTACAAACCAGAGGAGAAGGTTTATCCAAAAGTGCGCGGTGAATCCGACTTTGAGCCCTACTGCGACAGGTGGTACGAAAATTGCGAGTAGGATCATTATGAGTTTGTTGTCTTGAATATCGGCCATGAATAGAGACTCCAGTTTGAGGAAAGTTTGTTTGCTCAATTGTAACGGATTTTTTCGTGGGGTGCACACGAACTGAACGAGTTGGTTTCCCAGTTCTTTTGATGAGGGCTGTGGTTGCTTTTCTTGCTGTTTCTAGGAGAGATGGGGCGCGGGTCGGGTGAGAGTCGATCGCGGCGAGAGCATCGGTGGCGATGTCTCGAAGGACTGAGAGGGATTGGGTTTGAAGATTGGAGCTGATCGTTGATTGTCGCGTCGTGTTGATCGTCTCGATGGCGGCGACGGTTTGTTTGTAGGTGTCGGATTCGATCACTTGAAGGAGCGTTGCGAGGGTGATGTTGTGAGCCTTGCAGATGAGGATGGGGGTCATCATCGGATCGAGTAGATCTTCGAGGAGTTGTTCGTTGAGTTGGATTGGTTGTGTTTGCATGACAGCCTCTGAAACTTGCTTGATAGTTCAGGGGTGTGATTGGCAAATTGTATCGAAGGCAAATTCACGGTGCAAGTGTGAAATTTGTAGAGTAGGGATTTTGCGCACAGATAGGGATGTTGAGTCAAATGATGACATGTGCGAATCTTCGTCAGCGATCTTCTGCATCGCATCCGGATACAAATCTCTTGGCACTCATTTCCATCATGGGCATCCCATGTTGAGGTCGCTTAAGAACGCGCTGATATCAAAGAAGTTGAAGACGCCGTCGCCGTTGTAGTCGGGTTGGGTGTTGATCATCGCTGAGATATCGAAGAAGTCGAGTGATCCGTCGCCGTTTAAATCAGCGGAACAGATTGCATCGATGAAGTATGCGACACCGGTTCCGAGCCCGTTTTCTACTTGGTTGTAGTTGGAAGTCAGGATATCGCCTTCGCTTGCGGCGACCTCATATCCGAAGCGATCGTTGACGCCGCTGACAACGGGGATATTCACTTTGTCAATCATCGTGAAGGTGTTGATATCATAGATGTATACCGAGCCTTCGCCTCCTCCTGGGACTTGCGTGTTGACTGCGCCGATTACGAGAATATCACTATCGAGCGCGACCGAGATACCGAACCAATCTAACCTTTCTGTGTCATCGGCGATGATCTTGGTGATCTGATTGCCCGTGATCGCATCAAAGATGTACACGGAACCAGTGTTGATCCCGCGGTCCCCTGTAAATGGCGCACCGATTGCGATGAGATTCCCTTCGATTGCGACGGAATTACCAAATTGCGAGCCGGATTGCGGATCATCTGGTATCAGCTTATGGAGCAGGTTACCCGAAGCGAGGTCGTACACATACACTGCGCCGGATTCACCGACTCCGGTACCGAGATCATTCCTTGAAGA
>JARGPA010000020.1:74275-75786 GCA_029213305.1 Phycisphaerales bacterium
TCAAAGACATAGACGCTCCCCGCAGTGGGCACGCCATCAACTTCGTCTAACGGAGCCGTCGCGTAGAGGAGGTTGTTATCAATGGCGATCGAGTATCCGAGGAGATCGCCTGGTCCGACATCTGATGCGAAGGGGGCGTAGAGGAAGTTTCTGCCCAAGCGGTTGTAGACATACACCGCTCCGGAGTCTTCGCCGTCGATGTCATCAAAGCGTGCGCCGATGGCGATGAATGAGCCGTCGATTGCGAGGCTGAACCCGAAGTCATCATTTTCTGAGCCTCCGAAGCCTGAGTATAGCGGCTCGGTCTCGTATTCGACTGGGCCTGCGGCGGCTTGGCTTGGTGTACAGAGGGATGCGGCGGCGAGAACCAACATAGAAGTCATGGTTGGAACATGTTTGAATAGAAGCTTGTTCTCGTGCATATCTATACCCCTCATTGAGCTCAAGAAATCAGCTCTCGCGTTTCTGTTTTGGATGTATTTAGCGGATCGAATCGACATTTGGACGCTCTGTTGTGTCCAGAGTCGTTGGATTGATTCTATTGGAAACTGATGAGGTGCACAAGGTAAAATTACCCAATTCACTCAGGCGTATTGGGGGTGGGTAGGGATGTTCTATGGGTGCCGCACTCTGGGCAGGTTTGTGTTTGAGCGGGGATGTCGATGAGGATGTAGCCGCACTTGAGGCAGATGTCGTATCCACGGTCGTGGAGTTCTTTGTAGAGGTATGGTCTGAAACCGAAGTGAAAGATGAGGTAGTGCAGGCCTAGGAAAAAGATTGGGAGACAGACAACCCAGAGCACGACGGTGTACAACATTGAGTTTTGTCCGACTTTTTCGAGGAGCGCTGTTGCGACGGCCATGAATACTGCCCATGACACGATTGCAATCAAATAGAGGATGAGGTTGAGTGGTCTTTTGAACCAAGCGGAAGATGAAGCACCGAGGATGAGGTTTCTGTCCTTCGGGGAGACTCCGAGTTGGGGATCGGAGAGGATGGGAGGGAAGTATGGCATTGGTAGTAAGAGTGTACACGGGATTGAGTTGGTTGAGTTCTTGATTAGTAATAGGGTTTGTCAACTTTGGGGTTGTCAGGGATCGGGGTGCGTGGGGTGCCGCACTCTGGGCAGGCGGTTTGGGATTGTGGTAGATCGATGAGTTTGTAACTGCATTTGAGGCAGATGTCGTGGCCTCGGTTGTGGAGTTCTTTGTAGACGAGTGGGCGGATCTTGGTGATGAAGAAGAGGTAGCTGATCGTGAGGATGTAGGTTGGGGAGAAAACGGTCCAGAGCAGGACGGTGATGAGGAGTCCTCGGTTTCCAGAGCGCGCGAGGAAGAAGGTCGTCGAGAGAAGCACGATGATCAAGGGGATCAATGATGCAAAGTAGAGCAGGCGGTTGCGTGGTTTGTTGAACCACTGGGCTTTGACGGAACCCGCGATGTCGTATTGCTCTTTCTTTGGGATGGCGAGCTGGGGGTCTGCGAGGATTGGTGTGAGGTAGGACATTGGTC
>JARGPA010000037.1 GCA_029213305.1 Phycisphaerales bacterium
CGTTCTACCTTGGTTGGGACGATGACGCCCATCTTGACCAGGTCGCCGTACTCGTGGGTGAGTGCGTTGTATCCGAAGGTGTTGTCGTCTGACTCTTCTACCTTGGATGCGATGACTGAACCGTCTAGGCCGCAGTTTGCTGCGATTTGCTTGACGGGTGCAGTGACTGCACGCGAGACGATGTCGATACCGATTCGTTCGTCTCCTGATGCTTTCTTACGAAGAGCAACGAGAGCACGGCGAGCACGGAGGACTGCGGTGCCGCCGCCTGGGAGGATACCTTCTTCGACAGCTGCGCGACATGCGTGGAGCGCGTCTTCTACGCGTGCTTTCTTCTCGGTCATTTCGACTTCGGTTGCAGCGCCGACATTGACTTGAGCAACGCCTCCAGCGAGCTTAGCGAGGCGCTCTTCGAGCTTCTCTGTGTCGTACTCTGATGATGACGCGTCGATCTGGTGACGGATCATGTCGATGCGTCCCTTGATGTCTGATGATGAACCAGCGCCTTCAACGATGATGGTTGCGTCCTTGGAGATTGTGATCTTCTTGGCGCGTCCGAGGTCTGAGAGCTCGAGTTTTTCGATATCGATTCCGAGTTGTTCCATGATCGCGGTGCCTCCGGTGAGGATTGCGATGTCTTGGAGCATCTCTGAGCGGCGATCACCGAATCCTGGAGCTTTTACAGCAACGATCTTGAGTGTACCACGGAGCTTGTTAATCACGAGGGTTGCGAGTGCTTCTGAGTCGATGTCTTCAGCGATGATCAGGAGTTGTGATCCTGACTCTGCGACTTTGCCCAAGATTGGGAGGATGTCCTTCGCGTTTGAGATCTTCTTCTCGTGGATGAGGATGTATGGTTTGTCGAGGACTGCTTCCATTGTTGCTGGATCAGTCACGAAGTGCGGGGAGAGGTATCCCTTATCGAACTGCATGCCTTCGACGAGTTCTACTTCAGTTTCGAGTGACTTTCCTTCTTCAACGGTGATTACGCCGTCTTTTCCGACCTTGTCCATTGCGGTCGCGATGATCTTACCGATGTCCGCGTCTTGGTTTGCAGAGCATGTACCAACTTGTGCGATCTCTTTTGAGTTCACGATTGGTTTGGACATAGTGTGGAGTTCTTCGATGAGTGCAGTGATTGCTTTATCGATACCACGTTTGATTTGGTTTGGGTTTGCACCTGAGGTGATGTTCTTGAGTCCTTCTGCGAAGATTGACTCTGCGTAGATGGTTGCGGTGGTAGTGCCGTCGCCTGCTTCTCTTGAAGCTTTTGATGCGACTTCTTTCACCATTTGAGCGCCCATGTTTTCGTATGGATCGTCGAGTGTGATTTCTTTTGCAACGGAGACGCCGTCTTTAGTAACGGTTGGTGCGCCGAATGATTTTTCGAGGATCACAACGCGACCTGATGGTCCGAGTGTTACTTTGACTGCTTGAGCGAGTTTTTGAACCCCTTTGAGGATTCGTTCGCGTGCGTCTGTGTTGAATGCGATTTGTTTAGCTGCCATGTTTCTATTCTCCTTACACTCTTTATGAGTGTGATACTTACTTTGTTTTAAAGGCCGATACGGATGTATGCGATCCGCTCGGCTTCGATGATGAACACGCTCTGGCCGTCGGTGACTTTGACAAGTTTGTCTGTCTCTTCTGGAATGAGCATTGCTGAGGTAATGGTGAGTACTGATGCAGATTCGTGCATCCCGGTAAGGGCAAAGTGTGCGTTTCGTTCGCCGTTGAGTTCGGTGAGTGCTTGACGGAGCTGTGATTGGTTCATTGATTCATCATCGATTCTCCGGTCGCGAAGTTGTGCTGTCCGAATGGGAGCGGGAACTTGCTTGGCCAGTTAAAGACGAAGGGTTCGTATTCGTTGACATTGACGGAGACTTGGTCTCCTTCGAAGTCCACATTGAATCGATCTTCCATGTTGGTGTTGAGCAACCTGATTACATAGGAGACTGCGTATTGGGGATCGGCAAACAATCCTGAATGCACTTCCATCCCTACGAGTGGTTCTGAATGATCAAAGGAGATCATTGGCGTAATCTGAATGAATCGATCATCGCCGTCGTAGAAGGCGAGGTTGGATTCTTGTGCAAATCGAGCGAGTTCTTGACGACCTTGATCGGTGTGCAAGAGGTTTGCTACTTTATCACGGCTCAGCGATTGATTCGTTGAGCACGACTTGCTTTCGCATGCCCGTGGAGACGAACTTGTGCATCCGGCGATGAAGATCGCGGAGACGGCTGCGAAAACGAGTTTGGTTGTGATGAGTGTGATTTGCATTTGAGCGATCCTTGTGCTTATTGAATATTCAAAATAATCGTCCTGCCCTTTCTACCTATGTTGTTCAGATAGAGTTGCGTTTTGTTACTTTGAACCCCTTATACATAATGAACAATGATCTAGACCCTGAACTCGATTAATTTAGTCGATGATTGCAAGCACATCTGCTGCGTTGATGATGAGGTAGTCTTGGCCGTCGAGCTTGATGTCGGTGCCGCCCCACTTTGAGAGGATGATGCGATCTCCAGCGTTCACATCGAGTGGAACTCGTGTACCTGCGTCGTTGAGGGTTCCGTCGCCGACAGCGATGACAGTTGCGAACTGTGGTTTTTCAGTGTTTGATGATTCAGGGATGAAGATACCTGCACTTGTTACTGATTCCACTTCGTCGCGTTCGACGAGGATTTTGTCGTGGAGAGGACGGATTGCGACGCGTGATTTTGTTTTAGTTGCCATTTCTATATAACTCCAAGTCTTTGGGATCAGGTTTGAGCATCAACGAAATCGCGATGCGTTGGTTCATGGGAAACGATTATGAGTTGGACTCTGGCCAACGGTTTTGGTAATAACGATTCATACATTTTCTGAGCACTTCAAGAAGTGATTCGATCTCAGGTTGTGCATATGGACGATCGACAACTGCGAAAGCGCCAGAGCGGAGGGCCGCGGACATCTCGCGTGCGTCGTCTCGTGCGGTTTTACGCCGTTTGATGACAATGGTCGGTGGCGGCGAAGCAAGTCGGGAAAGCAGATTCAGGATCCGGGTTCCTGCTTCTTCAACCTGCGATGCGGAGTTGTCGAGCGGGAGCGCAAGATCCACAACCGCGATATGTATCGGATTAGTCTCGATGACTCTTTGAGCAGCATCTGCGGACGATGCGATGTGCGATTTGATTCCCATTGGGTAGAGGATCATTGGGACCCGATCAACCCATGGGGTGTCTTGCCAACCTGCGTAGGAGAGCAGGAGGTTGAGGCGGCCTTTAGGTGCCAGCTCGTCGGGATGGGTTCGTTGGACCATCATGTGACATAAAACATGGCAAAGGGCGTGCCGAGATTTGAGGTTAGGAAAGTGCCGAATTTGATTGAATTCGGGGCGTTGCGAACTCATAACAGTGTCAGGAAGAGTGGTCGCACGAGTTGAGGTGCCGAATTGGCAGGACGATGAGGGTTCTGTTGGAATATTGGATTGAGATTCACGAGATTCAAGTTCGATCCTGCTCAGACCATATCCGGGATCGGAGTCCCTGATATACTCCTGACATGGAAATAGCGATTGGTATATTGAGTGTCCTGGTTCTTGGTCTTTTGGGTTGGATCTTTGCCCTTGTTCGTTCGAGCTCTGCGATGCGGGTTGAGTTGACGAACGAGGCTGGAGAACACCAGCGGGTTTCGGATGAAAATGCCCGTATTTTGGTCGATTTGGAGCAAGCACAACAAGAACTGAACAATGCAAAATCGATGGCGAATGAGTCGAGTGAACGGGTTACTCAGATCTCGATTGAGCAAGCAAAGTTAGTCGAACGATTAGACTCAGCGGGCAAGCTCATCGAAGATTTCAAATCCAATCGAGAACAGATGGTCCAACAGTTCGAAGCGCTTGGATCACGGACTCTGAAATCGAATCAAGATGCTCTTGGCAAGTTCATCACTGAACGACTCAAAGATGCGGATTCGTTGTCACAAGCGGAACTCGATAAACGCAAACAAGCCGTCGAAGCATTGGTCAAACCAATCAGCGAGACACTCGAAGCGACAAAGAAACAGATTACCCAGCTTGATGAACGAGTGAAAGCTTCAGGAGAATCGAATCAATCGTTGCGCGAAGAGACAGCGAGATTGACGAAGGCGCTCTCGCGTCCTGAGATCCGTGGACAGTACGGCGAGATCCAACTCAAGCGCGTCGCAGAACTCGCAGGGATGACAAGTTATTGTGATTTCAGTGAACAGTACTCGCAACGCGATGAAGACGGGAATCTGCAACGTCCAGACATGATTGTGACATTGCCCAACGATCGTGTGATTGTCGTCGACGCGAAAGCAAACATCAATGCGTATATCGAAGCAGTGAATGCACAAGATGATTCACAACGCGAAGTTGAGCTTCAACGGTTCGCGCGACACACAAGTGAGCAGGTAAAGAAACTCGCAGATAAGAAATACTGGTCACTGTTTGATGGCCGCAGCGCGGACTTTGTCGTGATGTTTGTTCCTGGAGATCACTTTATAGATGCTGCGCTATCGCGCAAACCGGACCTACTCGATATCGCGGCGCAGCAAGGTGTGATCCTTGCGTCTCCGAGTACTTTGATTGGGTTGTTGCGAGCGGTTGCAGTTGGCTGGCGCGAGCATGCGTTAACAGAACAAGCAGCGGAGCTGTTCGAGCTTGGCAAGGAACTTCACGATCGTGCAGCGACGGCTTTTGAGCACGCGGGCAAGCTCGGGGATTCGATCCGGATGTCTGTGGATCGGTACAACAAGCTTGTCGGATCGATTG
Source organism: Phycisphaerales bacterium (assembly GCA_029213305.1). Taxonomy (GTDB): domain Bacteria; phylum Planctomycetota; class Phycisphaerae; order Phycisphaerales; family UBA1924; genus UBA1924. Next base: position 4,781 of record JARGPA010000037.1, read on the forward strand.
ATTCGCGGATGATGCCGACCTTGAAGAAGTTTGAGGACGCGGGCGCGAAGAGTGGGAAAGCGATGGTCGAGCCCAAGCGGGTTGAGGGCACTCCACGAGAACTTACAAATGTACGAGAAGATCTAAACGAGCGAACCTTGCTTGACTAGTCGCTTGATGAGCCCACTTTCGGGAATATCTCTTCGAGCTTCTTAAATCGATAGTTAAAGATATTGGTGACATCTCTCTGGACGAAGTATTTGTTGATGAGGGGTGCGAGGATCCAGCCTTTGGGTTTGTAGAGGACGGTGTCTTTGCATAGGGTTGCGTCGCCGTTGTTGATGGACTCGAAACTGTGGGTGTGGTGCCAGAGTGAATAGGGACCTGAGTCTTGGTTATCGACGAACTGGTGCGGCGGATCCCAATCGAGGATGGTTGTTTTCCATTTGATGGGAATATTGTGGATCTTGAGCGTGTATTTAATCTCGCATCCTGAGCTCATTTGGATGGGCTTGGGTGTGAGCACTTTGAAGTTGAGGAACGCTGGAGTCAGCTTTTCGAGGTTATAAGCGTCTGCGAAGAAGGGGAAGACATCTTCGAGCGGGCGTTCGAGACGCTGAGTAGCGGATATCTTCCAGATGCGGCCGAAAGATGGGTTACTCTCGGGTGTAATGGTGATATTGTTTACAGATGAGTCGGTCATTGCGTGCTCGATCGAAGAGTTGACTTGGGAAGGGTTATACGACATGGGTTCGTATGATTCTGGCCACTAGATACAGAGATATTGATGACTACATGTACAAATGAAGTGAATCTTGAATCACAGATGAATGCAGTAAATCCTGGCCCTCTCTATCGTTCAGCGATTGAAGAAGTCGCAGAGTCGATTAGTCCGGTAATCGCGTCGAATAAATCATATCAACAAGCTCGCGTCTTTGAACGATTGTTGATTCCTGATCGTGTGATCCGTTTCCGTGTGGAATGGGTGAATGATCAAGGCGGGGTCGAAGTCAACTTTGGATGGCGCATTGAGCACACGAATGTGCTTGGGCCTTACAAAGGCGGATTGCGTTTCCATCCGAGTGTGACTGAAGACACCCTCCACTTCCTTGCGTACGAACAATGCTTTAAGAACGCGCTGACTGGGCAACCCATCGGAGGCGGCAAAGGTGGGAGCAACTTCGATCCCAAGGGCAAGAGCGACAACGAAGTCATGCGATTCTGCCAAGCATTCATGCGAGAGTTGTATCGTCATATTGGTCCTAGCGTTGATGTCCCTGCGGGTGATATTGGAGTGGGCGGCCGCGAAATCGGGTACTTGTACGGACAGTACATGAAGATCACCAAACAACGCGATGGCGTTCTTACTGGTAAACCACTCGGGTTAGGTGGATTGCTTGGACGCACTGAAGCAACAGGGTATGGCACAGTTACCTTTGCGGAAGCAATGCTCAAGCACAACGGCGATTCAATGGACGGCAAGCGTGTCATGGTTTCAGGCTCAGGCAATGTTGCTCTCTACGCAGCTGAGCTTGCAATGGAAAAAGGCGCCAAGGTTGTAACGATGTCAGACTCGGGAGGCTCGATCTCTTTCGACAAAGGGATGACAAGCGAACAACTCCACGAGTTGATCGATTACAAAGAAGTTCAACGCGGAAGACTCAAGGATTGGTCAAGCAACGGAGTGAATTACCACCCTGAGGCTCGTCCATGGTCCCTTGTTGACGCGGATGTTGCTCTCCCTTGTGCGACGCAAC